>JAMLIB010000004.1 GCA_023954415.1 Trueperaceae bacterium
CGGGGGGGGGGGGGCGGGGGGGGGGGGGGGGGGGGGCCGGGGGGGGGGGCGGCGCCGGGCGGGGGGGGGGGGGGGGGGGGCGGGGGGGGCCCCCCCCCCCCTCTTCCGCGTTACCGGGGGTGCCGACAGGCGGCCCCGGAAGGTCCGCGCCGGCCCTCAGAAGGCGCGCTTGAAGGGCCAGACGTCGTACCTGACCCAGACGCCCTGCTTCGTGTACGGGTCGTTCTCGACGATGGCGCGCGCCTCGGCTTCGTCGGCCGCCTCTACGACAAGCGCGGAGCCGATCATCGCGCCGGCGGCGTCCAGGATGGCGCCGCCGATGGGCATGCCGCCGGCGTCGAAGCGCTCCTTGGCGCTCACTAGGTGAGATGGGCGTGCGGCCGCGCGGCGCTCCTTGGCGCCGGCGTCTGTGCCGTCGTGAGCCACGATCAGGAAGAGCATGCGACCTCCGCTGCCCCGAGCTGCGTGCGCCGCCGCTCGAGCGCGGCGCCGGGTCCTCGAGGCTGGTTCGCGAGGAGGATACCGCGAGCGCGAAGCTCGCGTCCTGGTGAAGGTTCCCCGAAGAGTGTGACCTTTACCGCGCCTGTGCACTTTGATACACTTCGCCCACTTCGTCCGTCTCTCGCCGGCGTCCCGCCGGCTGCAGGGATTGCAGTGCCGTTGCCCCCGTAAGCGGTGCCCGGTAGCCGGATCGGCCGTGACGGAACGAAGCGGTGCCCGTGCCAAAACGGGCGCCTGGGAGGAGAAGCCTGTGCTACATCGCCGCCTTCTGCTTATCGCCGCCGCCGTGCTCACCCTCATCGGGAGCGCATCGGCCGCCGGTACGCTGAACTATCCGATCAAGGCCGACCCGGAGCACCTCGATGCCTGGCGTTCGACCACGACCGCCACGCGCCAGATCCTGGTCAACGTGCTCGAAGGCCTCACGACGTTCGACGGCAACAGCGGCGACATCATCCCGGCGCTCGCCGAGTCGTGGGACATCTCCGACGACGGTCTGACCTACACGTTCCACCTCCGTCACGGAGTCCTCTTCCACGCCGCCCCCGGCGTGACCTACGCCGACCGCGAGATGAAGGCCGACGACGTCCTGTGGTCGCTCCAGCGCTTCCTCACGGAAGACACGTCGATCTCGGAGCACCCCGAGTACGTGTCGGCCGTGAGCGGCTCCGACGCGGTCCTGGCCGGCGAGACCGACGAGTGGGCCGGCTTCGAGATCGTGGACGACTACACGGTCGCCCTCACGCTCAGCACCCCCAACCACCGCTTCCTCGCCGACCTCGTCAACGCTTACGTGGTCCCCAAGGAAGCGCTCGACGCGCTCGGCTCCGACCTCTCCAACAAGCCCGTCGGCACGGGCGCCTTCATGTTCGACCGCTGGACGCGCGACGACCAGCTCGTCCTCAAGGCCAACCCCGACTACTGGGACGGCCGCCCCAGCCTCGACGGCGTGACGTTCTGGAACGTGCCGGACGACACGACCGGCCTGCTCATGTACCGCCAGGGCGACCTCGACGTCCTCGTGAGCTTCCCCGACGGCCAGCTCCAGTCGATCAAGAACGAGTTCGCCGCCGACTACCATGAGGGCGCCGGCCTGAACGTGGCCTACTGGGGCTTCAAGATGACGGAGCCGCCGTTCGGCGACAACGTCAAGCTGCGGCAAGCCTTCAACTACGCCATCGACCGCGACCTCCTCTGGAACGTCCTGATGGAAGGCGCCCGCGTGCCGGGCAACCTCGGCGTCCTCCCGCCCGACATGCCGGCCGCGAACGTCCAGGGCTACGCGTACGACCTCGAGAAGGCCAAGGAGCTCCTCGCCGAGGCCGGCTACCCGAACGGCGAAGGCCTCGAGCCGATCACCCTCTTCTACTACGGCTCGTCCTCCGACGCCCCCAACATCGCGGTCCAGGACATGCTCGCCCAGATCGGCGTGCAGATCAACCTGCAGAAGGAAGACAACAGCACGTACTGGTCGCACGTCGGCGAGCCCGACGTCAAGCTCTTCCTCTCCGGCTGGAGCTCCGACTTCCTCGATCCGAGCGAGGTCTTCGACTTCCTCTTCGCGCACGGTCGCGACGACACGAAGTACGACGTCCCCGAGGTGAACGCCCTCCTCGACGCCGCCAGGGCCGAGAGCGACCCCGTGGCGCGCGAGGCCATCTACCTGCAGGCGCACGAGCTGATCATGGCCGACGCCCCGTGGATCGTCTCCGGCTACTCCAAGGTCTCGTACCTGGTGAAGCCGAACATCGAGAACTTCCAGGTCTCCGCGGCCGGCACCTACCGTTCGCCGCTCTGGACCATCGAGAAGAAGTAAAGGAGCGCGGGTCGCCTCCACCCGTCGAGGTAGAGGCGACCCGGTTGCACCAGGCGGGGCGGCCGGCTAGCGGGAGTTGGGTCGGCCGCCCCGCCTCGGTCCAAGGACACGGGGCGCGCCGCGCGCCGGTCCGTGAGGCCCGAGAGGACGCGCTCGCATGTTCCAGTACGTTCTTCGCCGTGGCCTGTGGGCGATCCCCACGCTCCTCGGCGTCTTCACGATCATCTTCCTGCTGACGTACCTCATGCCCGGCGACCCTGTCAGGGCCGTGATGGGCGAGCAGTACAAGCGTGCCGACCCGGCGACCATCGAGCGGGTGCGCGACTCGCTCGGGCTCAACGACCCCTGGATCGTTCAGTACGGCCGCTTCCTCGTCAAGACGGCGAGCGGCGACCTCGGCAAGAGCTTCGTGCTCGACGAGCAGGTGACGGGCATCATCGGTTACCGCTTCCCCCGAACCCTGCAGCTCATGTCGGCCGCCCTCGTCGTCGCGATCCTCATCGGCATCCCTTCCGGTATCCTGGCCGCGCGCTACCAGTACACGTGGATCGATCACACCCTCATGCTGATCGCGCTGCTCGGCGTGGCCATGCCCGTGTTCTGGCAGGCGGTCCTCGCCAAGATCTTCCTGACGCAGGACACCTACGGCATCGCGCTCTTCCCGGTCGCCGGCTACGGCGGCGGGAGCCCGCTCTACCTCGTCCTGCCCGCCCTCGTGCTCGGCACGCAGCTCTCCGCGACGATCGCGCGCGTCATGCGCTCCTCGCTCCTCGAGGAGCGGCGCAAGGACTACTCGCGCACGGCCCGCTCGAAGGGCTTGGGTGAGCCGGGCGTCATCTTCAGGCACGAGTTGCGCAACGCCATGATCCCCGTCGTGACCATCATCGGTCTCGACGTCGGCTATCTTCTCGGCGGTTCCGTCGTGACGGAGACCGTCTTCAACTGGCCGGGCCTCGGCCGCGCCGTCGTCACGGCGATCTCGCGCCGCGACGCCCCCGTCATCATCGGCACCCTCGTGTTCGGGGCGCTGCTCTTCGTGGCGGTCAACATCGTCGTCGATATCTTCTACGCGGTCATCAACCCGCAGATCCGGTACGCATGAGCGCCTCCAACACCGCCGCGACGAGCGCCGGGCGCGCCTCGCGCTTCCGCCGCCTGCGCGCCTTCTCCAGGCACCGTCTGGGCCTGATCGGGCTCGTGATCATCCTCGTGTTCACCCTCGTCGCCGTCTTCGCCCCGCAGATCGCCCCATACGACCCGACGACGCAGCGCATCGCCACCGCCAGGCTCGTGCCGCCGAGCGGCCAGTTCTGGTTCGGCACGGACGAGCTCGGCCGCGACCTCTTCTCCCGCATCGTCTACGGCGCCCGCATCAGCATGAGCATCGGGATAATCGCCGAGGGGATCGCGCTCCTCGTCGGCATCACGTTGGGCGCGGCCGCCGGCTTCTTCGGCGGGTGGGTCGACAACCTCATCATGCGGATAACCGACGTGTTCTTCGCGATACCCGGCCTGCTCTTCCTCATCGTGGTCGTCGCGATCTTCGGCTCGAGCGCCACCACGATCTTCCTGGCGCTCGGGCTCATAAGTTGGCCGGGGGAGGCGCGCGTCATGCGCTCCGAGGTGCTGCGGGTGAGGGAGCGGGAGTACGTGGTGGCCGCCAAGGCGCTCGGCCTGCGCGACGTCGGCGTCATCTTGCGCCACGTCATGCCGAACGCCCTCGCCTCGATGATCGTCATCGGCTCGCTCGGCATCGCGGGCGCCATCCTCTCGGAGGCGACGCTCTCGTTCCTCGGCCTCGGTATCCAGGAGCCGCTCGCGAGCTGGGGAACGATGATCAACCGCGGCCAGCAGTACATCTTCAACGCCTGGTGGTACTCGGTGTTCCCGGGCGCCGTGATCATGCTCGTGGTGCTAGGTTTCAACTTCCTCGGCGACGCCGTCCGCGACGCCTTGGCCGTCGAGGAGGGACGCTGACATGGGACAGGTGACCGAACCGGCGGCCGGCTGGCTGGAACGCTTCCACGCCTTCGCCGAGGAGTTCATGGCCCGGCACAAGGTGCCCGGGGCGGCCGTCACCATCGTGCGCGGCGGCGAGACCGCCTACGGCCGGGCCTTCGGCCACCGCGACCGCGAAGCCGCCGCCGCGGCCGACATGGACACGCTCTTCGGCCTGGCGTCCGTCACGAAGGCGTTCACGGCGCTCACGCTCCTCGCCCTCGAGGCGCGGGGCGTGCTGAGCCTGGAGGACCCCGTCACGCGCTACCTGCCGGGGTTCGCCTACCCGGGGCTCACGCCGGAGGCGCCGGTGCGCATCTGGCACCTCGCGAGCCATACGAGCGGGCTCCCGCCCGTGCGCGGCCTCGACTACGCCATCTACCCGAGCCAGGTCGGCGACCCGTCCGAGGCCTTCAACGCGCGCGATTACACGGGTGCCCCGCGGGTTGACGACTACCCCGCCCTCGTCGCCTACCTGGCGTCCGAGACGCGGCCGGCCCTGGCCGCCCCGGGGAGCGTGGTGAGCTACTCGAACGACGGCTACGGGCTCCTCGGCGCCGTAATCGAGGCCGCCACCGGCGACGCGTACCCGGCGGTCGTGAGCCGGGAGGTGCTCGCCCCGCTGGGTCTGAGCGCGCGGTTCGACACCGCCGGCGCGCGGGCGACGGGCAGGCTCACGGAGCTGTACACGAGCACGCCAGGCGGGGAAGTCATCCACTCGCCCCAGTGGGAGGAGGCGCCCGCCTACCTCGCCACGGGCTTCCTGAAGGCGAGCGCCAGGGACTTGGGCACCTACTTGCGCTACCTGCTCAGGCCGGAGCCCGGCCGCCTCGCCGTCGCCCCGGAGGCGCTCGGCGAGCTGTGGCGCTCGCGCGCGTGGGCCGAGCACCTAACGGGCTACGGTCTCGGCTGGATGTTGCGCGAGCGCTTCAACGGCCTGACCCTGAGGCGCCACGGCGGGTCGCTCAAGGGCATCTCGTCGCACGTCGGCACGGTGCCGGAGCTGGACCTCGGCGTGGCGGTGCTGGCCAACCTCGACGAGGTGCCGGTGAAGCGCCTGTGGTACGCGGCCGTGAACGCCTACCTGGGCCTGCCGCTCGGCGCGCCCCCGTTCGCGCACGGCACCCCGCCGACCGACGACGAGGCGGCGCTCATGGCCGGCGTCTTCGAGTCGGGCGAGCCGTGGGGGCGGCTCGAGCTGGTGCGCGACGGCTCCGGCCTGCGCGCGCTCTCCGGCGAGAACGCCACGGACATCGGGGTCATCGAGCTGTTGCGGGACGGCGAGTTCGTCGTAGTGGACGAGACCGGGCCGTGGGACAGCGGCCGGTTCGTACGGGACGGGTCGGCCGGTCGGCCGGCGGCCGTGCAGTTCGGCATGCGCTGGTACGACCGCGCGCCGGGCGCCTGAACGCCGGTAGCGTGGCCGGGCGAGGCTCGCGGCGGGAAAGTTGATATAAGTACACTCACATCTCTTGACACGACATCGCCATGCTGGATATACTCCCCGTCAGTGACGGGTTCACGCCTGTCCGCGCACTCGAGCTTGCATGCTCGGGGCGAGGGCATGAGCCGGTCGAGACGATTCCCAGCCAAGTGAGGAGCTCTACAACATGGCAAAAGCCGTAGGCATAGACCTCGGAACGACCAACAGCGTCATCGCGGTCATGGAAGGCAGCGAGCCCGTGGTGCTCGTGAACGCGGAAGGCAGCCGCACCACGCCGTCCGTCGTGGCTTTCAAGGGCGAGCAGCGCCTCGTCGGCCAAGTGGCCAAGCGCCAGGCCGTGCTCAACCCCAAGGGCACGCTCTTCGAGATCAAGCGTTACATCGGTCGCACGTGGGACGAGGTCAAGAACGAGGCCGAACGCGCCCCGTACGAGGTCGTGCGTGGCGACGACGGCGGTGTGCGCTTCGTCGTCGAGGGCAAGCAGTACACGCCGGAGGAGATCTCGGCGATGATCCTGCGCAAGCTCGTCGCCGACGCGAGCGAACGCCTCGGGTCGCCCATCACCAAGGCCGTGATCACCGTGCCGGCGTACTTCAACAACTCCCAGCGCGAGGCCACCCAGAACGCCGGCCGGATCGCCGGGCTCGAGGTGCTGCGCATCGTCAACGAGCCCACGGCGGCGGCCCTCGCGTACGGCCTCGAGAAGAAGGGCAACGAGACGGTCCTCGTCTTCGACCTGGGCGGCGGCACGTTCGACGTCTCCGTCCTCGAGGTCGGCGACGGCGTGTTCGAGGTCCGCTCGACCAGCGGCGACACGCACCTGGGCGGCTCCGACATGGACTACGCCATCGTCCAGTGGCTGGCCGACGACTTCCAGAAGGAGTACAACGTCGACCTGCGCAAGGACAAGCAGGCCCTGCAGCGGCTCATCGAGGCGGCCGAGAAGGCCAAGATCGAGCTCTCCGGGCTGCCCGAGACGACCATCTCCCTACCCTTCATCGCCATGGACCCCGCCTCCAACGCGCCTCTCTACCTGGAGGCCAAGCTGACCCGCTCCCGCTTCGAGGAGCTCATCGCCCCGCTGCTCAAGCGCGTGCGCGGGCCGCTCGAGCAGGCGCTGGCCGACGCGAAGCTGAAGGCGTCAGACATCGACGAGGTCATCCTCGTGGGCGGTTCCACGCGCGTCCCGGCCGTCAAGAAGATCGTCAAGGACATCCTCGGCAAGGAGCCGAACCAGTCCGTCAACCCCGACGAGGTCGTGGCCCTCGGCGCCGCCGTGCAGGCGGGCGTGCTCACCGGCACCGTCGACGACATCGTGCTCCTCGACGTCACCCCCCTGAGCCTCGGCATCGAGACGAAGGGCGGCGTGTTCACCAAGCTGATCGACCGCAACACGACGGTCCCCGTGCGCAAGTCCGAGACCTTCTCGACCGCCGACCATAACCAGACGACCGCGCCCATCCACGTGCTGCAGGGTGAGCGGTCCATGGCGAGCGCCAACAAGTCGCTCGGCCGCTTCAACCTCGAGGGCATCCCGCCCATGCCGGCCGGCATGCCGCAGATCGAGGTAACTTACGACCTCGACGCCAACGGCATCCTGCACGTCACGGCCAAGGAGAAGTCCACCGGCAAGGAAGCCAGCATCACCATCCAGAACACCACGACCCTGAGCGAGGACGAGGTGGAGCGGATGGTCAAGGACGCCGCCGCCAACGCCGAGGCCGACCTCAAGGCGAAGGAGCTGGCCGAGGCCAAGAACCAACTCGACGGCCTCAGGCTGACGGCGAGCAAGACGCTCGAGGAGGCCACCAGCGCCACGCCGGAGCAGAAGAAGCCCGTCGAGGACCTCATCGCCGAGGCGCAGCAGGCGCTCGGCTCCGAGCTCACCACCAAGGAGCGCCTGGAGAGCATCGGCCGCGACCTCGGCGACAAGCTGCAAGCCTTCGCCCAGGCAGCCCAGGGCGGCGCGTCCCAGCCGGACGCGGGTCCGTCGGGAGACGACCAGGGGCCTGCCGGCGACGACGTCATCGACGCGGAGTTCAAGCCCGCCGGTTGAGGCGCGAGGCGCATGCCGCCGGTCGAGCGAGGCCTGGTCATCTGCACGCGGCCAGGCCTCGCCGTTAACGTCATGAGCGGCCGGCGACGCGTTCCCCCGAAGGACGAGGTTCGACGAGAGGAGCAGTGACATGAGGAACGGCGATCCAGCATGAGAACCGATCAGGACGAACGCACGAGCACGGCCGGTTGGGAGCAAGCGTCCTCGGACCGGGAAAGCCAAGAGACCACGCAGGCGGATGCCCAGGACACGGAGGCCGACATACTACGCACCGAGCTGAGACGCGTCCGCGAGAAGACCGCGGCACTGGAGCAGGAGCTCGTGGAGGCCAAGGACCGTGCGCTCAGGTACCGGGCCGAGATGGAGACGATGCGCCGTCGCCAGCAAGGCGAGCTCCAGCAGGCCCGCGATCAGGGCAAGGACGAGACCATCATGCCGGTGCTGGCGGTGTATGACGACCTGGAACGCGCCCTCGCCGCCGCGGCCTCGACCGAGGACGAGGGCGGCATCGTCGCGGGCGTGAAGCTCGTCAAGGAGAACCTCGAGCGGCAACTCGCCCACTTGGGCATCAGGCGCACGGGGACCGTCGGCGAGGAGTTCGACCCGCAGGTGCACGAGGCGTTGAGCACCGTTCCGTCCGGCCCGGGCCGGACGCCGGGTACCATCTTCCAGGTGTTCGAGCCGGGCTTCCTCCAGGGCGACCGGTTGATACGCGTTGCCCGCGTCGTCGTGGTGGCCGACAGCGACGCGAACTGAGAACTGAAGCGAGCGGCGGCGTGACGGGGGCTGGAAGAGCACCGCGGGCGACCGCTCGAGCCCCCGGCGCCTAGGAGACGACGTGGCAGCCTTCAAGGACTACTACAAGACGTTGGGTGTCGCCAAGGACGCCGGGCTGGAGGAGATCCGTCGCGCTTTCCGCAAGCTCGCGGCCAAGCATCACCCGGACCGCAACCCGGGCGACAAGGGCGCGGAGGAGCGCTTCAAGGAGATCAACGAGGCCTACACGGTCCTCTCCGACGAGGAGAAGCGCAAGTTCTACGACCAGTACGGCACTGGCTCCCCACCGCCCTTCGAGCAGGCCGGCCAGCAGTACGGCGGCGCGCGGTTCCGCGAAGCGTCCCCGGAGGAGTTCGCAGGCTTCTCCGACTTCTTCCAGTCGCTCTTCGGTGGCGCGGGCGGTTTCGGCGGCGCCGGCGGCCACGCCGTGTACTCGAGCGACTTCGGCGGCCGCTCCGTCAGGAGCGACCCGTTCGACTTCGGGTCGCCCCGGCCACAGAACGTCGAGGCGCGCCTCGACGTCGGCGTGTTGGACGCCTACCGCGGCGGTCCGACCTCCATCCGCGTCGGGGACAAGAGCCTCGAGGTCACCATCCCGAAGGGCACGCGTGACGGCGCCAAGTTGAGGCTCCGCGGGCAGGCCCCCGGCGGAGGCGATCTCATCTTGCACGTGCGTCACCTGCCCAGCCCGACCTTCACGGTCGAAGGCGACTCCGTGCGCGTCAAGCTCCGCGTCCCCGACTACCTGGCGGCCTTGGGCGGCACCGTCAGGGTGCCGACCCTCGACGGCGAGGTCGACATGACCTTGCCCGCCGGCTCATCCAGCGGGCGGGTCCTGCGGCTGCGCGGCCAGGGCTGGCCGACGGCCGACGGCCGCGGCGACGAGTTCGCCGAGGTGCGCGTCGGCGTGCCGGAGCAGTTGAGCGCGGAGCAGAGGCGCCTGTACGAGGAGCTCAAAGGCCTCGGTCAAGACACGGCCTAGGCCGACCGCGGCGCGGGTCGACACCCTGCCCTCGCCTAGGCGCAGGCGTGCCGCCGCCGGGGCCGGTCTGCGGGCCGGTCGGGCGAGCCATACGGGTGAGGCGCAGGTGTTAGCCTGCCTGCCATGACTCGACTCCCGGCCTCCCGCCGCGCACTCAAAACCCTTGCGCTCCTAGCGACGTCCCTCCTCCTCTCCGGAGCGTTCGCCCAGACCGGGACCGAAGCCGGCGCCGCCCCCACCGACCCGGTCGTCCTGCGCCTCGGCGCCTACGAAGAGCGCGCCAGCGACTTCGCCTGGCGCTTCGGCGTTACGCTTCGCGGCGTCGCCGCCCAGCAAGGCCAACCGTACAGCGAGGAGTTCGCGGCGAGCCTTTGGAGCCTGATCCCCTACTACCTCGACCAGCGGACGCAGGAAGTCGCGCTCGTGGCCGAGGCGCGGCGCCGCGGCCTCACGCCGGACGCCGACAAGCTCGAGTCGACCCTGGAGAGCGTCAAGGCCGGCCTCGCCGAGGGCGAGGAGTTCGACGCGGTCGTCCGCCAGGCCGGCTTCCCTGGTGAGGCGGCCCTCGTCTCGATGATCGAGGAGTCCGACCTCATCCAGCAGCTCCTCACCGCCGTCCACGACGAGGCCGCCGCCGGCGTGACCGACGACCAGGTGCGGGTGCGCTACCTGGCCGAGCGCACGCGCTTCACGCAGCCCGAGCAGTACTGCGCCAAGCACATCCTCGTACCGGAGGAGGCCACCGCTCGCGACCTGCTCACCAGGCTCGCGCTCGGCTCCGACTTCGGGGAGCTGGCCGCCGAGTTCGGCACGGACGGCACCAAGAGCCGTGGCGGCGACCTCGGCTGCTTCGGGCTCGGCGCCATGGTGCCGGAGTTCGAGGCCGCGGTGGTGGCCGCGCCGGTCGGCGAGAGCGTCGGGCCCGTACAGACCCAGTTCGGCTACCACCTCGTCCTCGTCTACGACCACACGCCCGCGCGCGTCAGGCCGCTCGGCGAGGTCGAGGGGTCGGCTCGCGAGCTCGTCGTGTCCACCGCCGCTGACGCCCTCCTGAACGGCATCATCGACGGCGCCGCCGTGCTCACCTACCCGGAGAACCTGCCCGCCTTCTGATTCCGCGCCCCGCCCACGTTCCAAGTTCGTGATGACGAGCGCGGGCAGGGCGGTGTAAGAGGCTCGTCAGCGGCCCGACGGTAGCTTGATCATGCGCGCTGGAGGCGAGGCGCATTGGCCTTCCCCTTCCCGTTGCGTCGCGGACCCCGGCGCGCGCCAAACGGCGGCGGCGTGTCCCCCAACATAAGGGGCGCGCCGCCGCCAAGCGTTTGGGACCCGCGACCGCGGCCGGAGCGCCGGCGTCCTGCTCGCTCGCTCGGGGTCGGCGGCGTTAGGCTCGCCCCATGAGCAGCCGCAACCGTCTGGCAGGCGAGCCGAGCCCGTACCTGCGCCAGCACGCGCACGACCCGGTCGACTGGTACCCGTGGGGCGCCGCCGCCTTCGAGGACGCGCGGGCGCTGGACAAGCCCATGCTCCTGTCCATCGGTTACTCCTCCTGCCACTGGTGTCATGTCATGGCGCGGGAGTCGTTCCGCGACCCAGCGGTGGCGGAGGTCATGAACCGCGAGTTCGTGAACGTCAAGGTGGACAGGGAGGAGCGACCGGACGTCGACGCCGTCTACATGGCGGCCGTCCAGGCCATGACGGGGAGCGGCGGCTGGCCCCTCACGGTGATCGTCACGCCGAGCGGCGAGCCCTTCTACGGCGGCACGTACTTCCCGCCGGAAGACCGCCCCGGCATGCCGTCCTTCCGGCGGGTGCTCGCCTCGCTCGCCGCTGCTTGGCGCGACAGGCGCGCGGACGTGCTCGCCGCCGCCGCCGACCTGGGGACCGCGCTGAGGCGCCTAGAGGCTCCCGGGTTCGCACCGGGGGAGGCTGATGGCGCCGAGGTGGCGCGGGCGGCCGTGGCTCGGCTCGTCGCCATGGAGGACGCCGAGAACGGCGGCTTCGGCGGCGCCCCGAAGTTTCCCCTTCACGAAGCGCTCCGCTTGCTCCTCGAGGCCGGTGACGACGCCGGCAGGGGCGTGGCGTTGCGCGCCCTCGACGCGATGGCGGCAGGCGGCATCTTCGACCAGTTGGGCGGGGGCTTCTTCCGCTACTCGGTCGACGCCGGCTGGCGCGTCCCGCACTTCGAGAAGATGCTCTACGACAACGCGGCGTTCGTTCGCGCCTACGCCGGCGCCTTCCGACTCACGGGCGAGGAGCGGTACCGGCGGGTCGCGCTCGCAACGGTCGCCTGGCTGGAGCGCGACCTGACGGCGGAGGACGGCGCCTTCTATAGCGCGCTCGACGCCGAGTCCGAAGGGGAGGAAGGGAAGTACTACGTCTGGACCCGCGCCGAGCTCGACGACGCCCTGGGGGGCGAGGTCGCGCGGCTCGCGGCGCAGCGCTACGGCATCGGTTGGGGCGGGACCGGTGGCCGGCACGTAGTCGGCGCCCCACTAGGCGACGTGCCGCGCTGCGCCGCGAGCGTGGCGGCGGTGGCCGCGGCGACCACGACAGACGCGGCGACCACCACGGACGCGGTGGGAGTCGAGCGTCTGCTGGAAGGCGCGCGCGAACGGCTGCTCGCCCGCCGCGCGCTCCGGCCCAAGCCGGCCACGGACGACAAGGTCCTCGCTTCCTGGAACGGCCTGGCCATCGGTGCCCTGGCCGACGCGTCGGTGGCGCTCGGGGAGCGGCGCCTCGCCTCGGTGGCGGCCAGGGCGGCGGACGCGATCAGGGAGCGCCTGTGGGTCGACGGGCGCCTCTGGCACTCGTCGTGCGCCGGCGAGCGCCGCGTCGAGGGGCTGCTCGAGGACTACGCCTACCTGGGCCTCGGCCTCGTCGCCCTGCACCGCGCCACGCTCGACGGGCGCCAGCTCGCCTGGGCGCTGGAGCTGGCTGACGCCGTCGCGGCACGTTTCGCGGACGGCTCCGGCGTCGGCTTCTTCAGCGTTGCCGAGGGCGACGCGCGGCTGATCGCGCGCCCCAAGGGGTTCCTGGACGGCGCCACCCCGAGCGAGAACGCGGCCGCCGCGGAGCTCACGTGGTGGGCGGCGCGCTACCGCGACGCTGCGGCGGCCTTGGCGCTCTCCGAGGCCGCCGTGGCCGGGACCGCCGCCGCGGCTGCGGAGGCGCCTCAAGCTTTGGCGTCGAGCGCGCGGCTCGCGCGCCTCCAGTCCGGCGAGCAGCGCGAGGTCGTGATCGTAGGCGGGTCGCGCGCGGAGTTGGCGGGCCTGCGCGACGCGCTGGAAGCCGTCGTCGACCCGGGGCTGCTGGTCCTGGCCGTAGAGCGGAGCTCGCCGGCGGAGCTCCTGCGCCTCCCGCTCCTGGAAGGGCGCCTCGGCGCCCTGGCCGGCGGCCCGCCGCGGGCCTACGTGTGCCGCGCGGGCGTCTGCCGGCTGCCTGTGGGCACCGCCGAGGAGCTGGGCGGCGAGCTCGCTAGCGGCCGTTAGCCGCGGTTCGGCCGTGGCGCCACCGCCGCCCCGCGCGAGACCCGTCTCACCGCCCCCGGCCGGGCTCGCGGCTGAGCATGAGCACCGTCGCCGCGTGGTCGTGAGTGGTGACACGCCACCCGGCAGGGACGAGCTCGGCGCGCAACCCCTCTGGGGTGATGGGCGTCCAGTGGCCGGGGAAGCGCTCCGCGCGCAGTAGCCGCCCGTCGGCGTCGCGCACCTCGTACTCGCTGCTCGGCCGCCCGTCCGCCCCGGCGGGCAGGTAGCGGGCGATGTAACGGTGCACGCCGATCCGGCGCTCCTCCACGACCGCCTCGGACCGTGGCTCCGCCGTCGCGTTCACGGTGACGACCCCGACCCCGCCGCCCGCGAGGCGCGCCGCCAGCGCGGAGAAGGTCAGCGCGCGGTCGGCGGGGCTCACATGGCCGAGCATGTGCGCGCACACGAACCCAGCCACCTCCTCCGGCAGCTCGTCGAACGCGTCGGGCACGGACCCGGCGACGACCGTGACCCTGCTCGTCAACTCGGGGTCGTCCGCTAGCCTGGCGGGGAGCACGGCCCGCATCGTCACCGACGGCTCCACCGCGACGACCCGCGCCCGCGTGGCCTGAGCGAGCTGGCGCACGCCGAGCCCCGTGCCGGCACCGAGGTCGAGCACGACGGCGTCCGGCCGAAGGCCACCGAACGCGGCCGCCAGCGCCGGACGAAGGCGCCGGCGGGCCGCGGCGACGAACAGGTCGTGGAACTCGCCCAGCCGGTCGTAGCCGGCCGTAGGCGCTTCGGCAACACGGTCGGAAGCGGTCTTGGTCATGGGGTCTCCTCGAACGCCCGGTCCTCCGGGAGCGTCGTGACGCCACCGTGATGAACGATCAGGCAGCGTAACCGATGGCCTCACCCGAGTTGACACCCGGCCAAGGGTGGCCGATGCTTGAGTCCGTCGCCGGCCGGCGCCCTTCTATCGCAGAAGCGCGAACGAGCGTGGCACACGTGTCGCAGACCGCGCCGGGCGCCGCTGCCAGGCCGTCCGACAGGACTTCTCGGAGGAACTCATGTACGACTTCGTACTGACACTACATAACTACCTGCGCTGGGCGTTGCTCCTGGTCGGCCTGGCCGCCCTGGTGCTCGCCTGGTCGGGCGCGGCCTCGCGCGGGCGCTGGACGCCGCCGCAGGTCAACCTCGGCCGGCTCTTCACGGGCCTCTTCGACCTGCAGGTCCTCGTCGGCATCCTCCTGTACGCGGTCCTGAGCCCCCTCACGACCGGCGCGTTCAAGAACATGGGCGCCGCCATGAAGAACCCCGACCTGCGCTTCTTCGTCGCGGAGCACCTGGTCGGCATGCTGATCGCAGCGGTGCTCGTGCATATCGGGGCGGCGCGCGCGAAGCGCAAGGACTCTCCGCTGCAGGCCGCCATCTTCTACACGCTTGCGTTCATCGTCGTCATCGCCTCCATCCCCTGGGAGCGCCCCCTCTTCTAGCCGCAAGTCGGACCCGGCGGCCCCGGCGGGCTCATCGCTCCCCACCACGCCTAGCGCGTCGGGGGCGCGTCAGGACGCGTCGCAGGCTGCTCGTATGATGCCCGGGTGAAGCTAGCCGTCACGGTCGGCCCACCCGGCTCGGGTCGCACGGAGCGCATGCTCGCGGCCGCCAGGGCGGCGTGCGACGCAGGCAAGCGGGTCTGGTGGGTGGGGCTGCCCGCGCAGCGCGCCCACGTCCTGCACCGGCTCACGGCCAACGGTTACGCGGCCCTCGGCTTCGAGTTCATGAGCGCCCAGCAGCTCTACTACCGGCTGCTGACGCAGGCGACCGCGATCCTGCCGCTCGTGGTGGGCAGCGCGCGGCTCGTGCGCGTCGTCGAGGCGCTTCACGCGGTCGGGCACGCCCTGCCAACGCCGGGCGAGGCGCGGCTCTTCGCCGCTGCCATAGCCGAGGCCAAGCGCTTCGCGGTCGATGCGGAGGCCTACGAGCGCCTCGCCGTCGACGGCGAGCAGCGGCGGTTCGCCGCCGTCTACCGCGCCTACCAGGCGGGCATGCGCGGCGTGTGGGACTACGACGACGCCCGCAGCGCCGCGGTCGACCTCGTTGGTCGTGAGCAGTGCGCGGTCGGGGCCGATCTAGTCATCGTGGACGGCCTGCGTGAGGTCGGCCCGCTCGAGCTGCGCTTCCTCCGCGGGCTCGCCAAGCATGTCGCAGTGCGCCTCACGTTGCCGGCCCTCCCGCCCGGCCTGGAAGCGGACGAGGAGCTGCCGGCGCGCTCCGGCGCGGTCGTGGAACGTTACGTCGCCCCGAACCCGGTCACAGAGGCGAGATGGGTCATGAGTTCGCTCAAGCGCGACCTCTTCGAGGGCGGCTTCCGGCCCCTCGACCTCGCGGTCATCGCACCGCCCGAGCGGGCGCGGGCGCTCACGGTCCTCGCCGAGGAGTACGGGGTGCCACTGATGGACGAGTCCCCGCTTGCGCTGGCCGACGCGGGGCCGGGCCGGGCGCTCGTAGACCTCCTGGAGCTCCCGGAGCTTCCGACCGCCTCGCGCCTGCTGGCCGTTCCCGAGCTCGTGCCGCTCGGGCGCCTGGTGCTCGAGGCGGGGGTCGCGGGCAACGACGCCGTCACCGAGCTCGCGCGTCTTCACGAGTTGGACGGGGTCTGGCGGAGGTGGCGGGGGCGGCTCGAGGTCGGCTCCGACCCGGTCGCGTGGGCGCGTGGCCTCATCGAGGAGGCGGTGCCGGGAGCGGCGCCCACCTTCGCCGCCAACGCGCTGGCCAAGGCGCAGGAGGCGGCGCGCCTCGGCTCAGGGCCCGGCTTCAGGGCCTGGTGGGCGGCGCTGCTGCGTGACGCGCGTGAAGCGCGGCGCGAGCCGGCGGGTGTGGCGTTGCTCGACGCCACGCTCGCCTCCGGCCGGCGCTACCGCAAGGCCTACCTGCTCGGCGCCGTCGAGGGGGCGTACGGCGCGGGCGAGCGGGAGGACTATTTCCTGCCCGAGGAGCGCCGCTCCGAGCTGAGCGACTCCTTCGAGCGCCTTGGCCTGCCGCGGCGCTTCCAGGGCCGAGGCCCGGAGGTGGCCGCCGAGCTCTTGCAGCGCGCCGACCGGCTCGTGATCACGGCGCCGCACGGCGACCAGGGCGGCCGGTTCGTGCCGGACGCCGCCCTGATGGGGGTGGGGGTGCCGGCTGGCCTCCCGGCCGTGCCGGTAGGCAGCCCGGTCGAGCTGGGCGCCGGCGCCCGCTTCACGGCGGACCTGAGCGCCGTTGCCCTCGGCGAGCCCTACGTCGAGAGCTTGAGGCGTTACCGGGAGTGCTCGTTCCGCTACTGGGGCGAGACCCTCGTGCGCGTCGAACAGCCGCCCGACGCGGCGCGCGCCTTGCGCGCCGCCCTCGTGCGCAGCGGGCCGGAGCCGTTGACGCCGGAGCGCATCGTCGACCTGGCCGTGGATCATCCGGCGTACGCGGGCTGGCTCGGGCGCCATGCCGAGCGCCTCGCCCGCCTCAAGTACGGCGTTACGCTCGGCGGGCGGCGGGGGTACGCGCTCGCCAGGCTCGACGCCACGGAGCGACAGGAGCTCCAGGACGGCGGTAGGAACGTGACGATCTACCGCTTCGTCGCCTGGGGCGACGCGTGGGATGCCGGGAGCGCCGAGCAGGCCATGCGCGACCGCTGGACGGAGTACTGGGCCGTTGGGGCGCTGTTCGCGCAGCCGTCCTTCCAGGTCTCGGAGGCCCACATCGTCTTGTGGCCGATCGGGGGGGAGCCCATCGACCTGGCGCCGCGCGGCGTGCGGCCGGAGTGGCGGCGCGTCGTCGACCGCCGCCGCCTGGTGGAGGAGACGCTCCCAGCCTTCGAGCGCGGCGAGGTCCGGCCCAGCCCCGGCTTCGTGTGCCGTACTTGCCCAGTCTTCGACCTCTGCCGGGAGGGCGTGCGGTGAGGGTACGGGTCGCTTCGGCCGGCACGGGCAAGACGACATCGCTCGTGCTCCGCTACCTCGAGCTGGTCGACGCCGCCGTCCCCTTGAACCGCATCGCCGGCGTGACCTTCACGCGCGCAGCCGCCGGCGAGCTGCGGCAACGCGTTGCGGCCGGCCTCGCCGAGGTCCTCGACGAGGGTGCGTACCTCGGCGGGCTCTTCACGCCCACCGCGGGCGCGGCGGTCTTCGAACGGGCCAGGGCCGAGCTGGGCGGCGCCGTCGTCAGCACCATCCACGGCTTCATGATCGAGGCCCTGCGCCTGAACGCTCCGAGCCTCGGCCTCGACCCGGGTTTCGGGCTCCTGGGCGAGTGGGAGGCGGCGGCCATCTTCGAGGAGGAGTGCGCCGGCATCCTCATGCTGGCGCAGGACGAGGCGCACCCTCTCCACGCAGCGGCCGCGGCGCTCGGCGCCGAGGCCATGGAGCTCCTGACGCGGCTCTTCGGGAAGCGCTCCCTCGCACCCGAGTTGACCTTCGGCGCCACGGAGAGGGAGGCCGCCCTCGCGCGGCTCTACCGAGCCGCCCTCGTCGCTTACGACGCGCGCCTCGGCGCCACCAGCCTCGCGCCTGGCGAGGTCGAGCGCCGCGCCATCACGCTGCTGGAGCGGGAGCCGGCGCGCCTGCGCCTCGTCGAGCGCTTCCCACGCGTCCTCGTCGACGAGTACCAGGACGTCAACCCGCTCCAAGGCGAGTTCTTCGAGCGCCTGGCTGCCGCCGGCGCCAAGCTCGAGTTGGTCGGCGACCCGAAGCAGTCCATCTACGGCTTCCGCAACGCCGACGTGGCGGTCTTCCGCCGGGCCCTGGCAGCCGCGGAGGCGCACGGTGAGGTGCAGCAGCCGCTGCGCGAGAGCAGGCGCCACGCCCAAGCGCCCGTGGCGTTCCTCAACCGCCTCACCACCGCCCTCGCGCGGCGTGAGCAGGGCTTCACGGAGCGCGAGGCCCCGGCCGTCGCGGCCGCGGGTGGCCAGGCACGGGTGCTCGGCAGCGTCGAGCTCATCGTCGTGGAAGGCGAGGCGCCTCTCGACCGACTGCGCGACCGGGAGGCCGAGCTCCTCGCCGAGCGGCTGCTCCGCCACCACGCCGCGGGGATCGCCTTCGAGGAGATGGCCGTCATCGCGCGCGGGCATACCGCGTTGGCGCGCGTGGCCGTGGCCTTGCGCGCCAAGGGCGTTCCGGGCGTGATCCTCCAAGGGCGCGGCTACTACGAGCGCAGCGAGATCCGCGACGTTTACCACGCCCTGTCCGTCGGCATCGACCCGGAGGGCTCCGGGCTGCTGCCGTTCCTCCGCGGACCCTTCGCCGGTCTCGAGCTCCACGAGCTGGCCGACGTCGCGCGCTCGGAGCCCCGAGAGCGCCTCCCCCGCATCGGCGAGCGCTGGCCCGCAGTGGCGCGGCGCATCGAGCGCATGACGGAGCTGGCGCGCGCCACCCCCCTGGTGGCGGTGACCGGCCTCCTGCGCGAGCCGATCCTGGATGGCAGACGGTTCCAGGAGTACCTGCCCAGGCGCGGCCGCGAGAACGTCGACGCGTTGCTCTTCGAGGTGGCCGGCCAGGCGCCGCGCGACGTGGCCCTGTTCCTCGACCGCCTCGACCTCCTCGCCAGGCTGGGCGACGCCGGCGACGTGCCGCAGAGCGGTGGCGGTGTGCGGCTGCTCACCATCCACGCTTCCAAGGGCCTCGAGTTCCGCCTGGCCGCCGTGTTCGACACGGGCGCATGGCGCGGCGATCGCGGTGAGCCGCTCCTGGTGGAGCCCGGCGCGGGCGCCGTGCGCCTGGCGGGGGAGCCGGGCTTCGAGGAGGCCCAGGCGGCCGCGGCGCGGCGAGCGGAGCAGGAAGGCTACCGCCTCCTCTACGTGGCGGCGAGCCGGTCCCGCGACGTCCTGGTCTTGACCGGCAGCCAGGCACGGCGCCCCGGCCCGTGGCTCGCCGCGCTCCTCGACCTCGGGTTGGAGGCCGCCGGCGCGGTGGAAGGGGTACGCGTCGAGCGGCATCCGTACTCCCCCGGCCCGGAGGCGGGCGGCGAGATCGCGGTGTCCACCGTGGCGGACGCGGTCGAGGGCGCCGCGGAGCCGGCGGCGTGGCTGTCCGAGCGCTACCCGCGCCCGTGGCTGCCGCCCGTGATGAGCCCGACCGCGCTCGCGCGCTTGCGCGGCGGACCGGACCAGGCGGGGGTGGGGGCCGCGGGACGCGTCCCTGGCGACGAGTCCGACGGGCTCGCCATGGAGGAGCCCCTCTCGGCGAACGAGATGGCCCTGGCGTTCGCCGAGAGGGACCTGTCGTTCACGGGGAGCGACCTACCGTTAGTCGGGAGCGGCCTCTCGTTCCCGGAGCGAGCGGCCGTGGCGGGCGAGCTCGAGGCCGGCCGGGTCGGGTGGGGCCGGGCGCTCGGGACCCTCGTGCATTACGCCATCGGCCAGGACTGGCGCCCCGATGACGCGGACACCGAGCGCACGCTGCTCGCCCAGGAAGTGCTCTTCCCGTTCACCGACGAGCAGCGCGCCCGGCTCGTGGGCGAGGTCATCGAGCTGCTCGGTGCCTACTGGCGGCTGGTGGGCGAGGCGCTCCCCGCGCTCGGCGCGAGGGGGGTCGACCGCGCGGAGCTCCCCTTGGCCGTGCGCTACGACGAGACCGTGTGGGAGGGCGTCCTCGACCGGCTCTACCGGGTCGGGGACGAGTGGTACCTGGACGATTACAAGACCGACCGGCAGGTCGTTCCTGAGCGGTACTACCTGCAGCTCGCCCACTACGCTAGGGCCGCGGAGCGCGCCCTGGGCGTGCGGCCGCGGCCGCGGCTCGTGTACCTGCGGAGCGGCCGGGTCGTCGCGCCGACCCCCGACGTCCTCGAGGAGGCGTTCGCCGCCGCGCCGCTGGGCGGCGGCCTCACCGGCCCCTAGCCAAGCTCCCGGGGAGGCGTCAGGTGAGCCGGTACAGGTGGGCGTTCCCGCGCTTGCCTACGCGCTCGACCAGCTCGAGCTCGTGCAGGCAGTACGCGGCCTGTTGGGCCAGGCGGAGGGGCAGCCCCGCCGCCGCCGCGTGGTCCGCAGTAGTGAAGGCCGACGGCAGGTCGGCGGGCAGCAGAGCGAGCAGGTCCTCCGGCCGGCTGAACGTCCGCCGCTCCAGGACCGCGACCAGCCGCCTGCCGCTCACCACCCACCCGTGCCTGCGCCAGGCCTTGCCGGCCACGAAGGTGCGCTCCTCCACGTCCTCGACGAGCGCGACCTCGAGCTCGAGGTTCGGATGCGCCAGGAACGTGGGCGCGTAGACGAGCTCGGCGAAGAGCTGCTCGACACGCCCGGCCTTCGGGGAGCGGCGGCGCTCGATGCGCCCGTCCGGATGCGCCTTCTCGAGCCACCGGGTGCGCGGGACGGGCAGCACGAGTCGCACCCGGTTCTCGGGTAGCAGGGCGGCCAGCTTCGTGCGCATGTTGCCGAGGTGGCGCGTCTGGACCTCGATGAGGAGGCCGTCTGCCACGGCGTCGACGACGTAGCCGCCAACCTCGACCTCGAAGGCGCTCCCCGGCGGCGCGACGCGGCGCTTCAGCTCCGCGTGCAGCGGCGTCTCGTTGAGGGAGCCGATGGCGCTCATGGGCGCACGATACCCAAGCCTAGGCTCCTGCCTAGGCAAGGTAGGCAGGAGCCCTGTAATGCGACGCGCGGACCTCTGTGCCGCCACATGCTGGTCGAATGGACGCCATACGCGGTGAGGCCACGGTTGCAGGTAGGCGCGGCGTGCTCGTCGCCGACGAGCGGGTGGGCTTGGTCTGGGAAGCCGCCGTCGCGGTCGGCGAGTTCAAGGAGCTCGTCGAGCATTGCGGGCTCGGCAACTTGCTCGAGGTGTCCGACTCCTCGGGCTCTTACAGGGCCATGGCCCGCCGGTGGTGGGTGTTGCCGCTGGGGGACGAGATGCTCGTGCGCATCGCGTTGGAGCGGGTCATGGCGGCGTGAACCGGCGTGCGAGGCGTTCGACCACCCGCATCGTCCCGGGGCGTGGTTGGCTCGGCTGTCATGCGAGGCGTCTAACGACTTCCGCCGCCGCCCACCCCACGACGCGCGCGCCGAGGTTGTCCGAGTGGAAGCGCTCGTCGACGCACCCCTTGGTCATGATGGCGATCACGAACGGTTTGGCGCCGTGCGCGGCCGCCGTCACGGGCTCGAACACGCCGGCGTCGTTGCGCGTGCCCCGGATGGAGCCGCTCTTGGAGGCGATGAGCCACGGCGCCTCGCCGATGGAGGCGTCGTACGAGTCGTAACCGATGCTCCGGCCCATCTCGCAGAACTGCTGCTTGCGGTAGATGGCCTTCGCCTCCTCCGTGAGGGGGGCGGGGAGGAGCTCGCCGCGCCAGAGCCGCGCGAAGTAGTCCGCTAGGTCGGCGGCCGTGGTGGTGGACGGCGAGCGCCGCGGGCCGCCGTCGACGGGCGCCAGCTGCAGCTTGCCCGCGCTGCGGGTGCCGTGCCAGCCGTGGGCCCGGATGGAGGCGTTGAGGTTCTCCAAGCCGACGTACTCGATGAGGACGTTGGTTGCCGTGTTGTCGCTGACCACGATCATCAGGGTCGCGATGTCCCTGAGCGTGTAGCGTCGCCCGGGCGTGAGAGCCTTCAGTATGCCCGAGCCGGACACCTGGTCGTTGGCGCTCACCGGCAACTCGTCGTCCAGGTCGGCGTCTCCGGCCGCCACACGTTCCAACAGGGCCTGCAGAACGTAGACCTTGATGGTGCTGGCCGATGGGAACGGTTCGTCGGCCCGGTAGCTGATGGCGTTCCCCGCGCCCGGCCCGCCGTCGAGCGGGAACGCCACGACGGAGAGCACCCCGGGCGCGCCCTCTCCCCCTGCGACCCTCGGCGCCGCGCCCTGCGCCTCGTCCTCGGCCGGCTCCAGGCCGCCGAGCACGCGCTCGAGCTGCTCGAAGCGCCGCCGCAGGTCCTGGGGGTCCTTGGTGGAAGGGTCGGTCATGCGGCTGGTCGGGTCGTCTGGCATGTTGCACCTCGTATCCGGGATATCGGCCCAAGTGTTACACGCTTTGGTCGCGGGCCATCTTGCGAGGCACGCCCGTAAGCCCTACACTTCACTCGTCCGACCATGGTGCCAGCAAGGACCACCGGCGGGTCCGGGTGTAGGGCTGGTGCACGCCTGCTCGTGCCCGGTAGTCACTGACGGCCCACTCTCTAGAGGGGCCAGTAGGGATGGAAATGGCTACAGGCAAGGTCAAGTGGTTCAGCGGCGAGAAAGGCTACGGCTTCATCGCACAAGACGACGGCGGCGCGGACGTGTTCGTCCACTTCTCGGCCATCCGGGGCGACGGGTTCCGGACGCTCAACGAGGGTGACGTCGTCTCTTTCGATGTCGAGCAGGGCCAGAAGGGTCCGCAGGCGCAGAACGTCGTGGTGACCAGCGCCGCGGCGCCCCGCCCTGGCAGCGAGGATCGCGGGGGCCGCGACAACCGCTCGTTCGGCGCGCGCCCGGCCGGCGGCTTCGGCGACCGTCCCAGCGGCGACCGCTCGTTCGGCGATCGGCCCAGCGGGGATCGCTCGTTCGGCGACCGTGGCGGCGACCGCAACGGCGGCCGTGGCCGTGGCGACCGCGACAGCCGCGGTGGTGGCCGTGACCGCGGCGGCCGGCGCGATCGTTACTGAGGAGTCGCGACCGTTCACTCAGGTACCTGCCGGTAGTGCAGGCTAGCTAGAAAGGCCGCGGGCCCCCGACATCGGGGGCCCGCCTTCGTTCATGGGCGGCGCTTCGCCGCGCCGGCGCCACCGCGCGAGCGTCAGGCCTTGACCGTTCGCGGTGAGGCGTTCTGCGGCTTGTTCTTGTCGAACTCGCCTCGCGGGGCACCGAGGTAGGGGAGGACCCAGTAGTCGAGCCCGTAGTAGCCCGCTATGCGCCAGGCGAGGACGAGCCAGGTCGCGAGCAGGAACATGATCGGGTTGGTCGAGAGCGTGCCGGCGAGGAGGAAGGCGGCGTTCATGAGGCCACCGAAGAAGGCGGCGGCGCCGGTGAGGAAGCCGACGATGAGGGCGATCCCGACGAGCACCTCGCCGAAGGAGACCGCGTAGGACATGAAGGTCGACATGGGCAGGAAGACCTTCTCGATCAGCCAGGCGTACCAACTGGACACGCTCGGGTTGTCGCCCTGCGAGAGGCTGACGGCGCGGTTCAGGAAGCCGCGGATGGACGTGCCGGCTTCGGCGCCGACCCACTTGGGGTCCGTGATCTTGTGCCAGCCGGCCTGCAGCCAGAGCCAGCCCAGGTAGACGCGGACGACCGTCCAGAAGGGCGCCATGTACTTGGATGCGAAGACGAACTTACTGATCTGCGGTTCAGGGTAGTAGGTGGTGCTACGTGCCATGCTCCTCAACCCCTTTCACGTGTCAGTATGCCGGTCTGGTAGGCTCCCCACCAGGGACAAGCGACCTAGGACGGATGTCCTGGACGGGCATGGCGCGTTTCGCCCGTGGTCGATCCGAGCCAAGCGGTCACCGCGGGCGATGGACGGAGGCACGGCGTGAGGACGATCAGAGGGACGGTGGTGCTGCCGGAGGGCGCCTTCGAGGCCTCCGTCACGTTCGGGGAGCGCATCACGGCGCTCGCGATCGACCGTGAGGCGTCCACTGCGGTCGGCTCCGCGACGGCCCCCCTGATCCTCCCGGGGTTCATCGACACGCACGTCCACGGCGGCGGCGGCGCCGACACGATGGACGGCGCGGCCGGAGTGGCGGCGCTCGCAGCTTTCCACGCCCGCCACGGGGTGACGACCCTGCTCCCCACGACCATCACGAACCCGTGGACCGACGTCGTCGCGGCCCTGCGTGGTGTCGCCGAGGTGATGGCCGAGCAGGCGGCCGCGGGCGGCGCGGGCGCCGCCTCGGTGGTCGGCGCCCACCTCGAGGGCCCCTTCATCAACCCACACCGGCTCGGCGCGCAGCCGCCGCACGCGGTCGAGCCGACGCCGGAGCTGGTCGAGGAGGCCGTCGGCACCGGGGTCGTCCGCGTCGTGACCATGGCGCCCGAGCTGGAGCACGCGCGCTCGGCAGCCAGGACCTTCGCAGCGCGCGGCGCGCGCGTGTCGTTCGGGCACACCAACGCCACGGCCGCGCAGGTGGGTGCCGTGGCCGAGGCCGTGCGCGCGGCGGGCGGCACCGTCGGCTTCACCCACCTCTTCAACGCCATGACCCAGCTCGGCAGCCGCGAGCCGGGCGCCGTCGGGGCCGCCCTGGCCGACCCGGAGGCGTTCGCCGAGCTCATCCTCGACCTCCACCACGTGCACGCCACGACCTTCATGGCCGCGCACGCCGCCAAACCGGACCGGCTGCACCTGA
Source organism: Trueperaceae bacterium (assembly GCA_023954415.1). Lineage (NCBI taxonomy): Bacteria > Thermotogati > Deinococcota > Deinococci > Trueperales > Trueperaceae > Trueperaceae bacterium. Next base: position 24,335 of record JAMLIB010000004.1, read on the forward strand.
TCACCGACGCTATCCGGGCCTGCGGCCTGCCGGAGGGCGTCAGCGAGCTGGGCGGGCAACGGGTCATCGTGCGTGCCGGCGCGGCGCGGCTGGAGGACGGCACCCTCGCCGGCAGCGTCCTGACGCTCGACCAGGCGCTACGCAACGCGGTAGGGAGCGGCATGAGCGTGGCGGTCGCCAGCCGCGCCCTCTCGGCCGTGCCGGCCGCCTACCTGGGACTGACCGACCGCGGAGCCATCGCGGTGGGCGCGCGCGCCGACCTGGTGATCATGGGCGCCGACCTGCGCCTGCTCGAGGTCATCGTCGCCGGCACCCCCGCGACCGGCTGACGGGCCTACTCCCTGTCGCCGGCCAACGCCTCGGCGACCAGGCGCTTCACGACCTCCGGATCGGCCTTCCCGGCCGTGGCGCGCATCACCTGACCGATGAAGAAGCCAGCCAGCCCCGCCTTGCCGCCGCGGTAGGCGGCCAGCTCGGCTGGATGCTCGGTCAGCACGCCCTCGATCACCGCGAGCACGGCCCCGTCGTCGGTGACTCGTTCCAGGCCACGCGCCGCGACGAGGGCGGCGGGCGAGGCGCCCGTCTCGACCAGCTCCGCGAAGAGCTCCTTGGCGACGCGCACGGTGACGGTGCCGGCGTCGACGAGCCCCGTGAGCTCGGCCAGGCCCTCGGGCGTGAGCCGCTGCGCCCCCTGCGCGGCCGCGCCGCCGTCCTTGAGGAGCCGCGCGACGTCCTGCACGACCCACGTGGCAGCGCTCCTCGGCGCCGCACCAGCGGCCGTAGCGCGCGCGAAGAAGTCGTACAGCGCATCGTTCTGGGCGAGCACGGCGGCGTCGTGCTCGCCCAGGCCGTGCTCGGCCGCGAGCGTCACGTAACGCTCGCGCTGGGCGGGGGAGAGGGCGGCCGGGTCGAAGGCCGTCTTGGCGGGGCGCGCACGGGTTGCCTCGGGGGCCGGCGTCGTCGCCTCCGCCCGCGTGGTGGGCCTACCGGCCTCACGCTCGGAGGCGCCGCCCGTGGCCCTGCCGGGCGCCTTGTGCGGGGCTCTACCTGCGACTCTGTCTGCAACGGCGTCCGCGGCCCTGTCCGCGGCCTGCTTCGAGCGCGCGTCCTTCAGCGGCACGATGCGGTTGAATACCAGGCCGTCCCGGCCCCGGTCGTCGACGGGGTCGCGCCAGAAGTAACCGACGCGTTCGAACTGATAGCGGGTGTCGGGCGCGTCGCAGAGCACGCTCGGCTCCACGTAACCGCGCACCTCGCGCAGGGCGTCGGGGTTCACGTGGTCGAGGAAGTCGCCTTCGGCGCCGTCCGGGTCGGGGACCGTGAAGAGCCGCTCGAACAGGCGCGCCGTCATCGGCACGCCATCGGAGGCGGACACCCAGTGGAGCGCCGCCCAGACCTTCACGTCCGGCGGGTTGGTCCCGAGGCTGTCCGTGAACGCGTGCGCGCGCAGCTCCACGACCTCCCCGGCGGCGTCCTTGACGACCTCGTCCAACCGCACGACGTAGCCGTGGCGCAGGCGCACGGCGCGCCCCGGAGCGAGTCGCTTGAAGCCCTTGGACGGCTCCTCGGCGAAGTCGGAGCGCTCGATGTACACCTCGCGCGTCAGCTGGAGCTTGCGGCTGCCGGTGCCGGGCACGTCGGGCGGCCAGTAGGGGGCGTCCAGCTCCGTCCGCGTGCCCTCGGGCAGGTTGGTCAGCACGAGCTTCAGCGGCTCGAGCACGGCCATGACGCGTGGCGCCACCGCGTTGAGGTCGTCGCGGACGCTCGAGTCGAGGAGGGCCAGGTCGGTGCGGCTGTTCGCCTTCGCGACGCCGATGCGGTTGGTGAACTCCCGGATGGCCTCCGGCCGGACGCCCTTGCGGCGCAGGGCAGAGATCGTGGGCATGCGCGGGTCGTCCCAGCCGTTCACGACCCCCTCGCGCACGAGCCTGATGAGCTTGCGCTTGCTCACCACCGTGTAGTCGAGGACCAGGCGCGCGAACTCGTACTGGTGTGGCTGCTGTCCGTCGACGAGGCGCTCGACCAGCCAGTCGTAGATGTCACGGTTGTTCTCGAACTCCAGCGTGCAGAGGCTATGGGTCACGCCCTCGATGGCGTCGGAGAGGGGGTGGGCGAAGTCGTACATGGGGTAGACGGCCCATTCGTTGCCCGTGCGGTAGTGGGTGGCGTCGACGATGCGGTAGAGGATGGGGTCGCGCATCTTCATGTTGGCGGCGGCCATGTCGATCTTGGCGCGCAGCACGTGCTCGCCGGGGCCGAACTCGCCGGCGCGCATGCGCGCGAAGAGCTCCACGTTCTCGGAGATGCTGCGGTCCCTGAACGGACTGGGTCGGCCCGGCTCGGTCACGCTGCCCCGGTACTCGCGGATCTGGTCCTCGGTCAAGCTGTCCACGTAGGCGTCGCCCGCCTCGATGAGCCTGAGCGCGTACTCGTGCAGCTGGGCGAAGTAGTCGCTCGCGTGGCGCACGTCGTGCCATTCGAAGCCGAGCCAGCGCACGTCGCGCTGGATGGCCTCGACGTACTCGGGGTCCTCGGTGACGGGGTTCGTGTCGTCGAAGCGCAGGTACGTGATGCCGCCGTAGTCGCTGGCCACCCCGAAGTCGAGGCAGATGGCCTTGGCGTGCCCGATGTGGAGGTAGCCGTTCGGCTCGGGCGGGAAACGGGTGACCACGCGTTGCACGGCGCCGCTCGCGATGTCGCGGTCGATGATGTCCGTCACGAAGTTCGGGGCCACGGAGCGCCCCGCCGCCACGGCGGGCGCGCTTGACTTGTTCGCTTCCACGTCTACTCGAGCTCCTCGTTCTGGGCCATGCGCCGCCGGCCACTCGTCGCGCCTTGCGGCCGCGAGCGGCGCGTGAGGCGCAAGGCGCTAACTTTACCGCGAGCCGGCCGTCGCCTCCCCGTCGCGGTCGGTCGGGGCGGTATCGGTCAGCGCAGTATCACGAAGGTGACGAAGAAGTAGGTCATGGGCAGCGCGACGATCATGCTGTCGATCCGGTCCAGCACGCCGCCGTGGCCGGGGAGGAAGACCCCGGCGTCCTTCACGCCCGCCCAGCGCTTGAGGAGCGACTCGAAGAGGTCGCCAAGCTGCGCCGAGCTGCTCACGAGCAGGCTGAAGAGCAGGCCGTCGTAGACGTTGACGTGCAGCCCCGTGTGGTCCTCGAGGAGGAAGAGCACGCCGCCGACCACCGCCACGGCGAGCACGAGGCCGCCGATCGAGCCCTCAACCGTCTTGTTGGGGGAGACCGACGGCGCGAGCTTGCGCCTGCCGAGGAGCGAGCCGAAGGTGAACGCCCCCACGTCGGTGGCGACGACGGCCAGAGCAGGCAGCATTATGTACCAGAGGCCGAGCACCGGGTCCGGCGTGTAGCGCAGGGTTATCACGAAGCCGAAGAACCAGGGGATGTAGAGGTAGCCGAACAGCGAGAAGACGACGGCCTGCAGGGAGTTCTCGTTGGGGTTGGCCAGCTCGAGCGCCACGAGGTAGAGGGCCACCAGTCCGATGAGGGCCTCGCGCCAGCTCACGCCCGCCACCAGCTGCTGCATGCCGGGGTACGTGATCGGCAGCGAGGCCGGGAGGGTGAGCACCGTGGCGACCCACAGGCTGCGCTTCCTGATGGGGATCCCGCGCAGGCCGACGAGGGCCGTGTACTCCTGGATGGCGACGAAGCACAAGAAGAGGTAGGCCGGCGCCAGCAGCGGCAGGCCTACCCACAAGACGACGAGCGTCACTCCGAACGCCAAGAGGGCCGAGAGGATGCGCGGCAGATGGCCGCGCCCCCGCGCTCGCCTCGTGGTGTCCGAAGCGGACGCGCTCACACCGCTAGGATGTCCGTCTCCTTGGACCTGGCACGAGCGTCGATCTTGGCGATGAACTCGTCGGTGAGCTTCTGCACCTCGCCCTCTTGGCGACGCAGGTCGTCCTCGCCGAGGTCGCCTTCCTTCTGCATGGCGCGCAGGTCGGACAGGCAGTCTCGGCGGATGTTGCGGACCCCGACCTTGGCCTCCTCGCCCAGGTGGTGGACGGTCTTCACGAGGTCGCGGCGGCGCTCGTCGTTGAGGGGCGGGACGGAGATGAAGATGCTGTCGCCCTGGTTGCTGGGGTTGAAGCCGAGGTCGGCCTCGAGGATGGCCTTCTCGATGCCCTTCACGACGCTCTTGTCGAACGGTGTGATCAGCAGCGTCCTGGCGTCGGGCGTGGAGACGTTCGCCACCTGGTTGAGCGGCACTGTGGTGCCGTAGTACTCCACCACCACCCGACCGAGCACGGCCGGGTTCGCGCGCCCGGTGCGCACCGTGGCTAGGTTGGTCTCGTACGCGTCGAGACTCTTCTGCATGCGCTCACGCGCGTCGTTGAGGCCGTCAAACATTTCCGCTACCTCCGGGGCCTGCAGGCGCCTTGGAAGAGTAGTTTACCCCGGTCTACCGAAAGGCCGGCCTTCGCGCGCTGCTCACTCCCCGTCGGCGGCGTACTCGGTGGCGATGTCGGGGGCGATGAGCGTACCGACACGCTCGCCCGCGAGGAGGCGACCGAGGTTGCCCTCGCTGAAGATGTCGAAGACGGTCACCGGCATGTCGCGCTGCATGCAGAGCGACACGGCCGTGGCGTCCATGACCGCCAGCCCGCCGTTCAGGACGTCGAGGTAGGAGAGCGAGCGGTAGCGCCTCGCCTGCGGGTCCTTGTTCGGGTCGGCGTCGTACACGCCGTCGACCTTGTTCTTGGCCATGAGGATCATGTCGGCGTCGATCTCGAGCGCGCGCAGGGCGGCCGTGGTGTCGGTGGTGAAGAACGGGTTGCCTGTGCCGCCCCCGAAGATGACGACGCGGCCCTTCTCGAGGTGCCGCAGCGCGCGGCGGCGGATGTACGGCTCCGCCACTTCCTGCATCGTGATCGCGGTCTGGACGCGGGTGTCGACGCCCGCGTGCTCCAGCGCGTCTTGCAGGGCGATGGCGTTCATCACCGTGCCGAGCATGCCGACGTAGTCGGCAGTGGCCGGGTCCATGTGCTTACCGTGTTGGGCGCCGCGCCAGAAGTTCCCGCCTCCGACGACGACGGCTAGTTGAACGCCGCGGCCAAGGGCCGCGGCGATCTCTCCTGCCAAAGCTGCTGTCGCCTCCGGCGACACCCCGAAGCCGCCCGGACCCGCGAGGAACTCGCCGGAGAGCTTCAGCAGTACTCGTCGCACGGCCTGATTACTCGCCGACCGCGATGCGAGCGAACCGACCGACCTGGATGTTCTCGCCCAGGGTGGCGGCGGCTTCCTTGACCACGGTGTCGATGGTCTTCTTGTCGTCCTTGATGTACGCCTGATCGAGGAGGACGATCTCGCTTAGGTACTTGTTCAGGCGCCCATCGACGATCTTCTCCGCCACGTTGGCCGGCTTGCCTTCCTCGGCCACCTGGCGCTGGAGGGCGTGCTTCTCGGCCGCGAGCACTTCTTCTGGGACGTCCTCACGGCGCGTGTAGGCGGGGCTCGCCATGGCGATGTGCATGGCGAGGTTACGCGCGAGCTCCTGGAAGCGCTCGTTGCGGGCCACGAAGTCCGTCTCGCAGTTGACCTCGACGATGACGGCGATCTTGCCGTTGTGGTGGAGGTAGTGGCCGACGAGGCCTTCCTTGGCGGCGCGGTCGGCCTTCTTGTCGGCCTTGGCGATGCCGCGCTCACGCAGGAGCTCGGCCGCCTTGTTCAGGTCGGAGCCGGCGTCCTCCAGAGCCTTCTTCACGTCCAGCATGCCGGCGCCGGTCATGGCCCTGAGCTGCTTGATCATTTCCGTCGATACTGCCATCTCGCATCTTCCCTTCGTTGCCGCCCGCTAGGGCGGCGCCCACGTCCGGGTGGGCTCACCGCCCGGACGGGCCTCGCTAGAGCGCCCGGCCTCTCGCGGCCGTCCGCCCACTCCATCACGCTTCGCCGTCTAGGCGGGTCGTCTCCGGCCCCTGCGACGCTCAGGGCCGGCGGCGGGTAACGCGCTTACTCGGCGTCCGAGTCGTCGTCCAGCGGCGCTTCTGGCGAATCGCCCTCCGCCGCGGCCGCGGCTTCCTGGATGGCGCGCTCGGAGGCCGACATCGGCATGCGGAGCGTCTCGTGGTCCGGGGAGGCTGTCGTCACCCCTGCATCCTCGCCGCCGCGCATCTCGATGATCACGTCCGCGAGGCGGGCCGTGACGAGCTGGATGGAGCGGATGGCGTCGTCGTTGCCGGGGATGATGAAGTCGAGGACGTCGGGGTCGGAGTCCGTGTCGGCCAGCGCCACGACCGGGATGCCGAGCTTGTTGGCCTCCTTGACCGCGATGGCCTCCTTGGCCGGGTCGATGATGAACAGCGCGTCCGGCAGGCGGTTCAGGTCGCGGATGCCGCCGAGGTAACGCTGCAGGCGGTGGAGCTCCTTGCCTAGGTCGATCTGTTCCTTCTTCGTGAAGCGCAGGACCGACTCGTCCTCGAACATGCCCTCGAGCTCGCGCAAACGCTCGACGCGGGTGCGGATCGTCTTGAAGTTGGTGAGGAGGCCGCCGAGCCAGCGCTCGTTGATGTACGGCATGCCACAGCGCCGGGCCTCGGCGGCCAGGATCTCCTGGGCCTGCTTCTTGGCGCCGACGAACAGGATGGTGCCGTTGCGCCCCGCGAGGTCGCGCAGGAAGTCGAACGACTTCTCGCTCTCGACGAGCGTCTTCTGGAGGTCGATGATGAAGATGCCGTTGCGTTCGGCGAAGATGTAACGCTTCATCTTCGGGTTGCAGCGCTTGGTCTCGTGGCCGAAGTGCACGCCGGCTTCAAGGAGTTGCTTCATTCCGAGGTACGACACGTTGTTCCTCCATGGCGGGATGTTGAGGTGGATGTCGGTGCGCCGGGCGGTGGTGCCTATGACGGCTGGTCCGGTCGCGCCCAAGACAGTTGGTCACGCGGACATCCCGCTGCCGCGGACCAAACCTATGGATTATATAGGAGGACGCCGGCGCAGTCCAGCGCCGGCGTTACCCGTCTCGTGCTGGTCTACCGGCCTCGCGTCAGCGCCCGAGGGCCTCGCGCGCGTCGGCGTAGTCGGGGTCGAGCTCGAGGGCGCGCTCGAAGGCCCGCTTGGCGCTCTCGGCGTCAGTGGCGTTGTTCCGCCGCTGATAAGTCTTGCCGAGCCAGAAGAAGGCGTCGGCGCTCGGGGGCGGGAGGACGGCGCCCTGCTGGGCGTACTTGACGGCCTCGTCGACGCGCCCGACCGTCAGGTAGGCGCGCGCCAGGTAGGTGTAGACCGGCGGCAGGAAGACGGCGCCGTCGAGCGTGACGGCCTTCTCGAGCCAGGGCACGCTGCCAGCCACGTCGTCGCACTCGAAGAGGGCGATGCCGAGCTGGGAGACGGCGGAAACGGAGTCGGGATTGAGGCTGGCGGCCTGCGACAGCTCGTACTCGGCGGTGCCGCAGTCGCCGAGCCGGTAGGCGATGTTGCCGAGGTTGTTGTGCGCCGTCCAGCTCGACGGGTCGAGGACGACCGCGCGGCGGAACGCCTGCAGAGCCAGTTCCAGTTCGTCGAGGTCGCGGTAGACGCGCCCGAGGTTCACCTGGACGGTGCTCTTCTCGTTGGCGGAGCGGGCCGTCGTGCTCGTGTCGGCGCTCACGAGGGTGGCGGCGCGCTCGAGGGTGGTGCGGGACCCGGCCAGGTCGCCGAGGAGGTACTGGATGACGCCCTTGGTGTTCTGGACGCGCCAGTCGTCCGGCTTGGTGCGCTCGGCGCGCTGGATGGTGTCGAGCGCGTCGGCCAGGCGGCCGGAGTACGTGTTCGGGTCGGCCTGGTACTGGTTCTGGTAGGTGATGGCCAGGTAGATGTTGGCGTCTACGAGGTTGGAGTCGGCGGCCTGGGCCGCCTGGAAGGTCTCGATGGCGGCAGGGTAGGCGCCCTGGCAGGCGAGGGAGCGCCCCTTGCCGACGAGGGCTACGGCGTTGTTCGGCTCGCCGCGCAGGGCTTCCTGGTAGAAGAACTGGGCCAGCGCGCAGTCGCCCCTATCCAGGTAGAAGGCGCCGTTCTCTATCAGGGTCGAGGCGTCGAGGGTCTCCTGATCGGTCCCCTGCGCCGACGCGAAGCCGACGACCGCGACGAGCAGCGCGGCCAACGCGTGTTTGAGCGAGATGGTGCTCGTGAACCAGGTCCTGATCAACGTGTCCTCCGAAAGACCTCAATTCGGTGCGGCGAGTCTAACATCGCCCCGAGAGACGGTAGAAACCGGCGGAGCAGCTCTTGGCCCCCGCCGTTCCTCATCTCGGACATCATCGCTAGACAGTGTGAGAGCGCCGTGTGCCGTGTAGCGCGGCAAGTCCGGCTTCGAGGGGCCGCGTGAGCGCATCCCGGTCGTCCGGCGTCCAGGTTGTGTTCGCGGTGGCAGGTACGCCGCTCGGCACCCTTTGGTAGCATGAGCAAGTTGCCGTCGCGGCCTGCTCTAGCAGCGTCCGGTCTCGAGTCGACGTCGACCTCGCCCCGCGCCCGTCCGGCGCGAGCGGGAAGGAAGCAGGTAAGCCCCACGTGAAGGGTCCATCCACAGCGCTGCTGGCCTGGTCGGCGCTCGTAGGCAACGCCATCGTCATCCTGCAGGGCGCCGTCGTCCGCGGCACCGGCTCGGGGGCCGGCTGTGGGAGCCACTGGCCCACGTGCAACGGCACCGTCGTGCCCGTCGACCCGTCGCTCTCCACCCTCATCGAGTTCAGCCACCGCCTGCTCTCGGCCGCCGTCCTCGTGCTCGGGGCGTGGCTGCTCGTGAAGGCGCTTCGCGCCCGCAAGGAGCGGCCAGGTCTGGCGGCCTACGCGTCGCTCGCCTTCGGCTTCCTCGTGCTCGAGGCCCTCATCGGCGCCGCTACCGTCCTCCTCGGGATGACGGGCGAGAACGCCAGCGTGGCGCGCGGCGTATGGGTGGCCTCCCACCTCGTCAACTCGCTGCTCCTCATCGGCGCGCTCGCCGGGACGGTCGTCTACGCGCGGCGCGACGCCCCCGCCTACCCCTTGCGCCTCGGCGCACAAGCGAACCTGACGGTCGCGTTGACCGTCGGGCTCGGCGTCATGCTCCTCGTCATGTTCACCGGGGGCATCGCCGCCATGGGCAACACCATCTTCCCCTCCGAGTCGTTGGCGGCCGGCCTGCGCGCCGACTTCGACCCCGGTTCCCACCTGCTCATCCGCCTACGGGTGCTGCACCCCCTCATCGCCATCGGTGCCGGCACGTACCTGTTCGTGTCGCTGGGGCTGGCCTGGTGGCTCAAGCCCGTGCCGGCGGCTCGGCGCACGGCGCAGGCGCTGCTGATCGTCTACCTGGTCCAACTCGTGATCGGCGTGGCCAACCTCGCCTTCCTCGCGCCGCTGGCGGTGCAACTGCTTCACCTGAGCGTGGCCGTGGCGGCCTATGCCCTCCTGGCCGCCACGAGCATCCAGATCCTCGGCGGGCGACCGGTGCCTACGGCAGTGCCGCGGGGCGCCGCGATGGGGAGCATCGAAGGATGACTACGGACGATGGTGATCACATGACGAACGCTCAGGAACACCCGAAGGCGACGATCCGCGACTACTGGATCCTCACCAAGCCGAAGGTCATCTCGCTCCTGCTGCTCACGGCCGTCGGCGCCATGTTCATCGCGGCGGGCGGCATGCCGAACTGGCTGGCGCTCCTCGGCATGCTCATCGGCGGCTTCATGTCCGCCGGCGCCGCCGGCGTCTACAACATGGTCTACGACGCCGACATCGACGTGAACATGAAGCGCACGGCCAAGCGACCGATGGTCAAGGGCTCCGTCACGCCCCGCAACGCGCTGATCTTCGCCGTCGCGCTGACCCTCCTGTCCTTCGCGGTCATCGCCCTGACGAGCAACGTGCTCGCCGCGCTGCTCTCCTGGGCGGGCATCGCCTTCTACGTCCTCATCTACACGATGTGGCTGAAGCGCAGCACATGGCAGAACATCGTCATCGGCGGCGCCGCCGGCGCCATCCCGCCGCTCGTCGGCTGGGCGGCCGTCACGAACGACTTGAGCCTCCTCGCCTGGATCCTCTTCGCGGTCGTGTTCGCCTGGACGCCCGTGCACTTCTGGGCGCTGGCGCTCATGGTCAAGAAGGACTACGCCAACGTCGGCGTGCCCATGGCGCCGGCCGTGATCGGCGACAGGGCCACGGTCATGCAGATGGTCTTCTACACTTTCCTGACCATCGTGCTGACCGTGCTGCCGTTCTTCTTGCACCAGTTCAGCCTCGCCTACTTCCTCGCCGCGCTCGTCCTCAACCTCGTCCTGGTCATGCGCATGGCGCGCGTCTTCATGGTCGTGCGGGCGGGCGGCACGGTCGACCGGGTCACGGCGCTGCCCCTCTACCTGTACTCCATGAGCTACCTGGCGCTGCTCTTCGTCGTGATGGCGCTCGACCGCGCCATCTTCTAGCCGTGGCCGCGACCGTGGTCGCCCGGAGGGGCGACGGATGAGCTCCAAGCCGGTACTCCTGCGCGGCCGCTGGCTGGCCGGCCATGTGCTCGCGCTCGTGATGATCGGCCTGTTCGTCAACTTCGGCTTCTGGCAGCTCCGGCGCCTCGACCAGCGCAAAGCCAGGAACGCCGTCATCGAGTCGCGCATCCACCTTCCACCCCGGCCCCTCGCCGACGTGCTGGTGCCCGGTGCCGAGGTGCCGGAGTACACGGCGGTCACGGCGGTCGGCACGTTCGATCCGGAGCACGAGGTGCTCCTGCGCGGGCGCTCGCTCGACGGGCGACCGGGTTTCAACCTGCTCACGCCGCTCGTGCTCGACGACTCCGACGGCGAGCGTAGCGGGAGCGCCGTGCTCGTCGAGCGTGGCTGGGTGCCTTACGACCGCGACTCGGTGCCCGTCACCGACGCCCTGCCGCCCGTAGGCAGCGTGAGCGTGACGGGTGAGCTCAGGGCGCCGCAGACGCCCCCGACGGGGCCGCTGGCCGCCATCGCCGCCCACGATCCGCCCGAGGGCGCCCTGGTGCAGAGCTTCTACGTGGACGTCGCGCGGCTGGCGCCGCAGATGCCCTACCCGCTCGTCGACGCCTACGTAGTGCTGCGGCAGCAGGCGCCCGCGAACCCGCAGCGGCTCCCCGAGCCGCTCCCGCCCATCGAGATGGGCGAGGGGCCGCACCTGGGCTACGCGCTGCAATGGTTCGGCATGGCGCTCGTCGGCGCCGTCGGCTACGTGTTCCTGCTCCGCTCCACGGCGCGCCAGAAGGCTCGAGCCTAGCGTAAGGGGCGCCACCAGGCGCCCCACAGGTGTCGTCGTGGCCGGCTCGCGGCGCGAGGTCTACTTACGCGCGCCCTGCGCCCCTTCGCTCAGCGCCCGGCGAGCGCCCCTGCCAGCGCCGTCATGATGTCGTCGAACGCCTTGACGAACTTGACGACGCCCTCCTCCTCGAGCTTGGCTGTCACGGCGTCCAGGTCGATGCCGACGCCCGAGAGGGCCTGCAACATGGCCCGGGCGTCCGCGCCGCCGTCCCCGATGCGCGAGGCCGGGTCGCCATGGTCGCGGTAGGCCTCGAGCGTGGCGAGCGGCAGCGTGTTGATGGTGTCCGGCCCCACGAGGGGCTCGACGTACTTGAGGTCCGGGTAGTTGGGGTCCTTCGTGCTGGTCGAGGCCCACAGCAGCCGCTGCGGCCGCGCGCCGGCCGCGCGCAGGCGGGCGAAGCGCTCGTTCGCCGCGCCGAAGAGCCCCTCGTAGATGACGTAGGCGCCCTTCGCGCTCGCCACCGCGGCCGTGCCGCGCAGCTGCCGCGCGGCGTGGGCCTGCGGCACGGGCTGCCTGGCGAGCTCGTCGAGCCGCGGATCGATCATCACGTCGATGCGGCTCAGGAAGAAGCTCGCGACCGACTCGACGTTAACGCCCAGGCCGGCAGCCAGGCGCTCCTCCAAGCCCGCGAGGTAGGCCTCCGCCACCTGGCGGTAGCGCTCGAGGGAGAAGAGGAGCGTGACGTTGACGTTGACGCCCTCCGCGATGAGGCGCCTGATCGCCGGCACCCCCGCGTCGGTGGCGGGCACCTTGATGAACACGTTGGGCCGGTCCAGCCGCCGCCACAAGTGCAGGGCCTCGGCGACGGTGCCTTCCTCGTCGTTGGCGAGGTGCGGAGAGACCTCGAGGGAGACGAAGCCGTCGACCCCGTTCGAGGCGTCGTACATGGGGCGGAAGAGGTCGGCGGCGGCGCGGATGTCCGCGACGGTCAGCTCCTCGTAGGTCGCGTACGGCGTCTTGCCTGCGCGCGCGAGCTCGGCGATGGCGTCGTCGTAGTCGTGGCTCTCGACGATGGCCTTCTGGAAGATGGCGGGGTTGGAGGTGACCCCCGCGAGCCCGTCAGCGTCGATCATCGCTTGGAGCGTGCCGTTCGTGAGCCACGAGCGGCGGAACTCGTCAAGGTAGACCGTCTGTCCGAACTGCCTCAAGCGCAGTAGTGGGTTCATGCTCGACCTCCAGTCGGGAAGGGGCGCGGGGCGGTGATCTGTCCCGGGCGCGTCCGCAACGAAGATGATAAGGCTCAAGCCCGCTCGATGCCCGTAGCCACCACGGCGGCGCCGTGCAGCTCGAGCCGTACCCGCGGCAGCGGCAGGACGGCGGGGCCGCTCACCGCGCGACCGCCGCGCATGGGATCGAACACGCTCAGGTGGCATGGGCAGGTGAGTTTCGGACCGTCCGTCGCGTAGTTGAAACCGAAGTCGATGGCGTCGACGTCGCGGTTGAGGACCACGATGCAGTGCTGGTGCGTGCAGATGCGACTGAAGGCCGCCAGGTGGGCGCTGGGCGCTCCCACGCCGCTGTCGACGGTCAGGCCGCCGGCGACCGGGCCGGGCAGGCGCACTGCCAACGCCGGCGCGGGCCCGCCGTTCGGCCCGCCGGAGGGCAGCTCGAAGGGGACCTCGTCCCACACGTTCGCGAACGCAGCCACGGTGCCGACCGCGACGTCGGGAAGCCGGTCGAACTCCGGCTCGGAGACCGGGTCGCGCTTCAGGAAGTGGACGTTGATGGCCTCGTAGACGCCGTAGCCGCCGCCGAGGAGCGCAGCGAGCACGGGCACGCGCCACAGCCACTTGATCAGCTCGCGCCTGGAGAGCGGCTGCGGCACGGTCGCTAGAGCTCGCTCTGGGAGAGGACCTGGGTCACGTACGCCACCACGGCGTCGACCTCCTCCGGCGTCAGCGCCGCCTGGAACGCGGGCATCATGCCGCGGCCGAAGCGCACGGCGTCTCGCACGTTGGCCTCGTTGGCGGCGCGCGGGTTGCCTGCCAGCCGGGCGCCCATGCCGCCCTCGCCCCCTTGGCCGTGGCACTCGACGCAGTTGGTGGAGAAGACCTGCCTGCCGACGACGGCGGCGCTCGTGGCGTCCGCTCCGCCAACCGCGGCGCCGCTCGCCTGCGTGCGGGCCGATTCGGCGAGGGCCTTGGCCGGCGCGCCCAGCTCGGGGCCGACCAGCTCGGCGTAGAGGTCGTACGTCCGGGCCGCCTCCTCCCAGGCGCCCGTCTGGGCGTAGGCGTCGGCGAGCGTCATGACGGCGTCGGGCTCGAGCGCGGCCACGCCGCCTGCCGCCACGGCCGCGCGCTCGATGGCGCCGACGGCGTCGCTCGGCCGGCCGGCGACGTAGAGGAGCTGGCCCGTGCGAGCGAGGGCCCGCGGCTGGGTCGGGTCGTGATCGGTGAGGACCTGGAAGTAGCTCTCGACGGCCTTCTGCGGCTCGCTCGCCTCCCAGTAGGCGTCGCCGAGGGCGAGGAGGTTCTCCTCGGAAGGGTCGGCGAGCACGGCCGCCTGGAGCGGGCGCACGCGCTCGATGAGCTCGATGCGCCGCTGGGCCGTCGGCTCGGCCGCGCCGTCCGGGGTGGCGGCGAACGCCGTGAAGGCGTCCTCCGCGCGCTCGAGGTCGCCGCGGGCGAACGCGACCTCGCCGAGCAGGTAGAGCGTCTCGGCGTCGTCCGGTTCGGCGCCGCGGGCGAGCTCGAGCCAGCCCTGGGCCTGCGTCAGGTCGCGCTGCAGGGCGAGGATGGCGAGGCGCTTGTAGGCGGCGCCCGGTACAGGGCTCAGCTCGTCGACGATGCGCCGGTAGGTCGTCTCGGCCTCGTCGAGGCGTTGCAGGCCCAGGTAGATGTCGCCGAGCGCCAGCAGGTTCTCGGCGGACGGGTCTGCCTGCGCGGCGCGCTGAGCCGCCTGCAGCTGCTGGGCCACGTCCACGTCGGTCGTCGTGATGGTGTCGGTGCTGCTCACGCGGGGGAGGACGTAGGTCGGGACGGCGGCGGCGAGCAGCAAGAAGGCGCCGAGCACTACGACGGCGCCGACGGGGACGCGCTTCGCCTCGGCCCGCTCGCGCTTCGGTGCCCTGCCCGCGAGCGCGGCCTCGCGCTCGTCGATGGCGGCGAGGACCTTGGCGGCCTTCGCCTCGTAACGCTCGTGCAGCTGCCTGCGGCGCTCCGCCGGCAGGTCGACGCGCGCGTCGAGCTCCTGGATGGCGCGCAGGAGAGCGGCCTTCTCCTCGTTCAGGTCGACGAGCTGCGGGTCGCGGTCGTCGGGGAGCCGGTCCACCTGGTCGGGAGCCAGGAGCGGGATGGCGACGTAGAAGAACGCGATCAGCACGAGGAGCCCTATGACGATGGTGGTAAGCATGCCTCAGCCGTCCTCGCCGCTCTCGTCGCCCGTGTCGGTCCGGGCGGGGCCGGCCGCGGCGCCGGCGAGGGCCGCCCTGACCCGTTCCAGGTCGGCCTCGCTCGCCGGCTCCGTCTTGGCCGAGGCCGCCAGCCACCGCCTGGTCATGCCTACGACGACGACGACGGCCGTCGCCCCGATCAGGACGGGTAGCAGCCAGACGAGGAGGTGGACGCCGCGCTTGGGCGGGTCGAGGAGGATCCAGTCGCCGTAGCGCTCCTGGAAGAACGCGTAGATCTGGGCGTCGCTCAACCCCTCGTCGATCTTCTCCTGGATGAGGCCGCGCATCTGCTGGGCGATCTCGGCGCTGGAGTCCGCGACGCTCTCGGAAGTGCAGACCGGGCAGCGCAGGTTGCGCGAGATGTCGAACGCGCGCGAGCCGATCTGGACGCTCGGCGCGGTCGCGGCGTCCTGGGCGCTCGCCAGGGCCGCGACGGCGAAAGCGGCGGCGAGCAGCACGCGGGCGAGGGTCGCCACGCGCCTCACCTGAGCAGCGCTCCGAGCTGCTGGTCGAGCACGGCGGCCGTCACGGGCCCGATGTGCTTGGCCACGACCTTGCCGCTCGCGTCGATGAAGAACGTCTCCGGTACGCCGTACAGCGCCCAATCGACACCCACGAGGCTGTCGTTGTCGAGCACGTTGGGGAAGCCGAGGTTGAAGCGGGCTATGAACGTGCGCCCCTCGTCGCGCTTGTCGCGGTCTTGCGTCTGGATGCCGACGAACTGCACGCCCTGCGGCCCGTAGGTCTGCCACGCCTGTTGCAGTACCGGCGCCTCGTCGTAACAGGGCAGGCACCACGACGCCCAGAAGTTGATGACGAGCGGGCGGCCGACGTGCTCCTGCAGCGAGAAGGTCTCGCCGTAGTCCGGCCAGTACCGCTCGTAGAGGGGCAGTGTGAAGCTTGGCGCCGGCTTGCCGATGAGGTTGGACGTGATGTTGCGGTCGTCAGGGTTGCCCCGCAGGAGCCCGAAGGCGAAGAGCGCGCCGATGGCCGCGACGACGAGGGCGATCAGGGCGATGCGGCGAAGCTTCATGCCGGCGCGCCCTCGCGCTTCTCGCCGGCGACGGCCCGGGCCGGCACCGTCCTGCGGCCGCCGCCGAGCGAGTAGGCGGTGCCGAGCAGGAGGATGGCGCCGCCCACCCAGATCCAGGTGACGAGCGGGCTCTTGACGACGCGCAGCACGACGAACGTCGTGTCGGGGCCGACGCTGCTGTTCAGGTTCAGGTAGAGGTCGTGCGTCGCGGTGTAGTAGACGGCGGGGGTGGGGACCGTGCGGCCCGCCTCCCCGAAGAGGTTGAGGCGCGGGCGCAGGGTGGTGACGGGCCTGCCGCCGCGCGTCACCTCGATGACGGCGCCGGCGCTGATACGAGCTGGCGTGCGCTCCATGAAGCGGTCGACGGCCGTCAGCGTGTAGCCGGAGAACTCGGCGCTGCTGCCGAAATCGAGCCGGATCTGCTCGTCGACCCGGTAGCCGGAGCTGAAGGCGACGCCGACCGCGACGATCACGACGGCGAAGTGCACGATCATGCTCCCGACACGCCGTCGGCTCTCGACCGCGTACGAGCGGAGCACCTGCAAGGCGCCGCGGTTGGCGAGGCGGAGGCGCGGCGCGAGGGCACCGGACAGGAGCAGGTAGAGGCTCATGAGGTTGTAGCCGGCCAGCGCGACGGTCAGCGCCGGGTAGACCTTGTGCACCCCGAGCAGCCACGCGAGCGCGCCGGAGACGACGAGGGCGGCCGTGAGCAGCGCGAGGTTGCGCGCGAGGCGCTGCTGTTCGGCGCGGCGCCACGGCAGGAGGGGGCCGATGCCCATGAGTAGGAGCACGAGCATCCAGAGGGGCAGGGTCGTCTGGTCGAAGAACGGGGCGCCCACCGTGACCTTGTCGCCCGTGAGGGCCTCGACGATCAGAGGGAAGAGGGTGCCGAGCAGCACGGCGGCCGTCAGGGTGACGAAGAGGATGTTGACGCCGAGGAAGCTGCCCTCGCGGCTCACGACGGAGTCCAGGTCGGCGCGGTCCCTGACGTCGTCCCAGCGCAGGGCGAGCAACCCGAACGCGGTCAGCGTCACGAGCAGGAAGAAGACGAGGAACGCCGGCCCGACGGGCCCGTTGCCGAACGCGTGGACGGAGGAGACCACGCCGGAGCGGGTCAGGAACGTGCCGAGGATCGAGAGCGAGAACGTGGCGACGATGAGCAGCACGTTCCACGGCTTGAGCATGCGCCGCCGCTCCTGCACCTGCACGCTATGGATGAACGCGGTCGCGGTCAGCCACGGCATGAAGCTCACGTTCTCGACGGGGTCCCACGCCCAGTAGCCGCCCCAGCCGAGCACCTCGTAGCTCCACCAGCCGCCGGCCACGATGGCGCCGGAGAGGAACCCCCAGCCCGTCAAGGTCCAGCGGCGCGTCTGGGCCATCCACTCGGTGCCGGGCCGGCGCGTGATGAGCGCGGCCATGGCGTAAGCGAACGGCACGGTGAGCCCGACGAAGCCCAGGTACATGAGCAGCGGGTGCACGGCCATCATCCAGTGGTTCTGGAGCAGCTCGTTGGGGCCGGGGCCGTCGAGCGGCGGGAACGCCACGACCTTGAACGGGTTGGCGATGAACGCGAGCACGCCGAGGAAGAAGACCTGGACGGCCTGCATGATCGAGATGGCGTACGGACGCAGCGGGCTCAACGGGGCCGTGACGGCGAGCAGCGCCGTGTAGCCCGTGAGGAGCCAGGCCCAGAGGAGGATCGAGCCCTCCAGGGCGGCCCACATAGTCACGACCTTCACCCACGTGGGAGAGGCGATGCGCGAGTGCCCGGCCACGTAGGCGACGCTGAAGTCGTTCGTGAGGAGCGCGGCTTGCATCACGACGACCGCGGCCGTGGCGAGGATGAAGCCCGCGACTGCGGCGAGCCGGGCGGACGTCTGGAGGCGGGCGTCGCGCCGCATGGCGCCGACGATGCCGGCCACCGCGCCGTAGACGGCCAAGCCGAACGCCAGGAAGACGCTGGCGCTGCCCAGGGGACCGAGCTGCAGGTCGAACATCAACGCGCCCCCGTCAGCGTAGGGACTCCTTGAGCGCCTCTACGTCTATCGGCTCGCCGTCGGCGGGCGGATGGTAGTCGCTGCTGTGCTTCACGAGCAGGTTGTCGCCCACGAAGACGCCGTCGTGGAAGCGCCCCTCGATGACCACCCCGCCGTTCTCCTGGAACAGGTCGGGGGGCGCGCCGTCGTACTGGACCGTGTAGTCCTTGAGGTGATCCGTGATCTGGAACGTGAGATGGAGGTTCGCATCGTCGAACCGGACGCTGCCGGCCTGCACCAGCCCGCCGAGGCGGACGCGCTTGCCCTCGAAGGCGGCGGTGTCGCGGGCGTACTCGCTCGGCAGGATGAAGTAGACGAGCGAGGACTGCAGGGCCTTCGAGATGAGGAAACCGGCCACCGCGAGGACCGCGACGCCCAGGAGGGCATAGACGATCTTCTTCATCCGCTCTTGCTCTTGGCCCTGGCCTGGCGCTCACGCCAGCCCAGGTACACGAGGTAGCCGCCGTAGGCGACGAGGACTTCCAACCAGGCGATGGCGACCCACGTCCAGTGGCTGAGGTTACCGGACACTGACTACCTCCCGCGCTACGCCCTTGACCGAGTCGAAGGTCTTGTCGTCGGCCAGCGCGAGCCGGCCGATGCGTATGCGTTCAGAGATGAAGTAGACGAAGACCATGGCGCCGCCGAGGACGTTGATGAGGAGCACCCTGACCATCGCCGGGTCCATGGTCACGCCGCTGCCGTCCAGGTTGATGCTCTTGGCGGGATGCAGCGTCCTGAACCACTCCGCCGCGAGGTAGTTGAAGGGCAGGCTGACGAGCACGACGAGCATGATGACCGCGCTCACGCGGGCGCGCCGCTGCGGGTCCTCGATGAGGGCGCGGACGATGAAGTAGCCGACCACGAGGGCGACCATCAGGGCGGTGAGCGTCAGCTTGGCGTCCCACGTCCAGTACGTGTTGAGGGTCGGCTTACTGTACGTCATGCCGCCTACGACCGTGAGGACGGAGTACAGGAGGGCGGCCTCGGCCGTGCCTTGCGCGCGCACGTCGTCGACGGCGCGGCCGCGCCACAGGTAGAGCATGCCCCAGAACGCCGAGACGGCGACGGCGGCGAAGCCGATCCAGGCGACGGGGACATGCGCGTACATCACCCTGATGAGGTCGCCCTGGTTGACGTCGGGGGGGCTCACGATGAGGGCGGCGTAGAGGCCGACGCCGACCACCGCGAGCGTGACCAGGCCGAAGACGGTCAACCAGCGCGGTCTTCTCGTTCTGCCGGAGGTGTCAGTCATTCGCTGTGCTCCTTCGAGGCATCACCTTCGCCTCAATCCTCGAGTAGTTTACGACCGGCGGGTCGGGCGGCGCGTTTCACGGTGCGCCGACGCCGGGTCGTTCGGCGCGACGGGAGGCGCATGCGACCTCAATCATCCACGACGAAGTGGAAGATGCTGGCGCATACGACCAGGTAGACGAGGTCGAAGCCGCCGAGCAGCTGCACCCAGGAGAGGGCGAGGGGCACGTCGGCGCTGCCCATGAGCGCGGCCTCGGTCGCCCTGACCGCACCGAGCATGATGGGCACGATCACCGGGAACATGAGCACGGGGAGGAGCGCCTCGCGCGCCTGCAGGTTCGCCGTGAGCCCGGCGTAGAACGTGGCGATGATGGCCAGCCCGAGCGTGCCGAGGAGCAGCACGAGTCCGAGCAGCCACCAGGCGCTCGCCGGCGCGACGGCCCCGTAGAGGCCAAGGGCGATGGGCAGCATGAGCACGCCGAGCACGAAGAGGTAGAGCCAGCTCGCGGCGAGCTTGCCGAGGTAGACGGCCGCCCGGGACGCCGGCAGGAGGAGGAGCTGCTCGAAGGCCCCCTCCTCGAGGTCCGCCTGGAAGCTCTGGGCGGCGGCGATGACGCCGGCGAACGCCAGGGCCACCCACAGGACGCCGGGCGCCGCGCTACGCATGAGCTCCGGATCGCGCCCGAGCCCGAAGGCCATCATCACGAGGGTTATCGCCGAGAAGAACAGGGTGGCCACCGTGGTGGCGCGCGAGCGGAGCTCCTGGCGGAAGTCCTTGCGCGCGACGGTCAGGGCCGCGATCAGGTCGTTCATGCCCCGAACATCCGCAACGTCCCGCCCTTGAGCTCGATGACGGCGTCGGGGCCGAGGTGGTCGCGGTCGGACTCGTGCGAGGCCATGAACACGGTGCGGCCCCTGGCCTTCGCGGCAGCGACGCACTCGTCCATGAGGCGCTTGCCGAGGTCGTCGAGCGCGGCGTACGGCTCGTCGAGGAGCCACAGGTCGGGGTCGAGGAGGAGCAGGCGCGCGAGGCCGAGGCGCTTCTTCATGCCGCTCGAGTAGGTCCTCACGAGCTTGTCGGCCGCCTGCTCGAGGCCGACCCGCCCGAGCGCCGCGAGGTGCGTCGCCTCGGCGCGCGCCTTCCCGACCTCGGTTGGTTCCGCCTGCCCGGCCTCTGCGCGCGCGGAGCGACCGCGGCTGCCGCTCAGCTCGCGCAGGTCGTGACGCCCGGCCTCTGCGCGCGCGGAGCGCCCTGGCCGCCGCGGGGTGAGGGCGATGGCCAGCTCGAGGTTCTCGCGCCCGGTGAGCAGCGGGAAGCTGCCACCCATGACGGTCAGGAGCCCAAGCCGCGCCCTGGCCGCTGCGGCTTCGCGGGTCAGGTCGTGGCCGAAGACGAGCGCCTGGCCGCCGGCCGGTCTCAGGCGCGTGGCCAGCAGCCGGAGGAGTGTGGTCTTGCCCGTGCCGTTCGAGCCCCGCAGCACGACGAGCTTGCCGGGAGCGACCTCGAGGTCGATGCCCCGCAGGACGTACTCGCCGCCCATGCGCCGCGTGACTCCCTTGAGCTCGATAGCGAGTCCGTCCGCGCCGCCGCTCATAGCTTGTCGAGGAGCCAGGCGGGCGTGATGTTGATGAGATAGCCGTTCAGGACCGTGTACAGGCCCGTCACCATCAGGATGCCGGCCACGAGGAGGAGCGCGCCCGCCACCCGCTCGACCCACGGCAGGAAGCGGCGGAAGCGCCGCGAGAAGCGCATGAACGGGTCGAGGAGGAGCGCGGCGGCCAGGAAGGGCACGGCGAGGCCGAGCGCGTATACGGCGAGCAGCCCGACGCCGGCGGTCAACGTGCCCGCGGCGCCCGCCATCGTGAGGATGGCGCCGAGGATCGGACCGATGCAAGGCGTCCAGCCCGCCGCGAACGCCATGCCGAGGAGCACGGCGCCCAACGGCGTGCGCGTCTCGCCCGAGTACTGCATGCGCGTGTCGCGGTAGAGCCAGGGCAGCTTGATGACCCCGAGCATCACGAGCCCGAAGAGGATCACGAGGACGCCGCCCCCGAGGGTGAGGGCCCGCTGGTTGGTGCGCAGGAGCGAGCCGAGCGCGCTGGCGCCGGCGCCTAACGCGATGAACACGAGCGAGAAGCCCAGCACGAAGGCCAGGGCGTTGCGGATGAGGACCGCCCGCTTGGCCTCGGCGCTGCCGCCCACGTACGCCAGGTAGGACGGCACGAGGGGCAGCACGCAAGGCGAGAGGAACGAGAGCACGCCCGCCGCGAACGCGACGCCGATGCCCGGCGTCATGGCGCTCCGGCGGCCGCGCGGCGCAGGGCGCGCCGGCGGGCGCCTACCGGCCCCCGGGCGCGCCGCGGCTCGTGCGCCGGTCCGCGCCGGGGGTGGGCGGGTCTCGTGGAAAAGGTGGGGTCCATGGCGGCCCAAGCATGATACGAGACCCTCCGTCATCGGGGCGAGGACATTACTACCTCGCGGGGCTTCCCCAGCGGGTTCCCTCGCCGCCGGCGCGCGAGGGGTAACATGACGCCCTGACATTCTCACGGACCCGTCGCGCTGCGGCCGTCCGACCCGTGGAGGCTTCATGTTCGCTCGCACGAGAAAGTTGTTCGCCGCGCTGCTGGTAGGCGCCCTGCTCCTCGGCGCCGCCGGCGCCCAAGACACGCACGGCATCGCGCCGCTCGACCCGGTCCAGAAGGTCCGCGTGGCGTACGTGCCGATCCTCAAGTTCGCCACGCTCTACGTCGCCGCCGACCGCGGGCTGTTCGCCCAGTACGGCCTCGACGTGGACCTCGAGTCCGTGGCTTCCGGCACCGAGGCCATCGCATTCCTCGAGCAGGGGCAGATCGACGTCGGCGGCATCGCCATCGTCACGTCGCTCTGGAACGGCTGGAACCAGGGGATCGACATCCGCGTCTTCGCCCCCGGCGGCCTCGAGCCGTTCGTCGACAGCCCGACCAAGGTGCTGGTGCGCAAGGACCTCTACGACTCCGGCGCCGTCACGGACGCCGGCGCCCTCAAGGGGCGCACGGTCGCGTTCGCCGGCGGCCCCGGCAGCGGCGGCGAGTACCTGACGGCCAAGGCGCTCGAGGCCCACGGCCTCACCATCCGCGACGTCGAGATCGTGTCGCTCGGCAACGCCGACATCCCGGCCGCGTTCGAGAACGGCTCCATCGACGCCGCCCTCCTCGGCTCCCCGTACGCCGATCAGGTGGAGGAGGCCCAGACGGCCGTCGCCATCGCGACCGACCTCGTCCCAGGGCTCATGACGGTCGCCTTCGTCGGCTCGGGCAAGTTCCTCAACGAGCGCCCCGACGCCGCCGAGCGCTTCGCGCTCGCGCTCCTCGACGCCGCGCGCCTGATGCAAGGAGACGACTACTACTCGCCCGAGAACATCGCCGCCTACCTCCACTACGTGAACTCGACGGAGGACGCGATCGTCAACGGCACCCCCGTGCTCTACGACCCGAACCTGACCATCCCGGTCGAGGGCCTCGCCGACGTCGAGCGCGTGCACCGCGAGAACGGTCGTACCGACTACGAGACGCCCATCGACCTGAACGTCGTCATCTCGACGGTGTTCGCCGAGCGCGCCCTGGCCGCCGCCGGCACCTACCAGCCCTAGGTCCGGCCCGCTCCTGAACGCACGCCGAGGCCGGCAGGCATGACGCAGAAGATCGTCGCGCTCCAAGCGACGAAGAGGTACCCCTCGAAGGCGGGCATGGTCACCGCCCTCGAGGGGTTCGACCTCACGGTCGGCGAGGGCGAGTTCGTCTGCCTCGTCGGACCGTCGGGCTGCGGGAAGTCGACGTTCCTGCGCATCCTCGCCGGCCTGGACGACCTCACGGGCGGCGAGGCGCGCATCGTGCCGGGCGACGACCCGCGCCGGCCCCTAAACAACGTCGTCTTCCAGGAGTACGCGGTCTTCCCATGGAAGACGGTCCGCGACAACGTGGCGTTCGGCCTCCAGATGCGCGGGATCGGCAAGGCCGAGCGGTACGCCGTGGCGGAACGGTGGCTCACGAAGGTGGGCCTGAAGCGCTTCGCCGACTACTACCCGTCGCAGATCTCCGGCGGCATGAAGCAGCGCGTCTCGATAGCGCGCGCGCTGGCCAACGACCCGGAAGTCCTCCTGATGGACGAGCCGCTCGGCGCGCTCGACGCGCAGACGCGCGCCGTGCTGCAAGAGGAGCTCCTGCGCATCTGGGAGGAGACGCACAAGACGGTGCTGTACGTCACGCACTCCATCGAGGAGGCCGTGCTGCTCGGCGACAGGGTCGTGCTCATGACGGCCCACCCTGGCACGAAGAAGTCCGAGTTCGTCGTCGACCTCCCGCGGCCACGCGACCTCGCCACCACTTCGACGCCCGAGTTCGCTGCGCTCACGGGCGCCATCTGGGAGGACCTCAGGGACGAGGTCAGGCGCGCCATGGAGGCCCAGGCGTGAGCGCCGGGTCGCCGGTCGCCGGTAGAACAGGCGCGCGCGGCGCGGGTGCCTGGCTCACGCCCCTCGTGGTCCTCGCGGTCCTACTGGCCGCCGCCGGGCTCCTGGGCCTGTGGCGGTCGTGGTGGTGGGCGATCCTCGGGGCCGGCTTCGTGCTGGTCGTACTGGCCGCGGAAGGGGCCTCGCGCCGCCTGCCGTTCCGCTTGCAGACGCCCTTCGAGCGGGCGCTGGCCTGGCTCTTCCCCCTCCTCGTCCTGGCCGCCTGGGAGTGGCTGAGCACGAGCGGGGTGCTGAACCCGCGCTGGTTCCCACCACCGAGCCGCATCGTCGGGGCCCTCTGGGACCTGACGGTCAACTACGACCGCTTCTCGGGCACCTCGCTCATCGGTCGCCCGTGGGTCATCCCCTCGCGCCTCGCCGAGCAGGGCTGGCCGGGCGTCGCGGCCCTCTTCGACGAGAGCCACGTGTGGGCCACGCTCTCGCGCGTCATCATCGGTTTCGTGCTTGGGGCCGTCCCCGCGCTCCTCGTCGGGATGGTCATGGGCCTCAACCGCACCGTGCGCACCATGCTCGACTCGACGATGTCAGCCATCTACGTCCTGCCGAAGATCGCGATCTTCCCGATCCTCATGCTCGTGTTCCCAGACCCGTTCGGCGAGGGGCCGAAGGTGACGGTCGTCGCCATCTCGGCGTTCTTCCTCGTCGCCCTCTCGACCATGGCCGGGGTGCAGGGCATCGACAAGGTCCTGCTGCAGGCCGGCAGCAACTTCGGCGCCAACCGCTGGCAGATGCTCAGGCACGTCATCCTGCCAGGCGCCCTACCCATCGTCTTCAACGGCCTCAGGCTCGCGCTCGGCACGGCGCTCATCGTCATCGTGGCCGTGGAGTTCGTGCGCGCCAAGACGGGGGTCGGCTACCTCGTCTACTACCACTGGCAGGTTCTCGGCACGCCCAAGATGTACGCGGCGCTGGTGGTCGTCATGGTGCTCGGGGTGGGCCTCACGGCGCTCCTGCAGCTCGTCGAGCGCCTGGTCATGCCGTGGCGCCGGTGAGGCCAGCGGCATGACCGCCGTGCCTCGGCGCCGCTAAGCGCAGCTGCCGTGCCGCGGCCCGGCAGGCCGACGGTATGCCCGCCGGCCCCGCTCAGGCGCTAGCCGGTCGGCGCGTCCGCGCCCGCGCCCGACCTCGCGCCTCGGCGCCAAGCCGCTCCGCTCAACACCGGACCTACGAGCATGCGCAAGTAGAACGTGAAGATGCGCCACGCGAGGATGGCGGCCGCCACGGGCGCGCGCGCCTTCGAGGCGTCGTCGACGGCGGCCACGATCACGGCCCCACCGGCCGGACCGCCAAGGTCCTCCGCGCGCTCCGGCTCCTGCTCCGCCACCGGCGCGGCGGTGGCGGTCGTGCTCCGGGTGCTCAGCCGCATGAGGCTGGCCGTGCCGAACTCGAGGAGCCCGACTCCGCCCGGGGTGGGGAAGAACGAGGACGCGACGGACGGCACCTGGGCGCTCGCCATGGTCGGGAGCAGCGGTGCCGCCGGCCGCATGGAGGCGACCATCACGTAGAACGTGAAGTAGGTGGTGAAGTACACGAGGAACGTCGCGGAGTGAAGCGCGCCCTGGAGCCGCAGCGGCGCGCGCTGCAGGCCGGTGCTCGCGCTCTCGACCCGCTCGAGGAAATCGGTCGCCTTGTCGCGCCACCGCCGCAGGCCGGGTAGCTGCATGGCGCTGGCGGCGAGGCCCGTCACCCAGCGCAGTCGGAAGATCAGCACCGCCACGACGAGCAGCGCGCAGACGAACGTGCCGATGGCCACCAGCTCGGGCCGGGCGTTGCCGAGTAGGCGCGTCGAGCGCCCGAGGACGAGGACGCTCACGGGGAAGGACCAGCCGAGGAACACGAGGTCGAGCGCCCAGACGCGGACGTTGATCGTCCACGCCGTCGCGGCCGGTATACCGCCCGCGACGAGGGAGAACGCCACGGCCGGCGCCTGGCCGGCCGAGCTTGGCGTGATGGCCGCGCTCGTCAGGCCGAGGGCGTACGCTCGCAGCGCCGGCACGAAGCCGAGGTCGGCGCCGGCGTGGCGCGCCAGCCACCGTAACCGCAGTGCCCCGGACAGGTAGTTGAGGCACGCAAGCCCAAGGCCGCAGAGGTATGCCCAGTAGGGCACGCTCAGGGCCGTGCGGATGTTCTCCCCCAATGCCCAGAAGGTGATGCCGACGCTGCCGAGGCCTATGACGACGGCGATGACGACGGCTCTGAACACGCGACCTCGGTGCCTAGGCGCCGACGCGGTTCTTGCCGAGACGCTTGGCTTCGTAGAGGTTCGTGTCTGCTCGCATCAGCACGGTCGACTGGTCGTCGAGCTCCTCGGAGGTCGCCACGCCCACGCTCACCGTCACGTAGAGGCGGTGGGCCTCCAGTGCCTTGCGCGGCACGACGTCGAGCACCTTGTTGGCTACCTCGACCGCCCCGTGCAAGTCCGTCTCCGGCAAGAGGATCACGAACTCCTCGCCCCCCAGCCGCGCGACGAGGTCGACCTCGCGCGTGCACTCGACGAGCGCTTGCGCGGCCGTGCGGAGGACGGCGTCGCCGACGACGTGGGTGTAGGTGTCGTTGAGGCGCTTGAAGTCGTCCAGGTCGACCATCAACAGGCTGAACGGGTGTCCGCCGCGGCGGAAGCGCAGGAGCTCGACCGACAGGGCGTCCTCGAACGCCCTGCGGTTGGGGACGCCGGTCAGGGAGTCGGTGCGCGAGAGGCGCTCGAGGTGGGCGGCCTGGGCCTCCAACTGCTCGTGCAGCTGGCGCAGGTCCGTGTAGGCGTGCGCCAACTCGACGTTGCGCAGCCGGTCGATCTCGCGGTCCTTGCGCATGCGCTCCACGTCGAACTGGACCTGCAGAAGTTGGGTCCTGCGGTCGGAGAGCCGCATGAGCGTCTGCTGGTTGAGCTCGAAGAAGCTCTCGAAGTGCGTCAGGGCCTCTTGCCACCGCCCGAGGCGCTTGAGGGCGTCGGCCATGGCCTTATGCGCGGCCGCCGCGTCCACCGGCGCGCCGCTCGCCGTGCTCCGCTCGAGGGCGTGCGCGAGTGGGACGAGCGCCAGCTCCGGCTGCCCGTGGGCGATGTACACGCGGCCGAGGCCGACGAGTGCCTGGCAGTCCGCCTGTTCCACCGACTCGCCCCTCAAGCTGATGCATTTCTCGAACGATCGGCGCGCCTCGTCCAGCTCCCCTTCCATGAGGCTCAGGTCGCCGAGGCCGAGCAGGGCGAAGCGCTTGCCGTAGTCGTCGGAACGCTCGAAGCACTCCTCGAGGGCGCGCCTGGCCGCCGCGCTGTCGTCGAGCTGCTGATGGGCGAGGCCGACGATACGCAGGGCGGTGGAGGTGTCGCGCACCGTGTGCCGCGAGACGGACGCCGCCTCGAGCCCGCGCTGCGCGTACTCGAGCGCCAGCTGCGGCTGGCCGAGGTCGAGGTAGACGCGCGCGATGCCGTTGAGCGGCCCCGCGACCGCGTGGGGCGCGGACCGTTCCAGGATGTCGAGAGCGGCGGAGTGGTGGGCGAGCGCGTGTTGATAGAGCCCCACGGCGTGGTGGCACCAGCCGAGGCCGACGGAGGCGAACGCCTCGCCGCTCTCGTCGCCGATGTGGCGCCTGAGGTGGGCCTCGAGCTGCGCCACCTGGAGGGACGCGAGGTAGTCGCTCCGCCGGAACAGGCTGATGGCCAGCGTCGTCGTCGCGTTCGCCAGGCTGGCCGCCGTCGCCGGATCCAGCTCCGCGACGCAGGCGTCCCACTCGCGCGGGTCCGCCGTCGGGTCGAGGCCGACGTGCGCCAAAGCCTCGCGGCCGTGGCGGATCGCCTCGTCGTAGTTGAACTCGTGGTTGGCCGCCGCCGCCGCTGCCGATAGTTCGCGCAAACGGGCTTCGGGTGGGAGCACGCTTTGCGTCATGACCGTGTGCCCGTCCTCCGCCTCTCCCATATTTCTTCCTATTATGCCCGACCGGGAAGGCGCCGCGTCGCTGCTCACCGCCGCCAGCGATCCGCGTACTCGGGGCTGGCGGTCACGGGCAGGCGCGCCCTGAGGAAGTCGCGTTCGCTCTCCAACCACGCGGGGAGCTTGAACGCGAGGCCGAGCTCGTCGGCCGGCTCGTCCACGAGGAAGCCGGGGCCGTCCGTGGCGACCTCGAGGATCGCGCCCCCGGGCTCCTTGAAGTACACGGACTTGAAGTACGTGCGGTCCTTGACGACCGTTGGCTTCAGCCCGGCGGCAAGGAGGGCAGCGCGCGCCTCGGCGATCTCCGCGTCCTTGACCCGCAGGGCGACGTGGTGCAAGCTGCCTGCGCCGAGCCTACCGGGCTGCTGGTCCTGCACCTCTACCAAGTCGATGAAGCCCCCCGCCGGGTACGCGAGGCCCTCCGGCGAAGGGCCGGGGGCGAGGCGCACGCGCCTGCCGGAGCCGCCGACGTCCTCGGCGGCGACCCGCATGCCCAGGGCCTCCTCGAGGACGCTCGCCGTCGCGTCGAGCCGGGGCGCGGCCACGGTGACGGCGTGCAGCCCCTGGAGGGTGAGGCCGTCCGGTAGAGGCGCGTCCGGCCACACCAGGCGCGGTCCGCCCCCAGCGGCCTCGGTCAGCTCCAGCGGCACGCCGTCCGGGTCCTGGAAGGCCACCACCTCCTCGCCGAAGCGCTCGAACGTCGCGTGAGCCAGGCCGTGATCGTCCAGGCGGCGCCGCCATGCCGTCAGGCCGCCGGGCGGCACGCGGTAGGCGACGGCTACGCTCTCGCCGGCCCCCCGAACGGCCGGGCCGGCACCCTGCCAGGGGAAGAAGGTCGCGACGGTGCCCGGCTGACCCGTGGGGCCGCCGAAGTAGAGGTGATAGGTCTGCGGGTCGTCGTAGTTCACGGTGCGCTTCACCAGTCGTTGGCCGAGCAGGCGCACCCAGAACTCGATGTTGGCTTGAGGCCTCGTGGCGATGCCGGTGACGTGGTGGAGGCCAAGCGTGGCGACAGGCATGCCCTAGAGCCTAGCAGTAGGCCGGTCACGCGCCCTTGGGCTATTGAACCTTGGCGCGCCGTTCGGCTAAGATGGCAAGGCTTGACGCATGGAGGCCGGCTCGCGTCGCGAGTTGGCGCCGACCCCTGGTCTGCCGCCCTCCGCGACGCGTCCGCTGCTACGCGCCTAGGCGCCGCGGCGAGAAGTCCGACCGCGTAAGGTCGACGACCTGGAGACGAAGATGAAGTACAACAAAGGTGCAATCCTGCGCTCTATCGAGCAGCCCTACCTGCGTAGCGACATCCCCGAGTTCGATTCGGGCGACACGGTCCGCGTCGACTACAAGGTCGTCGAAGGCAACCGCACCCGCATCCAGGCGTTCGAGGGTGTCGTCATCGCCCGCAAGAACGGCAAGGGCGCCCGCAGCACCGTCACCGTGCGCAAGGTGTCGTTCGGCGAGGGCGTCGAGCGCGTCTTCCCCCTGCACTCGCCCTTGATCGACAAGATCGAGGTCGTTCGCCGCGGCCGCACGCGTCGCGCCAAGCTCTACTACCTGCGCGAGCTGCGCGGCAAGGCCTCGCGCCTCAAGACGGACGTCGCTCGCCAGGAGCAGGACCGCGCCGCCGCCCGCGCCGCCAAGGGCGACAAGGAGTAGGACGCCGGACCGCGCTCGCCGCGGCCTCATCACGGGCAAGAAGCGCCCCCTCGCTTACGTAAGCGAGGGGGCGCTTGCTACATGGCTCGGTGCGTTCGCGACCCGCTTCGGTCGGCGAGGGCGGGGCCCCGGGTCAGTCGACGACGACGATCGCGCTCGGGTCGAACGTGCGGGGGGCGAGGACGGCGTGGGCCGCCGGGGTCGCGAGGAAGAGCTCGAGCCCCGCGAGGGCGGCCTTGGCCATCTCGCCCATGCCGGCGGTCTCGGAGCGCAGCACGGCGAGGGCTTCCTCGAGGCTCTTGCGCTCCCGATGGGGGCGGGGCGCCGTCAGGGCCTCGAACTTCTCCGCCTGGTCCAGGAGGGTGTGGATGAGCTCGCAGCACTCGAGGCGGCTGAGGGCGTTGGACCCCTCGGCGACGAGGCCGGGCGGCTCGGCGGTCACGTAGGTCTCGGTGACGGGCGCCTCGTCGGCGAGGTCGAGGACGCGGTCGAGCACTCCGGGCGCGATCGGCTGGTCGGCGCGCATGAGCTGAAGCTCGGTGTCGGAGAAGGTGCGGTCGCTGTCGATCATCTCGCTCGGCGTGGCGAGGCGCGCTACGTCGTGCAGGAGAGCTGCGCGCTTGAGGCGCC
The DNA here is from genome assembly GCA_023954415.1 of Trueperaceae bacterium. Classification (NCBI taxonomy): domain Bacteria; kingdom Thermotogati; phylum Deinococcota; class Deinococci; order Trueperales; family Trueperaceae; species Trueperaceae bacterium. The sequence continues at coordinate 54,021 of JAMLIB010000004.1, forward strand.
TCAAGCAGGCGCTGCCGGCCCAGTTGACGCCATCGAGTTGGAGGGCGGCGCCGACGGCCAGCTCCCTGACGCGCTCGGAGTGCCGGTACTTCCAGGGCGACTTGGCGTCTATGAAGCGGGCGAAGCCGCTGAACACGCGGTCGACTCGCGACGCGGAGACGTAACCGCGCGCGCTCGGCTCGGCGGCGATGACGAGCTGCTCGATGTCCTTGCTGCCCAGCTCGGCCTCGAAGGTCGGCTCGGCCAGCAGCTGCAAGGCCACTGACGAGACCTCGGGGTCGAGGCGTGTGCCGGCGTGTTCCTTGAGGTGGTCGATCGCCTCGGCCACGCCGCCGCGGAACCAGGCGCTGACCAGGTTCTGGGTCACGTTCAGGATCCTGCCGCCCAAGGCGATGGCGGGGCCGGAGCCGCCCTCGGTGCGCCCGCGGCCGTCCCACCGCTCGTTGCGGGCAAGGATGGCGTCTGCAGTGCCGCGGGAGAAGCCCATGTCTAGCGCGATCGAGGCGCCGGAGCGTCCGCGCAGGCGCTCGATCTCGGCGGGTCCGCGGGCGCCGCCGACCGTCATGTCCATGAAGTTGGCGAGCCTGCGCCCGAGCGGGGCGCGGGTGCGCAGGAGCGGGGCGGCCACCTTGAGGGCGCCGCGCAACGTGCTGAAGTCGGCCTGGTGGAGGGCGTGGTAGATGGCTCCCGTGCCGGGACCGAACATGTGGGCCGCTTTGGAGCGCGCGCTCGTGGCGCCGAGGTCCTTCAGGAGCGCGGCGTAGTAGAGGTCGGTGAGGGCCCGCGTGTCGAGGCCGAGCAGCTCGCCGACGCGCACGGCGGCGAGGGCGGTACGCATGGAGTGGCTGATGGGTGCACCCTCGGCCGCGTCGATGGCGGGCGTCAGGGGTACCACGATCTCGCAGAGGCGGGGGGCGGCCGTGGTCACGGGGTCGGACACCGCTACATCGGCGTCAGGCTCGCGCCGCCGCGCCCCGTCGTAGTGGTGAGGCAAGAGGCTACTGCGATCTCCGCGGCCCAGGGTCATGCCCCGATTCTGTCCCCACGTTTCTTACGGACCTCTTACTTAGCGCACATCATTCACGACTCATGAAGACCACGCGGTCCCGAGGCCGTGCAGGGAGGGGTGACGGCTTGCGGGTAAGGCCGTATGGGTGCGTGTGATCGAGGCCGCGGGGACCGGCTCTACCGGTCGGACCGACCGTCGCTCAGCCGGCGACGTGGACGGACTTGCTGAGGAGGAACTCCTCCAGGCCCGGCCGACCAAGCTCGCGCCCGAAGCCGCTCGCCTTCCACCCGCCCACCGGCACCTCGGGGTTGACGATCCCCCAGCCGTTGACCCAAACGGTGCCGGCCTTCAGGTCCCGCGCCACGCGCAGCGCCTTGCCGATGTCGCGGGTCCAGACGCCCGACGCGAGGCCGAAGACCGTGTCGTTGGCCAGCGCGACGGCCTCCTCGACGTCGCCGAAGCGCATGACCGCTAGGAGCGGTCCGAACACCTCCTCCCGGGCGATCGTCATGCTCGGCGCCACGTCGGTGAAGACCGTCGGGCCGATGTAGGCTCCCCTTCCGTACTCCCCTCCTGCGAGCCGTTCGCCGCCGTGGAGCAGCCGCGCGCCTTCGGCCAGGCCGGAGGCCACGTAACGCTCGACGCGCTCGAGGTGGGCGGGCGAGATGACCGGACCGAGGTCCACGTCGTCGCGCTCGGGTGAGCCGACGCGCATCGCCCTGGCGGTCGCTACCAGCCGCTCGACGACCTCGTCGTGCACGCTCTCCTGGACGAAGAGGCGCGAGCCGGCGGTGCAGACCTGGCCCGAACGCCAGAAGATGCCCCACGCTGCGGCGCTCGAGGCCGCGGCCAGGTCGGCGTCCGCGAAGACGATGTTCGGCGACTTGCCGCCCAGCTCGAGCGAGACGCGCTTGAGGGAACGTGACGCCAGCTCCATGACGCGCTTGCCGCTCGCCGTCGAGCCGGTGAAGGAGACCATGTCGACGCGCTCGTCTGTGACGAGCGGCTCGCCGATCTCGGCGACCTCGCCCATCACGACGTTCATGACGCCCGGCGGGAGGCCGGCGTCCGTCAGGAGCCGCGCCAGGCCGATCGTCGTGGCCGGAGTCTGGGAGTCGGGCTTGACCACGACGCTGCACCCCGCCGCGAGCGCGGGGCAGATCTTCCAGGCGGCCTGGTTCAGCGGGAAGTTCCACGGCGCGATCAGCGTGGCCACGCCGACCGGCTCCTTGACGGTGAAGGCGAGGAGGCCGGGCCCGAAGGTCGTCGTCTCGCCGTGGATATCGCGCGCCAGGCCGGCGTAGTAGCGCAGCAGGTCGACTACCCAGTCGATCATCTGCCGCGCCTGCCCGATGGGGGCTCCGCTCGTGACGCTCTCCCAGCGCGCGAAGCGCTCCTTGTCGTCTGCTAGCGCCGCGGCCGTCTTCAGAAGCACGTCGGCGCGCGCGGCGCCCGTGGCGTTGGCCCACGCCCCCGCGTCGAACGACCGCCGGGCGGCGGCGATGGCCGCCAGCGCGTCCTGGGCGCCGCCCAACGCGAAGCTGCCCACCGCGGCGCCCGTCGCCGGGTCGAGGCGCTCGTAACGCGCCCCGCTGGCTGCCGGACGCTCCGCCCCGTCGATGAAGAGGTCCATGGACACGAACCGGTCGTCGGCTGTTGGCATGTGCGCGCCCTTCCTGCCGGCGCCAGAGCGGCGCCGTGAAGTTGACAACTCGCTGGTGACTATATACGCTGTAGACGCTGTATACAACTCTAGAGTAAGCGCGTCGGGGACGCTAGAACAGCGGCGCTTGGAGCGAGAAGCCATGCTAACGACCACGGGTAGACGCCCATGACGGGGAATACCACCACCCACCCTGGTCCCGGCGCGCGCCGGTGGTCGGTGCTGAGCGTGGCTTGCCGCGACCACGACGGGCGGTGGCATGCGGTAGACGCCGGCGCGTTCGGCGCAGGTGGGCCGACCGTCGGGGTCGCGCTCCCGGCCGTGTGGCGCCTGGAGTTCGCGCCCGGCCTGTCCGGCACCCTCGAGCTGCGGGCGCCCAGCGAGGCGCCACCCTTGGCCACCGGAGCGACGCCGGCAGGTAACGGTGCCGACCTCGAGCTGGCGCTCGACGTTCCGGGCGCCGCCTGGTGCGCCGTCGACCTCGTCTCGGAAGCCGGCGAGCACTATCTCGGCTTCGGCGAGCGCTTCGACGGCATCGACAAGCGTGGCCGCGAGGTGCGCGTGGAGGTCGTCAACGGCGCCTCGGGGAACCTGGCCTACAAGCCGGTCCCGTTCTTCATCTCGAGTCGCGGCTACGGCGTCCACGTGGTGACCGACGCGCGCCTTGACGCGCGCATGGCCGTGCCGGACTCGCCGGCGAGCGCCTCGCTGCGCGTGGCGCATTCGTCTGTGGCGCTGCGCTTCTACCACGGCACGCCGAGCGAGGTCCTCGCGGCCTACACGGCGGAGGCCGGCCGGCCGGCCCTGCCGCCCGCTTGGGTGTTCGGTCCGTGGAAGTCCCGCGACTGGACCCTCGAGGACCAGTCGACGGTGCTCGAGGACGTGCGCGAGTCGCGACGGTGTGACCTGGCGAACAGCGTCAAGCTCATCGACGCCAAATGGGAGACCGCCGAGCACACGTTCGCCTTCGACGAGGCGAAGTACCCGGACGCGGCGTCCATGGTGCGCGAGATCCGGGAGTCGGGCATGCGCCTGGTCCTCTGGCTCTCGCCGTGGCTGGTGCTGAACGACGACACCGCGGCGGTCCACGCGGCCGCGGCCGCGAAGGGCTACCTGATCAAGGACCGGCGCGGCGAGACGTACGTCCACCGCCTCGGCAACAGCCCGGACTTCGTGGGGAGCTGCGTCGACTTCACCAACCCGGCCGCCGTGACCTGGTGGCAGGAGAACGTGCGCAAGCTCGTCGAGCTCGGCGTGGACGGCTTCAAGACGGACTTCGGCGAGCAGGTGCCCGAGGACGCGGTCTTCTTCGACGGCAGCACCGGCGCGCAGATGCATAACGTCTTCCCCCGGCTCTACAACGCCGTGACCTACGAGGCCATGCAGTCGCGGACGAACGGCGTGCTTCTCGCCCGCTCGGCCTGGCACGGCTCGCAAGGGATCTCGGCCATCTGGGCCGGCGACCAGTCCTCCGACTTCGGTCCTGCCACCGGCCTGCAGAGCGTCATCAGGGCGGGCCAGAACGCCGGCGCCTCCGGCTTCCCCTACTGGGCGAGCGACATCGGCGGTTACTTCAGCCCCCCGACCGACGAGGTCTTCGCGCGCTGGGCGCAGTTCGGGGCGTTCTCGCCCATCATGCAGATCCACGGCATGGGCAAGCATGAACCGTGGCGTTTCGAGCCGCGCACCCTCGAGATCTACCGCGCGTACGCGCAGCTCCACACCGACCTCTTCCCGTACCTCTACGCCGCCGCCCAGGCGGCGAGCGCGGACGGCGTACCCATCATGCGCCCCATGGCCTTCGCGTTCCCCGGCGCCGACGAATGGGGCGACACGCAGGAGCACCAGTACCTGTTCGGCGACTCGCTCCTCGTCGCGCCCGTCTACGTCGGCTTCAACAAGCGCAAGGGCGTATGGCTCCCGCGCGGCGCGGACTGGTTCGAGCTGTGGACGGGTCGACGCTACGCGGGCGGGCAGACCGCCGTCGTCGACGTGCCCCTCGAACGCATCCCCGTGTTCGCCAGGGCCGGCTCGCTGGTGCCGCTGCTCGCCGCGTCGCCTAGGACCCTCGACTGTGAAGGCGACGACCCCCTCGCCGCCTGGCCTGACCTCGACGTCCTCGTCTACCCTGGGAAGGACGCGCGGTTCCGCCTCACCGACGGCACCGAGCTGCGCTGGGACGACGCCGGGCGGCGGCTCGAGGTGACCGGTTCTCCAAGGTCGCGTCGCGTCGCCGTCCACCTGATGGCCGGCGCGGGCCTGGCCATCTTCGACCGCACGCCCGGCACCAGGGCGGTTGCCGGTGGACCGCCGGCCGCCCTGGGAGTAGCGCAACCAGATCGTGTTACCAGCATCCGGTTCGACCACGAGAAGGAGGAGTGAACCGAAGGTAGGCGCGAGAGCCCCAGCCCGGCCCCAGTACCCCTGGCCGCCGGAGACCCTCTAGACGGGAGACTCCAGGAAGATGAAGAAGAAGTCGACGAAGTTGCTGCTCATGGCCGCCGCGTTCCTCACGCTGGCGGTCGCCCACGCCCAGACGCGCGTCAACGTCTGGATCTACGAGACGTTCGCCGGCAACGACTCGCCCATCTCCAAGGCGGCCGCGGAGTTCATGGCGCAGAACCCCGACATCGAGATCAACCTCATCCCCACGGCGGGCACCTCGTCCGCCTACCGCGACCCGTTCATGGTCGCCGCCCAGGGCGGCGGCGGCCCGGACGTGCTCATGGCCGACATCGCCTGGTCGCCGGAGTTCGCCGCCATGGGCATCGTCAAGGACCTGAGCGAGCGCATGGCCGGCAAGGAGGACGAGTTCTTCCCCGGGCCCCTCGACACCCTGCGCTACGAGGGCGGCATCTACGGCGTGCCCTTCTACACGAACGCGCTCGGCATGTTCTACAACAAGACCGCCTTCGAGGAGGCCGGCCTGCCGCTGCCGGACGACGACTGGACGTGGTACGACTTCCGCACGGCCGTCGACACGCTTTCCGACGGCGAGATGTACGGCTTCGGCCTTGAGGGGGCCTGGGGCGGCACGTTCGAGTGGTACCCCTGGTTCTGGCAGGCCGGCGGGCAGCTCCTGAGCGACGACGGCACGACGCCGACGTTCAACTCCGAGGCCGGCCTGGAGGCCACGCGCTTCTTCCTCGACATCGTCACTAACCCGCGCTACGTGCCCGAGGCGGCCAAGACGTGGAAGGGCTGGGCCGAGCTGGCCGCCGCCTTCTCCAACAAGGTCATCGCCATGTACGAGGTCGGCGACTGGGGCATCGCGATGGTCGATGGCATGAACCCGCCGTTCGAGTGGGGCGTCGCGCCCCTCCCGGCCAACGGTCAGCGCGCCAGCCTCGTCGGCGGCGCCAACTGGGTCGTGAACGCCAACACCAAGGTGGAGGACGCCGCCTGGCGCTGGCTCGAGTACATCACGGGCCCGGCCGTGTTCCCCCTGATGGACGGCTACAACCGCGTGGCCGCCCGCCGCGGGGCCGCCGAGGCGCAGGAGATCGTCAAGTCGGACCCGCGCATGCAGGTCCTGACCGCGAGCCTCGAGTTCGCCAAGGCCCGCCCGACCGTGCCCCTCTGGACCACGGTCGACTACGACTGTCTGCAGCCGGCGTTCGTGCGCGTCATCCTCGAGGGCGCCGACGTGACCACCGAGATGGCCAACGCCGAGATGTGCGCTCTGGACGTGCTGAGGTAACGAGCCCGTGCTGAAGCGCGGCGAGCAGGAAGGGTCGGTGGCGCCCCGCGCCACCGACCGCCGCCCGGGCCGGCTGCACCGCAGCTGGCCCGGCTACGTCCTCGTGTTTCCGGCCATGCTCGCGCTCGTAGGGGTGATCGGCTACCCGCTCGTGCGCGCGTTCGTCATGAGCCTCCACAAGATCATCCTGATCAGGCCCCAGCTCGGCCAACCGTTCGTGGGCCTGGAGAACTACGCGACCGTCCTCAAGTCGCCCTATTTTGCCAACGCTATCTGGCAGACGTTCGTATGGACCTCAGTGAACCTCGTGGGGCAGATCGTGCTCGGGCTGCTCATCGCGCTCCTACTCAACTCGGCGTTCTCCGGCAGGGGCATAGCGCGCAGCGTGATGCTCATCCCCTGGGTCATCCCCTCCGTCGTCGCCGTGCTGACCTGGAAGTGGATGTACGACGGCCAGTTCGGCATCGTCAACTCCTTCCTCGTCCGCCTCGGCCTGATCGAGAAGGGGGTCGCGTGGCTCGGCAACACGGGGACGGCCATGGGGGCCGTGCTAATCGAGAGCATCTGGAAGGGCACGCCGTTCGTGCTCATCATGCTCCTGGCGGGGCTGCAGGCCATCCCGGCCGAGCTCACCGACTCGGCGAGCGTGGACGGCGCCAACGTCTGGCAGCGCTTCCGCTACGTCACCTTCCCGTTCCTCAAGCCCACCATCGTCATCGCCGCCACCCTCACGACCATCTACTCCTACAACAACTTCAACTCCATCTGGCTCATGACCGAGGGCGGCCCCCTGCGCGCCACCGAGACCCTGACGATCCTCACCTACAAGCTCGCCTTCCGTAACTTCGACATGGGCAGCGCCACGGCGGCCGGCGTGCTCACCTTCTTCGTGCTCCTCGTGTTCGTGGTCATCTTCGGGCGCCAGTACGTGAAGTCGCAGATGGAGTTCTGACGTGGCCGCCACGAGCCTGCGCCGCCGCACCAGGCAGCTGCCCGCCATGCTGGCGGCGTTCTTCGTCTGCTTCGTGTTCGCCATCCCGTTCCTGTGGATGATCCTGACGTCCTTGAAGCTCCCCTCGGAGCTCTTCACGAGCCCCGTGCAGGTCTTCCCGCGCTCCGGGGTCTACTGGGAGGCGTACACGCGGATCTGGACGGCCGGCCAGTTCGGCCGCTACTTCTGGAACAGCACGCTCGTGGCGAGCATCGCGACCGGCGCGTCCGTGGCGCTGTCCGTCTTCGCGGCGATCGGCTTCGCGCGCTACAAGCTCAGGGGCGGCAACTACCTGCTGCTCGGCGTGCTCCTCAGTCAGCTCTTCCCGCTCGTGCTCCTGGTGCCGCCGTTCTACGCGGTGATGCGCGAGCTGCGCATCCTCGACACGCACTTGGCCCTCGTGATCGCGTACACGAGCTTCTCGCTGCCCTTCAGCATCTGGATGCTGACCGGCTACTTCCGCTCCATCCCGGCCGAGCTCGAGGAGTCCGCCATGATCGACGGCGCGACCCGCCTCGGCGCCCAGCTCAGGGTGATCCTGCCGCTGGCGGGTCCGGGCATCGCCGCCACCGTCATCTACAGCTTCATCCTCGCGTGGAACGAGTTCCTCTTCGCCACGACCTTCATCAGCTCGCCCGAGCTGAGGACTTTGCCGATCGGCCTGCAGTCGTTCATCGGGCAGTACAGCACCGACTGGAACCTGCTCATGGCCGGCGCGGTCGTCACGACCGTGCCCGTCATCGTCCTGTTCGTCTTCCTGCAACGCTACCTGGTGGCAGGGCTCACGGCCGGGGCGGTGAAGGGGTGATCACGAGGCTCTCGCCGCCCGACTGGCGCGCGGCCCTCGCCGTGACCGGGAAGGTCGTCGGCACGTCCCAGAGCGAGCACGCGCACAACACCCTCTTCCAGGCGATCGTGCAGGGTCGCGTGGGGCCGGCCTGCCACCTCGCGGAGCAGCCGATCGCCGACACCATCGGCGTGAGCCGCATCTCCGTGCGCGACGCCATCCGGCAGCTCGAGTCGGCCGGCCTCGTGAGCATCTACCCGCATCGGGGCGCGTTCACCGTCAGCTTCACGCCGCAGGACATCGAGGAGATCTTCAGCCTGCGCGCCGCGCTCGAGTCCCTCGCGATAAGGCTCGTGGCCCAGGCCGCCAAGCGCACGGACATCGCGCGGCTCGAGGACGTCATCGACGAGATGGCGGCCGTCGAGGCGCGCGGCGACCGCTACGCGGGGGCGCAGGCGGACGCCAAGTTCCACGGCATCCTGATGGAGGTGTCCGGCCACGGGCGCGCCTTCGCGTCCTGGAAGCGCATGAGCGCGCAGATCACGATGGCCGTCTACAGCGCGGCCTCCTACTACGACGCCATCGGCAACCTGGCCGGGCGCCACGTGACGATCATCGAAGGCCTCAAGTCCGGCGATGCCGACCGCTGCGAGCGGCTCATCGTCGAGCACATCATCAGCGGGAGCCACCTCCTCCTGGAGGCCGTGGGCCGCCAGAAGCTGCTCGAGGACCGGACCCGCCGCCGTGAGCACGCGGCCAGCGAGGAAGACGCATGAGAATCGACCGCATCACCGCCTCCGTCATCCGCTACCCGCTTCCGCGACCCCTGCGGCCGTCGTGGGCGCCGGGTCGGGAGTTCGGCAGCACCACCTGCACGCTCCTGGAGGTCACGACCGGCGACGGCATGGTCGGCTACGGGGCCGCGCCGGACACGGGTCGGATCGGCCTCGCGACCATCTCCGACATGGTCGCGCCGTACGTGCTCGGCAAGGACCCGTTCCAGGTGGAGGAGATCAGCCCGATCCTGCGCAACGCCGCGCGCGACGGCAGCTACCCATGGGGCTTCGAGACGGCCCTGTGGGACATCATCGGCAAGGCCGCCGGTATGCCCGTGTACCGGCTGTGGGGGGCGCACAAGCGGCGCATCCGAGCGTACGCGAGCCTCGCCGAGCTCACGAGCGTGGAGGAGCAGGTCGAGCGCTTGAGCGCGCTGAAGGCGCTCGGCTTCACGGCCGCCAAGCTGCGCCTGCGGCGCCCGAGCATCCGCGAGGACATCGCCTTCGTGGAAGGGGTGCGCTCCGCCATCGGCGACTCCATGGAGCTCATGGTCGACGCCAACCAGGCGCACGTCATGCCGAGCCCCGGCCCGCACAACTTCTGGCGCTTCGAGGACGCGCTCGCAGTCGCCAGGGCCATGCAGGACCTCGGCATCCTGTGGCTCGAGGAGCCGCTCCACCGCTACGACTACGGGGGCTTGGCGCGCCTATGCGACGCCGTCGACATCCCCATCGCTGGCGGCGAGCTCAACCTCGGCCTGCACGAGTACAAGCTCCTCATCGACCGCGGCTGCTACGACATCATCCAGGCCGACTGCGCCTTCTCCGAGGGCGTGTTCCAGCTGCGCAAGGTGGCCGCGCTGGCCGAGCTCGCCTACAAGCGCTTCATCCCGCACACCTGGTCGAACGGCGTCGGGCTGGCCGCCAACCTCCAGCTCGCCGCCGCCACGCCCAACTGCGACTGGTTCGAGTTCCCCATCGACCCGCCCGCCTGGACGCCGGCCGCGCGCGACTTCATGCTCGACCGGCCGTTCGAGGTGGACGCCGACGGCTACATCACCGTTGGCGACGCGCCCGGCATGGGCATGGAGTTCGACCGCGAGGCCGTGGCGCCGTACGTCGTCGCGACCTGGGATAGCCGGGCGGCGAGTTGAACGGCCGTATGGCCCTGCAGCAGGCGGCGTACGCCGTGGCCGCCGCGCCGGCCTCCGAGGCGGCCGGGCTCGCGGCCGGGCTGCTCGCGGAGTGCGCCCGCCTGGGCGTGGCGCCCGCGCCGGTCGGCACCGTCTACCGCGCCCTGGCCGAGGGGCGGATCGCGCCCCTCACGGTTCCCGCCTTCAACGTGCGGGGCCTCACCTTCGACGTGGTGAGCGCCATCTACCGGCGTGCCACCGAGCAGGACGCGGCCGGTGTGATGTTCGAGCTGGCCCCGTCCGAGGCCGCCGTGGCCGACCAGTCCTTCGCCCAGTACGCCGCCCTCGTGTGCGCGGCGGCGGCCGTCACCGGCTACCGCGGCCCCGTGCTCGTGCAGGGCGACCACTTCTCGGTCGAGGAGGCCGCGGACGCCGTTCGCGTCGAGTCGTTGGCCCGCGACGCGCTGGCGAGCGGCTTCCTCCAGATCGACCTCGACGCGGCCGCCCTCGCCGAGGAGGGCGCGAGCGCGGCGGCGCGCCAGGGCCGCAACGCGGCCGTCACGGCCGGCCTGATGGCGCGGCTCGCGCCGCACGCCCCCGCCGGGACGATCTTCGGCGGCGAGGTGGGGGAGATCGGCGGGGCGAACACCACGCCGGAGGAGTTGGACGTGTTCGTCGACCTCGTGCGGCGCCATGCGGGGGCGGCCGCAGGGCTCTTCGGCAAGGTGAGCGTGCAGACGGGCACGCGTCACGGCGGCGTGACCGACGCGGCGGGCAGGAAAGCGCGCATGCCGCTCGACACGGGCCTGGCGCGCGAGCTGGCCGACGTCGCCCGCGCGAAGGGCCTGCCCGGCATCGTCCAGCACGGCGCCTCGACGCTCCAGAGAGACCAGTTCGCCGCCCTGCCCGGCTGCGGCGTCGTCGAGGTGCACCTGGCCACGAACCTACAGGACCTCGTGTTCGATTCGCCCGCCTTCCCGCCCGAGCTGCGCGCCGAGCTGGTCGCGGCCGCGCTCGGCAGCTCCGTCGGCGCGGCCGAGCGCGGCGCGGACACCTCGGGTGTCGGCGACCAGCTCTTCAGGCAGCGCCGCTGGAGCCTCTGGGGGCCGTTCAAGCGCCGCCTCCTCGACCTCCCGGCCGAGACCCGCGCGAGCCTCGCCGCGGGCGTGGCCGACTGGGCCGGCGAGCTGCTGGTCGCGTTCGGCCTCGCCGGGCGCGCGGCGGAGATACGCGGCCTTTACGCCGACGCCGCGGCCTCGGACGGGTGAGCAGGCGCATGAGGGCTCTCGTGCGCGTATGCGTGCTGACCGACGGCCCGGGGCGAGCGTGACCCCGCGCATGGATGCTCCTATCCTCTTCCTGGGCATGGCCACGCTGGACTTCGTGACCGTCGTCCCGCACCTGCCGGTATCGGACGAGGTGTTCGAGGTCCGCTCGTTGAGCATGCACGGCGGCGGGCCCGCCGCCACCGCCGCCGTGGCCTGCGCCCGGCTTGGCGGCCGCGCGAGCTTCGCCGGCGCCCTCGGCCAAGACTCGGTGGCGGAGACCGTCGCGGCGGAGTTGGTCCGCGAGGGGGTGGACACGAGGCTCCTTGGGCGCGCGCGCAACGCTGCCACGCCTTCCGCCGTGATCCTAGTGGAGGAAGGCCTTGGCCACCGCGCGATCCTCTACTCGAAGGGGACCGCGCCAGAGCCCGAGTGGACAGCGGAACTCGAAGCGTCCGTGCGGGGCGCGGCCATGCTGCACATCGACGGCTTCCATCCGCTCACCGCCATCCGCGCCGCCCGGGCGGCGCGCGCCGCCGGGGTGAGCGTGTCGTTCGACGGCGGCGCCGGCATCCGCTGGCCCCACCTCGACGAGTTGCTGCCCCTCGTCGACCTGCTCGTCGTGGCCCGGTCGTTCGCCGAACGCGAGGCCGGCGAGGGCGACCCTGCCGCGGCCGCGCGGGCGTTGGCGCGGGCGTACGGTGCACGCGAGGTCGTGGTCACCGACGGGGCGCGCGGCGCTTGGTACTTCGTGGCCGGTGAGGGTGTTCGCGGGGGCGGTGCGGCCAGTGGTGGCGCGGCCAGTGGTGGCGCGGCCAGCGACGGTGCTGCGGGCGCCGGTGCGGTCGGTGCCGGCGGTGCCGGTCGCGGTGCGGGCGGTGAGCCCGGCGAGGGCCACGTGCCCGCCTACGCGGTGGACGTCGTCGACACCACGGGCGCCGGCGACGTCTTCCACGGCGCCTACGCGCTGGCGAGGTCCGAAGGGGCGGGGGTGCCGGACGCCGTGCGCTTCGCCTCGGCGGCCGCTGCCCTCAAGTGCCGCGCGCCTGGCGGCAGGGCGGGCATACCGGGCCGGGCCGAGGTCGAGGCGCTGATCGCCGGCCGCGCGCCGGGCGAAGGGAACGGGAGAACATGACCAAGAGCAAGGTCGGACTCGTGTCCGTTGGCGTGCCGTGGTTCGACGTGGCTCGCGCCGACGAGATGGTCGGCGCCACCCGCGCGGCACTGACGCGGGAGTTCGCCGTCGTCGGGCCCGAGCGGACCGTCACGGACGGCGCGGAGCTCACCAGCGCGCTCGCCGCCATGCGGCAGGCCGACGTGAGCGCGGCCGTGTTCCAGCTCGGGACCTTCCCGGACGGCAACACGCCCGCCCAGGTAGCCGAGACCCTCGGCGTGCCCGTCGTGCTGAGCGGCTTCCCCGAGCCCATCGCGGACGGCCGCGTGCCGAACAACAGCCTGTGCGGCCTCAACATGGCTACTTACACGCTGGCGGAGCTCGGGCACCGCTACTCGCACGTCTTCGGCGACCCCCGCGAGGCGCGCGCCGCCGCGCGGCTCGTGCAGCACGCCCGCGCGGCCGCCACGTTGCAGGGCCTGCGCGGCAGCGTGGTCGGCCTCATCGGTTACCGCGCGCCTGGCTTCTACCCCGCGACGTTCGACGAGCTCCTGCTGCGGCGCACGTTCGGCGTGCGGGTGGAGCACCTGGGCATCCAGGAGGTCACGGACCGGGTGAGGGCAGGGTCGTTCAAGGAGCCGCCCGTCGCCGCGTTCCCCACCATCGAGGGTGGCGAGCTCGGGCCGGAGGCCGTCCGGTGGCTGGGGAGGTACTACGGCGCGCTGGCCGACGCCGTCGCGGCCAGCGGGCTGGGGACCGTGGCCATCAAGGACTGGCCCGAGATGGCGCCGTTCGTGCCCGAGATACCGGCCGGCATCTGGCCCGCCCTGAGCTGGCTGCAGGACGACGGCGTGAACGTGGCGCCCGAGGGCGACGTCAACGGCGCCGTGACCATGGAGCTCCTCGCGCGCCTGACGGGCGGCGGGACTCCGTTCTTCGCCGACATCAGCGCGTTCGACGAGGACGCCTCCACGCTCGTCCTCTGGCATTACGGCGGCGGCACCAGGCTGGCGCGCTCCCCGAGCGAGGTCCGGTTCGGCGCCGACGGGCGCGAGCTCGAGTTCTCCCTCAAGCCGGGGGCGGGTGTCCTGGCGCGCCTAGGCTACAGCCGAGGGGCCTACCGGCTACTGCTCATCGAGGTCGAGGTCCTCGGCGAGCGCCTGACCCTGCGGCGGGCCGCGGGCCGCGTGAGGACCACGCGCACGAACGCCGCCGCCGTGGTGGAGGAGCTGCTCGGCGGCGGGTGGGAGCACCACGTGTCGTTCGTGCACGGCGAGGTGGCCGAGGCGCTCGTCGCGTTCGCGAAGCAGGCAGGGTTGCCCGTCACGCGGCTTTAGCGGCCGTCACTTCGGTATGACCCTGGCGGATGCGCGCTAGGGCGGCGTGGCGAGGGCGCAGCCGCCGCTCACTGGCTGCACGCCTGGCTGTACCCTGGCCGCATGATCGAAGGCGCCCGCTACGCACACACTAACCTCGTCGCCCGCGACTGGCGGGTGTTGGCCGCGTTCTACACGGACCTCTTCGGCTGCCGCTTCGTGCCGCCCGAGCGCGACGACGCCGGTCCGCTCCTCGAGGCCGGCACGGGCGTGCCGGGAGCAAGGATGGCCGGAGTCCACCTGCGCCTTCCCGGGCACGGCGACACGGGGCCGACGCTGGAGATATACGCGTACTCGCCGGTTCTCGAGGCGCCCGGTACGGCGGTCAACCGCCCGGGCTACGGGCACCTCGCGTTCGAGGTGGCGTCCGTGGCTGGCGCGCGAGAGCAGGTCCTGGCGGCGGGCGGGTCGCCCGTCGGCGAGATCGTCACGCTGGCGCGCGGCAACGGTACGAAGGTCACGTGGTGTTACGTGACCGACCCCGAGGGGAACATCATCGAGCTGCAGTCTTGGAGCTAGGGCTACGCTCCATTTCTAGAGCAGGCTAGGTCCAACGAAGGAGGTCGGCGATGGCTGGTACCATGTTCGTTCCTACCCGCTCGGCGCCCCCCGTGCTTGGCGTGCGCACCCTCGGCCTCCAGGCCGCCAACGAGTTCGAGGTCGCGGCCCGTATCAAGGCAGGGCTACCAAGCTAAGCCGTCCACGCTCTGGCCAAGGAGCTCGATCGCCCGAGTAAGTACGTTCTGGAGGTCACCGGCATCCCTGAGAGCACCTTCCACAATCACCAGAAGGCGCGCAAACCGCTCTCGCCCGACGCGTCGAGTCGGGTGTACCAGGTGGCCAGAGCGGTGGAGGCGGCCGAGGAGTACTTCGACGGTGACAAGGACACGGCGCAACGCTGGCTCACCCACCCGAAGGTCGCCCTTGGCGGTGAGGTCCCTCTCGAGTTCGCCGCTACCCCACAAGGTAGGGACTACGTCGTCAAGCTCCTGAGCCGCATGGCGCACGGGATCATAAGCTGAGCCGCACGACCTACAGGATCAGCAAAGCGAAGTACCGGGACGGCACCATGATGGACGTCGGAGCGCGCCTCTACGGCGGGCGTTGGAACTCGCCTGGTCACGACGCGATCTACACCAGCGGCAACCTCACTCTCGCGATGCTCGAGGTGCTCGTGCATGTCGACGACGCGGAGGCGTTCGGAAGGATCCCGTACGTCTTCCACGCGGTGAGCTTCGCGGACATCGCCGTCGCCACCCTGGCATCGGCCGACCTTCCCGCGAACTGGAACGCAAGACCTGAGGCCGGCGCCACACAGGTCGCAGGCGACGAGTGGCTCGAGAGCCTCATCACGCCGGTGCTCGCTGTCCCAAGCGTCATCGTCCCGCTCGAGCTCCGGTACGATCCCGCCTACCTCAACTACGTCATCAACCCCAAGCACCCTGACTTCGCGACCCGGGTCGTGTCAGGACCCATCCACGATCTCGTGTGGGATCCACGGTTCCTGGTTCGGGCATCCGAGCCGCGATCAGGGCGGTGAAACGAGTAGGGTCGTGCTAGAGATCACGTAGGACGCCGCGGAGGCGGCTCGTGTTCGGGAGGCTTAGGGTCTATGGAGCGGATCGAGGAGTACTACCCCCACGCGCTGCTGCAACGGTTCGGTGACACCGTCGCGGCAGCAGGGAAGCAGGCCGTGGCAGCGGTGGAGGACGTGATCGGAAGGCTCGATGTGCTCGACCCCGAGATGCTGAACACCCCGGTGGCGCCAGGCAAGTGGACCGCACTGGAGGTTGCCGATCACCTGCAGCGCGTCACCGAGCTGTACGTGCATGGCTTGGCGCGGGTGCGGCGCGGTCAAGAACCGTTCAGGACGGAGAAGGGTTTCATCGCCGAAGACGGCGGTCTAGTGGTGAACCTCCCGGAAGTGGAGCCCGGCGAGGACCTGACGTTGGAAGGGGTGACGGTGGCCCTCAGGCGGTCGACGCTGAGGCTGATCGAGGCAGCCGATGCCGCCGAAGCGGAAGGCCTCAAGGACGCGGTCGTCAACATGAACCCGTTCTTCGGCGAGCTGACGCCACTCGGTAGCGTGCAGATGGCGGCGCTGCACGCTCGACATCACATCAGACGGCACCTGGCGCGCGCCTCGTGACGGTTCGAGTGGGCCGGCGGCAGTTGGCGCCCACCCTTCACCGGGCCGGCATGAACGTTGACACCCCGTCGGAGGTGTCGGTACACTGACCGTCGCCCCGTTAGCCGGGTGGCTGTTTCGCATAAGGCTAGGGGTAGCAAGACCTTCGTCGTGGGGCTGTGGCGCAGTTGGGAGCGCGTCTGAATGGCATTCAGAAGGTCAGGGGTTCGAATCCCCTCAGCTCCACCAAGGAAAGTACGACGGGAACGGCGCTTCTACGGAGGCGCCGTTCGACATTTGGCCGGTTGGTAGCAGGTTGGTAGCAGGATGCACCGCGAACGGGCTCCGGCAGCACATCCCGGAGCTTGATCACGAGCCCTTCGTCATCCGCTCTGGCCTTGAGGATTTTGAACCCGCGAACGGGTTCTAGACCCCGGAAGACCTCAGGAGCTGGGACCACAGTCCGCGTGCTGGCGGCCTCGCCGACGCTCCCGACTAACACGCCCTCCACGCCCAAATCGAGTCGGCCATGTCCACAGTCGAATTTCTGTCAATCGAGTTACCATGTGCAATCGATTCTGGCGGAGGTCTCTTGTTGGGGGAAGATCCAGCAGTTCGCAAACCCGAAGCGACAGGCCCCATCGGTCGCGCTGAAGCCACCGCCACGGCCATCACCTGCCTCGTAGTCGAAGTCATCGTAGTCATCCTCGCCGTCGTCATCTTTGTACTGCTATGAGTTATACGGTAAGGTCTTGCACCGACTACTCAAAGGGTAAGAACGCCGTGATGGGACAAGGTATAGGGTCCAAGAATCAACAACTAGCGGAAGGCTCGGGGAGCCCTAGGCGTACTTCAAGTCGGAACCAGAGGAGAACATATGCGATACCACAGGGGATTCCTTCTCACCCAGCATCCGCGGCTCTGCTTGCTGGAACGGCCCGCACACAGAGCATCAACTTGCTAGCAGGGACGATCGACACCCAGGCCATCTGCGGTCTCACACTCTATGACCTGACGGCAAGCCTGGGACGCCCCTCAGCCGTAGAGGCTCCCAACGCGCTGGTCGCCAAATACATCGGCCCAACCGTGTCCTACCACCAACGAGGCCTCAAGGTTCTCTTCCAACCTGGAGCAACAGGATCAGAGAAGGTCTGGTCCCTATCCGTGTATATGAGCCGCACCTGGGATGAGGACAACCTCCAGACGTTCGAAATCTTCAACGACGCCCTAGAACCACCGCTCTCCGCCGATTGGCGAATTGAGAGAACGTCAGCCACGATCGCTGGAGCCGGGTACGAAGCGATTGATGAAACTCCCGAGTACAAGCAAGAGGAATGGAAGAAGCTGGGCATCCCTGGCTCTGCTAACCCAAGCCACGACCTGCACATTCATCTCATGAATGGCTCGGACGTTGTATTCGTCCATGAACCGGTAACCAGGTGCCTGGAGAGAGCGGCATTTACATGTCCCTGACTTGGCTACCGCAAGCTCGTTGTTAAACGGTATCGGGTTGAGCGGGAGGGCATCGTCCTGTACCCTCTTGCGGCCACCGCCCCGGTGCTTGTGCTGCCGCACGAGGACGACGTGAACATCCTCGGCGTCGTCATCTGGAGAGAAGGGTAAGGCCATGCTCAGGCGTCGCAATCAACCAGGCCAAGAAGCCAAGCCCGTCACGCCGCAAGAACCTGCAGTAGACGGCCTCATCGCGTACTAAGGCCTCACGGACTGGTGGCTCGCAGCCTTCACCCCGGAAGAACGCGACTACATGGAAGCCAGATACCAGCCAATGGGAAGCAGCGGTCTCGTCACGCTCACCAAAGGCCACGCCCAGAACATTGACACCCCCAACGGACAAGCATCGACCCCCACGCACTTCCTCAACGGCCTCGCAACCTGGTTCCGGACCAAGAAGGACGCCTCCATCGGCCTTCGTATAGCAGACCGTGCAAGCAAGGAATCGGGCGTTAAGGCTTGCGATGAGCACTTCCGACTCATCAACTACATACAGACCAGGTACAAGCAGCGCGACACCGACCCAGCCGCGCTCGACGACGTCATCCAGGCATGCAGACGAGCCATCGCTATCGCTCCGAAAGTAATCATTGGATTCAAAGAGCAGCATCGACTCGAAGAGGACCAAGCAGCCGACCTGTACGCGAAGATGGGCGAGCGCTATAAGCGCACACCGTTCCCTGGAGTGCCCAACTCGCCGTTCTACAAGCGGCTGGCCATCATCCTGCGTAAGCAGGGTCGCAAGAAAGAAGCCGCCGCCATCGAGGCCCGGTATGAGACCGAGTGGCTACCCCACACGATTGATCACCGCAGAGCAAAGCAGGGAGCTTCCCGTGGCTAGCGACCGCCAACTGAGCTCGGGAGCGGAGCGCACTGGCGTGCCCATAGGCCAGCGGGAACGCAAGACCAGGTTCGCATCGTCGGAGAGGTCTACGGCCGCATGGATTGTGAGGCCATTCACTAGGGCGGTCAGAACGCTGTGATGGGGCAAGGCGCATAGTGAGAGGATCATAAGAACACACCGCGATTAGCGGCTAGGAGGGGGATGGAATGAAGAAGGTGATTACAGTTCTAGCGGTGGCAGCGGTCGCCGTTCCCGTAACCTACTTCATCATCCAGACGCAAGGCCAAGAACGAGCCAGGCTAGCCGCAGCAGCTGGGCTGCCAGAGAAAGCCGTCTTCACCACCGTCGGGGGAACACCCGTGAACATCACCATCACGAGCGATCCCACTAACGCCATGGTTATAGTCTCCGACCGCACTGTCGGCAGGACCCCGGTCACCGTCCAGGTCGATGCCGGAACCTCCCATACCTACAAGGTCTCAGCCGACGAACCATACGCCGACTACAAGCTGTACAAGCTATTCATCGGCCAGTTCACGGCCTCGGAGCCGACCACCATCAGCGTATGGATCGACAGGACTACTGCCGAGGAACAAGCCGCTGAACGCCAAGCCGCAGAGGACAAGCGCCGCGCAGCTGAAGCAACGAGGCAGGCAGAGGAACAGGCGCGCAAGGCCGCGGCTGAACGCGCTGAAGCCGAGCGGCAACGCCGTATCGAAGCCGAGCGTCTCTACTACAGAATCGAGACCAACTGCCGCTACGGCGCAGACCTCACTTACTCGAACGCCTACGGGGACACCACCCAGCAGTCCAACCAAGGCAACGACTGGTATTACTACTTCGTCCCGACCAAGGGTCAGTTCCTCTACCTATCCGCCCAGAACCAGTGCGACAGCGGGTACGTCCGAGTGAAGCTCGTAAAGGACGGCACGACCATCCGTGAGAACACGTCCAATGGCGCTTACGTGATTGCCACTGTTAGCGGTCAATGGTGAGGTGTACGGACGTGTCGACTACGAGGCGATCCACTAGGCAATCAAAGGCACCCGCTTAGGCATCAGCCCGTTTACGGGTAGATGGAACAATAGGAGAATCAAGAACCCAAGCGCCATCTAGCGACTCTGCCAGCAAGAAGGGAGGCCCGAGTGCACTCGGGGGTTACGGAGCATCACTGCACAATCCCCACCCCCGACGTGCCGCCCGCAATCGAGGAAGGCCTTGTCCCCAACTCAAGGGGGACACCGGATTTCGGGAAGGATTAAGGGGCTGTTAGATGTCAAGAGGTAGAGCGAGGAGAGCCTGTGCAGCTGCCACCACTCAAGCTGAATGAAGGGGGAGTGTCGCCGACATGAGGCTGAAGACACATCACATGCCAACAATCGAGTACTAAAGTGAAGCCGGTTACAAGGAAGGAGCCCACCGAGGGGATGCCAGGAGACCCACAGCCAATGAGCCCGAATCAGCCCACCGACACGGGCGACATCCATGCCCCTTTCATCTATGCAAATGCCGTCAGCATCGCCGTTGGCGTATATGACATCCAACTCGACTTCGCCGTTGAGATCGATCAGAAGCGGACGCGAACCGCGCGCGTTGCCATGAGTCCACAGCATGCAAGGTCGCTGCAGTTGCTCCTCGAGCGGGTCCTATCCGACTACGAAGACAACGTCGGGCGCATAGCACTGCCCCGGGACTTAGAGTCCCGGCTGCGCGAAAAAGCCCCCGCGAACGAGAATAGCAACGAGGATCCATCATGAAGCCGCCGACATTCAGATTGACTGTCGACAACGTCGAGTCGTCTCCACCTGTCTCTTACTGGTACATCCTAGACTTACCCTCTGTCGTGATGGTGGAGACCGAGGGTTATGAATCCGTCGCGTCGCTCGTTATGGGGGATGTCGACGACATCTTCGGTGCTGGCTCGAACCCCGCTGAAGCCATCGAGGATCTGCGCATCACGCTGCGCGAAGCCCGGACCCAACTGTCCGGTATGCGAGACCGGCTTACTCCGCGGCTGTTAAGGCAACTCAGCGCGCTTGAAACGATGGCTACCTTCACCGGCTTCTACGGACCCACTAGTTCTGCCCAAGATAGCCGCGAGCGAGCGGCCGCCCCGATCACCTCGAACTCAGCTGACTATATTCGTCGATTCAAAGGCTAAACGCGCCATGCCATTAGATGCACGGAGGGTGAGGTCGTGCCTCGAGAACAAGCTGAAGTGCGACGTTAAGGACACCGACCATACGTACTTCAACTTGGTAGAGAATGGCACGGTCATTGCGTGGACGAAGATGTCTCATGGTTCCAAGGAGATCGGCAAGCCACTTGAGTCCAAGATGGCTAAGCAGCTAGGGGTCAGCGTCCAGACCTTCCGCGACTGCGTCTCATGCATGTTAGACCGCGACAACTTCATCGCTGCTCGCCAGGAAAACCCAAACGAGTCTGCATAACTTAACGAAGCGCACAGGCACGTTATGTGGGTGGTCCGGGCGCGCCCATACAGGCGCAATTCAGAGGAGGGATAATCGCCATGCCTCGCAAGCGCAACCGTCGCGCCCCCGGCGAAGGCGCCATCTACGAACGCCCCGAACGCGGCACGTGGATGGCGGCCATCGTCCCAGGGCAAGCTAGGGCAACGACTCGAGCGTCCATGGCATTCAGAAGGTCAGGGGTTCGGATCCCTCAGCTCCACCGTCGTTGTGAGTCGCGGTGTGATTCGCGACATAAGTGACTAAGTAGGCCTCGGCCATCGGCCGGGGCTTCTTAGTTGATTGCCACAGTAGTTCTTGTTGGGGTCGATGACGGTTGCGGTGTCGTTGTCGACGAGGACCTTGACGTGCCTGCCGGATAAGCGCGGACGCGTGTCTCGGGCGGTGCTTTTCCGGCTGTCTATGACCACCAAGGCGAGTTCCAATCTGGCTTACCGAGCGCATGTAAGCCAGGGCCAAGAGCCTAAGGCGGTGGCCCAATCAACTTGGACTCGAAGGTTGACTTTATTCTCGACCGATGAAACACTGCCAGTGAACTACAATCACGTGGGGCGATTCCGTGAATCGGGTGTTTATACCTGGTAATAGAAAACCGTTCACAATCACTCGATTAGGGGCTGCGTCACTGCTTCTGATTGCCCTATCCTCCTGCGTCATCGGTGGGGAAGTGACTCTCCACTTGGTGAACAAACTCGTCACGACGGACGTCGCGACCGCCCCTACGGGCGCCCCTGTCACAGCCACCCTGGAGGTGCGCGGTAGTTGGCGGTTCGGGGCCACGGCGGCCTATGCTGTGGCCGATGGCCGTATCGAGCTATGCGCAGTGCCGTCGCCTAACGATCCTAGCGACTATTGTCGTGAAGCACCATCGGGTCATCTGCCGCCTGACGTCACGTTGCTTCCGGGAGAGACGTTGGGTAAGGACGTGCGCATGCGGGTCGACAGGAAGAACAGAGGTGAGATGCCCGTCGACACGCACACGGTCGCGTTCACGAGTAGCGCGCCGCAAGATCTGATCCTCATCACCAGGTTCAAGGGCGCCGAGGCTGACAACTGGACCTTCCACTTCGAAGGACGACAGGCTACCGTGACCTTCGATCCAGACGACTAGCTCGACGCGATGACCGAAGCAGGAGCCTCGGTCATCGGGCGGGGGCTGAACGGCAACCCGTGGGCGTACCACCCTCGCAAGGTGGTCCGGGATGGGTAACGCAGCGTCCTCAGGCCAACTTGTCCAGCACGGCGGCGATCTCTTCCCACAACACCTCGGTAGGCTCGCAGCCCACGGACAGTCGCACGTAGCCTTCCGGGACGTCGTCGCCCCACCGGGCGCGCCGCTCGGCCGAGCTATGCGTGCCGCCGAAGCTCGTGGCCGGCACGATCAGGCTCGTGCCCCCGATGAACCGTTCGGCCGCGTTCGCGTCGGCGAACGTCAGCCCGATGATTGTTCCGAAGCTCGTCATCTGCCGCTTCGCGACCTCGTGGCCCGGGTGCGATACCAGGCCCGGATAAGTGACGGACCTGGTCGCGGGGTGCTGTGAGAACCGCTCGGCCAGGACGGCGGCCGTTGCGGACATCCGCTCGTAGCGGACCTCGAAGCTCTCGAGCCCGCGATGCACGAGCCAAGCCTCGAACGGACCGGGGATGACCCCGACGAACTTCCGCCAATCCCGGATGGGCTCCAGCAAGCGCGTGTCGCGCGCGGCGACGTGCCCGAACAGGACGTCCGAATGGCCGTTCGTCGCCTTGGTGTCCGACGCGACCACTAGGTCCGCGCCGAGGTCGAGCGGTCGCTGGCCGAGCGGCGTCATCGTGGTGTTGTCGGCGACGACGAGCGCCCCCGCCGCCTTGGCCCGGCCGGCTACGTCTGCAATATCGCAGATGTTCAGCGTCGGGTTGGAGGGCGTCTCCAGGTAGACGAGCTTGAAGCCCGAGAGGTCGCGCGTGGCGTAGTCCGCCGTTGCGCACTGCTCCACCCGTATGCCGTGCGGCGCGAGGTACTTCTCGGCCAGGACGCGGGTCGTGTAGTAGCCGTCGCTCGGTAACAGCATGCGGTCGCCCGCTTCGAGGTGCGTCATGAACACGGCGGCGATGGCGGCCATCCCCGATGGGAAAACCGTGACTTCCGCGTCTTCGAGGACGGAGAGCGCGTCTTCCAGGGCCTGCCAGGTGGGGTTGCTCCACCGGCCGTACTGGTGCTCGGCGCTGGGCATGCCGGGGAGGAAGTAGATGCTGGCGAGCGCCAGCGGCGCGGGAACGGGCTGGCCCGGCTCCAGGTTCCCGGTGCGGCGATGGAGCATCCGCGCGGCGATCCGATCGTTGTGTGAGCTCATGGTCTGGTCCTTCTCCTGCCGAGACGCCGACATATCGCGTTCGAGAGAGTGAGCGTACTCCTAACTTCTCACGACCTTGAAGGGGCGGTTGACGATCGACATGTCGAGGATGGCGTCCCCGCTTCCCGCTTCCTCGAGGGACGCGCTCTCGGGCTTGTAGGGCGGGGAGAAGCTCCTCTCGACCACGAGAGCCATTCTAGTGCCCCTCTCCGAGCTGCCGGGGCGGGCGTCATAGTCAGTTAGGCAAGTGATGGGGAGGTCTTTGCAGCTGTCGTGGTCGTGGACTTCTCGTGTGGTGGATGTAGTTAGATGGGTTATGGCGTCTTCGTTCGAAGGGCTCTCGTGCCATATCGCGATGCCGGAGGGAGTGGTCATGAGAAGCGAGGCGGAAGAACCGGTCCCGATAGCAATGGACGCTAGCGCTTCCAAGGCGACTGAACCGGGCTGTGAACGAGCGAGCCGGATGTCTGCCGGCGGTTCGGGCGCGGATACGGCTTGGCTCGAGGCCTCGGCTGTCGAACTGGGTCGCTCCCTACGAGAGCTGGAAAGTGACCTGCCCGAAGAGGCGATTAGCGAGTGGCTCGCTGCCTTCGAAGAGTAGGCGATGTTCCAGACGGGAGACATCGTCATAGTCGACCTACTGCCGGTCGTCGGCCACGAGCAAGGCTCGCTCGACGCCCGCCCGTGTCTGGTTGTTGCCACGTCCCCGGAAAGATGCGGCCGCTACTATGAACTGCTGACTATCGTGCCCTTCACGACAACACTTACGAGGGGCTGCGGTGCCTTGACGCCGGTCCTGGCGACCCCGACCAAGAGAGATCCGGACCGCCGAAGCAGGGTACTAGTCCCACAGTTAAGATCCATCGATCCTCAACGCGTCAAGCGCAAGGTTTCGTCGGCACCTGTTAGCGATGTGGACACGGTTAGGAAGGCGATGAAGGACTACCTACAGGTCTAGAGTTCTCGGGCACTCAGTGCGCGAGACGATCTCGCCTATCGCGAAGACCCTGACTAGAAGCCCGAGGCTCCCAGCAACTCACCGAGCTCCGCGAACGTTGCCTCCACGTCGTCCACCGGACACGTGCGCCCGAGGACCTGCCTGAGCGTCATGTGGTTGAGCGCCGCGCTGTGGCAGCGCTGCAGCGGGTCGACGCCGCGACGCCGCAGGACCGAGCGCGCCTCGGGGACTTCGGCCAGGAGTCGGCCCATCTTCATCGAGGTCAGGTCCTTGGTCACGGAAGCAGGGTCGCACTGCCGAGGGCGGGGCGCCAGGACCTCGGTCAAGCTGGCTGCAGCTCAGCCGTACCAGGGCAGGTAGCTGCTGTATGCGTTGATGGCCGACACCTTGCCTATAAGCACGTAACGGACGCGGGAACCGGCGTGGAAGTAGCCCTTGCGCATCAGGTCGATGAGGCCCCGCATCGACCTGCCCTCGTACACGGAGTCCGTCATCATCTGTCACGCGCGTGTCAGCCCCCTGCGCCAAGGCCTCGGGCGTGGCGGCATCGGTGGGACCCTGGGATCAGTCGCTGAAGGCGAACCAACAGATCGAGTTGCGCCTCTGCTGGCCCGCCATGCGGAAGCGCTCGACGAAGCCCAGGCGGAGATAGAGTTCCGCCACTCGCTCGACGTTACTCGCGTACAGGAGCGGGAACGCGCGTAGAGCCATGCGCTATCCTGAAACCGCTCGGACGCCTGACGCGGTGCTCGTCGCGCCCTTCCTCTACTCGGTCTCTCTCGCAAGTCCGGTCGCGAGCTCCGTCGTCCCGGGCTGGCGCCGACTGGTGGCGGAGACCCGCTGCCCCTAGGAGGAACCACGTGGGCAAGGTGTACTGCGACATCGCGGTATCGGCGGACGGCTTCGCGACGGGTCTGAACCAGCGCGAGGAGGCGCCTTTCGGCGACATCGACGACGGTTGGTTGCACCGCTGGATGTTCGACACCTACGAGGAGAACCGCGCCGAGGTTGACGCGATCCTCGACTCGGGCGCTACCATCATGGGGCGCAACATGTTCGGCCCCGTCCGCGGCGAATGGGACCGCGACTGGCGCGGGTGGTGGGGCAAGGAGCCGCCGTACCAGGGGCCAGTCTTCGTGCTCACGCACTACGCGCACGCGCCTATCGAGATGCTGGGTGGCACTACGTTCTACTTCGTCACGGACGGCATCCATTCGGCACTCGAGCAGGCGCGCGCGGCCGCCGGTGAGCGGAAAATCTCCATCGCCGGCGGCGCCCGCACCGTCAATCAGTACCTCGCGGCCGGCCTGCTGGACGAACTGCGGCTCCATGTCACAGCTTGCGTCCTTGGTGCGGGAGAGCGGGTGTTCGACGGCGTGCCGCCGCAGCAACTCGAGCGCGTGTCCGTGAGGGCCGCTTCGCTCGTGACGCACGTCACGTATCGGCCGGTGAGGCGTTAGGCAGGCCGGACTCGGGCGGCGTTCATCTGGGCCTTGGTGAAGCCGGTCGGCGACATCACCGCGCCGGGTAGATCATGGTCATCCCCGCGACGGTCGCCCGGTCGAACCGCGGCAACAGCTCGGCGGCCTCGGCGAGACCGATGGTGCGTTCTATCAGTCGCTGCGGCTGCAGGACACCGCGTTCGATGAGCTCGAGCA
This sequence comes from Trueperaceae bacterium, assembly GCA_023954415.1. Taxonomy (NCBI): domain Bacteria; kingdom Thermotogati; phylum Deinococcota; class Deinococci; order Trueperales; family Trueperaceae; species Trueperaceae bacterium. Next base: position 79,757 of record JAMLIB010000004.1, read on the forward strand.
TCTTCGGGTAGTCGACTGCGGCCATGCCGTGGCTGCCTAGCAGGTCGAGTTCCCAGGCGATCGCCCTGGCCATCGGCACCCGGGGGTGACCGGCGACGGGCGGCAGGAGGCCCACCTGGACGTGACGACCCCGGCGCCGCAGGCTCAGGATCGAATCGGCGCACGCCTGCTCGTTGCCGACCGCGTCCACGGCGACGTGGCTGCCGCCGTCCGTCAGCTCGGCCACGGTCGTGGGGATGTCGGTTCCGTCCGTGGTGAGGACGTGGTCGGCGCCGACTCGTTCGGCGACCGCCAAAGCCTCGGCGTTGCGATCGACGGCTATCACGTGGGCACCCATGGCGTGGGCGATCATCACGGCGCTCAAACCCACTCCGCCGACGCCGATGACGGTCACCCACTCACCCTCGCGCACGCGGGCGCGGGCGGACAGGGCGCGGAAGGCGGTCGCGAACCGGCAGCCAAGGCTGGCCGCGGTCGCGTACTCGACCTGCTCAGGGATGGCCACGAGGTTCGTGTCTGCGGCGTGCAGGGCCACGTACTCGGCGAACGAGCCCCAATGGGTGAACCCGGGCTGCTGCTGGTCCGGGCAGACCTGCGCGTTGCCCGACTCGCACCACTCGCAGCGGCCGCAGCCGCACACGAACGGCACGGTCACCCGGTCGCCCGGGCGCCAGCGTCTCACCTCAGGGCCCGTCTCGACGATCACCCCGGCCAGCTCGTGGCCGGGAACGTGCGGGAACGCGATGTCCTCGTGGCCCGCCCAGGCGTGCCAGTCGCTGCGGCACATGCCCGTGGCCATCACCCGCACCACCACGCCGTCGGCGGGAACCGCCGGCTCGGGTACCGAGCGGACCTCCGGCCGGGCCCTTACCGCGTCCAAGACGATCGCGCGCATACGCCCATCCTATCCAGGCGCCGCGCGCGGTGCTCGGGCCTTCAGCAGCACGCCGGCGACGCGGTCGGTGTCATAGCGGCATCACGGCCACGATCTCGTCGCCGTCCAACTCGCCGGTCTCCCTGAACCCCAACTGCAAGTACAGCGCCTTGGCGATGTCGTTGCCCGGCACGAAGCTCGTGGCGACGTGGCTTCCAGGACCGAGGGGCTTGGTGCGCAGGATGGCGATGGCCTGCTCCAGTGCGCGGCGGCCGATGCCGCGGCGCTGGTGACGCCGGTCAACCATGAACCGGTACATCTCGTAGAACGGCTCGTCGCCCTCGTTCTCCGCGGGTTGGTGAGCGATGGCGATCAGACCCACCACGTCGTCGTCCAGGAAGATCCCGTAGACGCAAGGAACGAACTCGCCCGTCGTCAGCGCGAGGTACGCCTCCGCCAACGTGTACTCGTTCGGGGCCACGAACTTGTCTTGACCCTCGGCGAGTTCCAAGGCGAGGACCGCGGAGAGGTCGTCGGTCGTCAGCGTGCGTAGCGATACTTGTGGCTCCATGGTGGACGCATGGTGCACTGCGGCGCGGCTTCCAGGCAAGGGGTCAAGTCGAGACCCAGGGGCCGGCGGTCGTGAGCCGCCCGAGGGGGCGACGGCGCCAGGCCACGCCCTGGCCTCAGGGGCGACGCTTGCGTGCTAGAGGAGCCCGGCTGCCGGCGATAATGCCGAGGATGGTCGGGAGGACGCTCATGGACGGCAACACCCGCGAGCCGAGCTACCGACCGCCTTGCCTGCCCGAGCCCGCCTACATGCTCGCGGTTCTAAACCCCCGAGCGGAGGAGAAAGCGTGACGGAACTGCTGGTCGTACTGGTGACGGGGTTGCTGGTGATCGCCGGGGCGACGGTCATCGGCCCGCGCTTCGGCGTCGCGTCTCCGCTCGTGCTGGTGGCCATCGGCGTCGCGGCCAGCTTCCTTCCCATGTTCGGGGCGTTCGAGATCGACCCCGAATGGATCCTGGAAGGGCTACTGCCGCCGCTGCTGTACTCCTCGGCCGTGTCGTTGCCGACGATGAACTTCCGCCGCGACTTCGGGACGATCAGCGGCCTGTCCGTGCTCCTCGTCGTCGGCACCGCGCTCGTGCTCGGCCTGTTCTTCATGCTCGTCGTGCCCGGCCTCGGGTTCACGTGGGGCGTGGCGCTCGGCGCGATCGTCAGTCCGACCGACGCGGTGGCGACCTCGATCGTGAAGCGCTCCAACGTGTCTAGGCGCGTCGTGACGATACTGGACGGCGAGAGCCTCCTCAACGACGCGACCGCCCTCGTGCTCCTGCGCACGGCCATCGTCGCCACGGCAGCCTCGTTCTCCTTCTGGGGCGCCGTCGGGACCTTCGCGTACGCCGTCGTCCTCGCGCTACTGATCGGCGCGGCCGTTGGCGCGCTGAATCTGGCCGTCCGCAAGCATGTGACCGACGCGACCGTCAACACGGTGATCTCGTTCGCCGTGCCGTTCGTGGCCTCGATCCCGGCCGAGCTGCTCGGCGCGTCCGGCCTCGTGGCGGCCGTGGTGGCCGGCCTGATCACGGGCTTCCGAGCGCCGCGGGTGCTGTCGCCGCGCAACCGGCTGTCCGACTCGCAGAACTGGCACACGGTGGAGCTCGTGCTCGAGGGCACCGTGTTCCTGACCATGGGGCTGCAGCTGACCTCGATCCTGACGCACGTGCATAACGACCATGCCGGCATCGGCACCGCCGTGCTGGTGGCCTCGGGCGCCTTGCTCCTGACGATCCTCGTCAGGGCGGCTTACGTGGCCCCGCTGCTCGGCATCCTGTCGGCGCGCGGCCGCATCTACGGCAAGATGCGGCCGCGCTTCCAGGGCCTCCAGGAGCGCATCAGCACGCAGGAGGGCAGGCAACGGACGCTAGACAGGCTGAACGCCGCGGGACGTAAGGCCACGGAGCAAGACCTCGACCGGTTCGCTGTGAGGGTCACGCGCGGGCTCGCCGACATCCAGTACCTCCTGCGCGCCCCGCTCGGCTGGCGGGAAGGAGCCGCCGTCGTGTGGGCGGGCATGCGGGGCGCCGTCACGGTGGCTGCGGCCCAGACGCTCCCCGCCGACACCCCGCAGCGGTCGGTCCTCATCCTGATCGCCTTCGCGGTCGCGGTCGCGTCGCTCCTGCTGCAGGGCGGCACCCTCGGCCCGCTGCTGCGGGTCATGGCGCCGAAAGGGGGTCAGGCGGCGCTGGCGGAGGATACGGCCGCCGAGCGCGCCAGGATAGTGGCTCTCATGCGCGAGACCAGCGAGGCCGTTCCCGAACCCGCCGTCCCGGACGGCGCCACCAGACAGGAGCAGTTCGCGCTGTCCACCGGTCATCGCTTGGCCGTGCTCGACGCCCAGCGGTCCACCTTGCTCGACGCGCGCGACAACGGGGTCTTCGACGCCGACGTGCTGGAAGACGCCCTGATCGACCTGGACGCCGCGCAGATCGCCATCGAGCTGCGGGGAAGGTACGCGCACTGACGGCCTACCGACCCGAGACGGTCGAGTAGGCTCTATGACCATGCGCAGCCCGCTGGTCAACCCAGCCAAACCACGTCCGGGCGACAAGGTGGCGGTCCTCTCGCCGTCGTTCGCCGCCCCGGCCGTCGCGCCCGCGGTGCATGAGCAGGCGCTGCGACGCCTGGCCGAGGTCACCGGGCTCGTGCCGGTCGAGTTCCCGACCACGCGCAAGGTCGGAGCTTCTCCGCGGGAGCGCGCCGCCCAGCGCGACGCGGTGCTCGAGGAGGCGAGCGCCTACAACCCCGAGGCCGTGGTCTGCGTCGGGCCGCCCTTCGGCCACACCAGGCCGCAGTGGATCCTGCCGTACGGCGGCGAGGTCACCCTCGACGGCGTGAACCGGCGGGTGACGGCTTCCTACGTATAGTCGGCCCGTCGCGGGCGTCCTGCTGCGCGTAAGTAGCTGCGGATCGGCTTCCTAACATGACGTATAGCGCTCACCCTGGCCGGTCCCGGCCGCTACGCCGTAGTGCCGGACGCGAGCACCGTTCAGCTGGCGGCGACGGGCTGCCTGAGGATCGTGCGCAGCCTGGCGGGGGCGACCTTGCGCAGGTCGCTGAGGTAGATCTCGTGATGCTTCCCGGTCATGCGCAGGCCGTGCGCGGGGATGAACTCGTCGTGCATCCGAGTCAGAACGCCCGCCTCGTCGTCGAACGAGCCGACGTGCAGCGTCTGCACGCACCGGCCCTCGGACAACGTTTCGAGGCGGACCTCGCGGAGGCGTGCCGGCGGGGTCTTGGCCCTGGCCTGCTCCACGGCGGTCTCGAACGCGCCGCGGTCGAGCCAGTCGGGGACCATGAGCATCACCGTCCAGTCCCAGCGCGACTTGTCGCGTGACGTCGTGAAGGCGTTCATGCTCTCGGCCCACCACAACCCTTCGGGCGGCGGCACGACGTAGTCGCGCCCGAGCTCGCGCTTGCTGAGGAACTTGAGCTTGTAGGCCACCGGGTACAGCGCCTCGAGGGCCGCGGCGAAGGCGGGCGACGTGTTAGGGTCCCCGTGCCCGTCGACCATCAGGTACTGCATGTCGGGCACCTCGACGAGCTCGAACCGGTCGGGTCGGGCTTGGTAGCTGTCTAGCGTCTTCTTGAAGTCGATCTTCTCAGCCATCTCGTATCCGCGCTCCCGTCACGTGCCACCACCATTCTGTGTCCAAGAGGCTCCGGTGAGCGAAGGGGCGTCGCCCCCTTCCCGAGTACCGGCTTCGCCCTGGACGACCGGCAGCCCCTGCGCTACGCGGTGCGTGAACTGCTTGGGGAGGGACCGGCGACGCGCGCGGAGCTCCGAGCCCACCTCGTCAAGAGCCCGACCTTACGCCACCTTGCTACCGATGCCACCGGCGCTGGCGCCGACGCCCTGTACAAGCCGCTGCACTGGCGGGGCGACATCTGCTTCGGACCCACGAAGGCCGGGCAGACAACTTTCCGCCTCTTGAGCAACGACCCGGCTTGGCCGGGCCTCCCCGCCGTGGGCGAGGCCGGACGCCGAGCGATCGAGCTGTACTTGCGGAGTTACGGCCCCGCGACGCTCGCCAACCTCGCCTACTGGCTCACCGAAGGGCTCAGCGTCCCCCGCCGCCGTCTCACGACCTGGATCGCCGACCTCGGAGGCGCCGTGACCACGGTCAGCGTCGCAGGCGTTCAAGGGTACGTTCTGACCGAGGACCTGGATGGACTTGGCTCGGTCGAGCCCACCGACGTCGTTCGGCTGCTGCCCGGGTTCGACCCGTGGCTTTTCGGTCCCGGCACCGCCGACCAGCGCCTGCTCGCGCCGGCGTGGCGGGCGCTGGCGACGAAAGGCTCGAACCTGGTCATCCGAGGCGGCGTGGTGTCGGGCACCTGGCGGGCTCGTGGCACCGACATCGAGGTGGCTTGGTTCGACGAGCTAGGACCCGAGCCGACCGCTGCGCTCGAACGCGAGGCGGAGCGGCTCGCGACCGTCCTAGGACGGGCCGAACGCGCGCCGCGAACGGTTTAGGCGCTGCTTAAGCTGCAGCCTCTGATCCGAGGGACGGTACGCCCTCAGGCGTTCGGCCACCCGTCGGGCAGGCTGTAGAACTCGTCGCTGAGCTCGTGTATCGACGGGCACCCGAGCAGCCTGAGCATGCGCTCGAGCCCGGAGCGCAGGATCTGGATGGTCGCCGCCACGCCCGCCTTCCCACCGGCGGCGAGGCCATACGCGTACGCCCTGCCGATCAGCACGGCCCTGGCGCCCACGGCGAGCGCCGTGGCCACGTCGGCGCCGCTCCTTATGCCGCCGTCTAGGAGGACCTCGACCTGGTCGCCAACGGCCTTTACGACTTCGGGCAGGGCGTGCAGCGAGGGCGCCACGCCGTCGAGCTGCCTGCCGCCGTGGTTGGAGACGACGACCGCGCTCGCGCCCGCGTCAACGGCTCGCCGTGCGTCATCCGCGACGTGGACGCCTTTGACGATGATCGGCCCGTCCCACAGCTCCTTGATCCAGTCGAGGTCGGTCCACGCCACCGCCGCGGCGGCGAGCTGGGCGCCGATGTCGCCGTACTTCATCGGGCCGTCCGGCAGGACGACGTTCGGGAAGTTCATGACGCCGCCCTCCTGGAAGAAATCGAGGAGCCACCACGGTCGCGCGATGACCTGCGGAACGTAAGGCAGCATGGCCGGGAACTTCCTCGCGATGAGCTGAGGCGCGCCGTCGCGGATGTCGCGCTCGCGCATGCCGGCCACGGCCGTGTCTATCGTCACCACCAGCGCCGAGTAGCCGGCCGCCTTGGCACGCGCTATGGCGCTCGCGGCCACGTCGCGTCCGCCGCACAGGTAGAGCTGGTACCAGCACGTGCCCTGGCTGGCGGCCCGCACGTCTTCCAGGCGCGTGCCGGACAGGGTGGAGAGGGTGTAGATCGTGCCCGCTTCGCCGGCCGCCGCCGCTGCCGCCTCCTCGCCGTGCGGCCAGAACATCCGCGACGACCCGACGGGCGCGAGGATGATGGGGAAGGGCAGGCGCTGGCCTAGTACGGTCGTGCCGAGGTCGACCTCGCCGAACTTCACCGCGCCCCTCGGGCGCCACACGATGTCCCGGAACGCCGCGGAGTTCGAGCGCATGGTGCGCTCGTTGTCCGCCCCACCGTCGATATAGTCGAACACCATGCGGGGCAGCCTGCGCTTGGCCCGGCGCCTCAGGTCCTCGATGCTTGCTACTCCCGCCGGCAACCCGCTCACGACCGCTTGCCTCGGTTGGCAGACACGCTCATCTTCCCGTCCTTCCGACCCTCGCCTTCACGCGGCTCACGCCCCGGCGCCGCGTACGGGGGACGCCGCATGGTAACGCCCGGTCGCCATGAGCAGCGGCCCCGCGTCCGGGGCCGCTCGGAGCCTGCTCTCCAGTGGCTTGGGGGTTGGGGCCGGTTCGGCCTCAGTGGTACTGGACGATGCGGATGTGGTTACCGAAGGGGTCGCGGATGCCGAAGTCCGTGCCGTAGTCGCGTTTCGTCGGCTCGTCCGTGATCTGGACGCCTTTGGCCTTGAGGGTCTCGTACATCGCCTGGGCGTCCGTGGTTATGAAACCGACCGTGAAGCCCGTGGCGCCCTTCGTGACGATCTCCCTCACTTGAGCGGCCGTCTCCGGGTCCATGCTGGGCGGTGCCGGCACCTCCAGAAGGATCTCCGGGCCGCTGCCGCCAGGTACCCTGACCGTCAGCCAGCGCATGAACCCGAATTCGACGTCGTTGCTCACCTCCAGACCGAGCTTGCCGACGTAGAAGTCGAGGGCCTCGTTCTGGTCTAGGACTAGCACGTTGGAGATGTTGATCCCTTTGAGCATCGGTCTTCCTCCCGGCCGCTCGCGGCGGCGTCGCTCGTGGCGAACGCTTGACTCTAGCCGTCCCCGTCGGCAGGCGCTTCTCCAAAACTGCTCGGACGGGCCCAGGCCTTGAAGAAGCACGTCGGGACGGCGACGGGCGGGTAGAGCCCGCGATACTCGGAAGGGGAGACGCAGACGATCTCCTTGAACGTGCGGCTGAACGTGCCGAGGCTGTTGAAGCCGACGTCGAAGCAGACGTCGGTGACGCTCCGCCGCGACTGCCGCAGCGCGAACATGGCGCGCTCGACGCGCCTGCGCTGGAGGTAGCGGTACGGGGTCTCGCCGAACACGGCCTTGAACGTGCGGATGAAGTGCGCCTCGCTCATGTCGATGCTCGCTGCGAGTCCGGGCACGTCGAGGGGCCGCGCGTAATGCCTGTCCATCGCGTTGCGCACCCGCAACATCAGGCGGTTGCGGGCCTCGGCGGGAGCCGGCGCGCTCGTGGACGTCGCGGTTGGCGTCGGCATGATGGCGCTTAGGGTAACGGAAGAGGGCTACGGGTGGCCACGCTTGGGCTCACCAGATCACGCGTACGCCGAGGTCGGAGAACGCCGGATCGCGCGTGATCAGGTGGAGGTCCTCGACCTGCGCCTGCGCCGCCAGCATGCGGTCGAACGGGTCCCTATGCGTGCCGGGCATGGAGCCGGCCAGAACGGCGTGCTCGTGACCGATGGAGATCAGGCTCGCTCGAAGATCGGCGAGCACGAGTTCGAAGGACTCGAGGAGTTCTCCGCCTTGTGGAAGCTTGCCGATGCGCTGCTTGGTCGCTATCTCCCACGACGTTGCCGAGCTGACGAACAGTCGGTTGACCGGGTCCAGGAGGGTTGTCGTCGCGGTCTTGGAGAGGCGCTCCGGGTCGGTGGCGCTCCAGACGAGCACGTGGGTATCCAGCAGGAGTCTCACGCCGTCTGGCCCCCCTCCCAAGCATGGAGCTCTTCCTCTGGTAGGGCGTCGAAGAAAGCGGAGTCATCGATCGGGGGTATGAGCCCCACGAGGCCTCCCAGCACGCGAGGTTCCGTTTCCGGTGCCTCCAACGGTACGAGTCGCGCGTAAGGCTTGCCCGCCTTGGCAAGGATTATCTCCTCGCCTGCGTGCGCGCGTTCCAACAGCCTGGACAGTTGGGTCTTGGCCTCGTGCACGTTCACGACCGGCGGTTTCATGCTGCCCCTCTTCATATCCTTAGTTTAGTCTAGCTAAGTCTATCTACCACAACCATCATGTCTTGATCGCCACCACCAGGGTCTTGCGCGGGGCTCGTCTTCGCCAGCGACCGAAGCCTAAGGAGCGTCGGCGTGGTTCCAGCCAGCGCGGTTGTCCGCGGCTGCGTTCCGGCCCCCGCGGTTGTCCGCGGTCGCGTTCCAGCCCCCGCGGTTGCGTTCCGACCCGCGCTGCCCTAACGTTTAGGCATGGCTAAGGAGCGCAAGGCGGTGAACGAGGCCGAGGCGAACGGGGTCGCGGCGGACGCGGGCGCCGTCCTCGCGTCAAGCCGGAGCGGTGGCGAGGAGATGATCGACCCGGCGGACGCCGCCGCGGCCCAGCACAAGGACGACGGCGCCGCCCGCCTCTCCAGCTCCGTCGGCGACTACCTGAAGGCGATCTGGTTGCTGGCCGGCGACGGCGTGGCCGGTACCGGCGAGATCGCGCGCGAGCTGGGTGTCACCGCTCCGTCCGTCACGGCCATGCTGAGCAAGATGAGCGGCGCGGAGCTCGTCGCGTACGAGCCGTACCGCGGCGCCTCGCTCACGCCGGCCGGGCGCCGCGAGGCGCTGCGGCTGGTCAGGCGCCACCTGCTCCTCGAGATGTTCATGGTCACCCAGCTCGGCTTCGGTTGGGACGAGGTGCACCAGGAGGCGGAGCTCATGGAGCACGTCGTCTCCGACGTGTTCGCGGAGAGGCTGGCCAAGCACCTCGACGACCCGGAGTTCGACCCACACGGTTATCCGATACCGAGAGTGGACGGCAGCGTGCCCGTAGCCCCGACCACGCCGTTGGCCGACCTCGCCTTGGGTGGGCGGTTCCGCGTCCATCGGCTCCTGACCCGCGACCGCGCCGTGCTCGCCTATCTCGAGTCGCGCTCGGTCGAGCCGGGTGCCGAACTCGTGCTCCGTTCGCTCGAGCCCGGCGGCAACCTGCTGCACCTGGAGTTCGTCGGCATCGGCGACGGCGCGCGGGGGCGCAAGGTCGCGCTGTCTCGCGAGCTCGCCTCGCTCGTTCTGGGCGAGAACCTGGTCATCTAGCGGCCTTCGACACGCCTGCGAGTGGTCTTCGAAAACGTAAGGCGCGCGGGTCATGCCCGCACGCCTCCGGTCGGTGAGGCGTGCCCGCCGAGGGCGCTTGACGCGCTCGAACCGGCACGCTAGATTAGGCGAGGCTAAACCGCGCACTAGTCGCGGCGAAGAAACTGCCGGACCGGCAGCCGGCGTGAGCCGAAACCACTGGAGGCAAGATGCGTAGCCCGTCCCAACACGCTCGACCACTCGCCCTGGCTCGCGCGGTCACCTTGAGGCTGGCACTGCTCGGCGGCTTGGTCTTCCTAGGCGCCTCGACGGCGTTCGCCCAGGAGCGGTTCAAGGTCGTCACCACCTTCACGGTCATCGCCGACATGGCGCGCAACGTCGCCGGCGACGCCGCGGTGGTCGAGTCCATAACGAAACCCGGCGCCGAGATCCACGACTACCAGCCCACCCCCGGCGACGTGCGTCGGGCGCAGGACGCCGACCTCATCCTCTGGAACGGCCTCAACCTGGAACGTTGGTTCCAGCGCTTCTTCGAGAACCTCAAGGGCGTCCCCAGCGTCGTCGTCAGCGACGGCATCGAGCCCATCGGCATCTTCGAGGGGCCTTACGAGGGCCTCCCCAACCCGCACGCCTGGATGTCGCCGACGAACGCCCTCCGTTACGTCGACAACATCCGCGCCGCGCTGGTCGAGCACGACCCGGCGAACGCGGCCGTGTACGAGGCGAACGCCGAGGCTTACAAGGTTCGGATCGAGGGCGTCATCGGCCCGATCAGGGAGTCGCTCGCTGCCGTACCGGAAGAGCAGCGGTGGTTGGTGACGAGCGAGGGCGCGTTCTCGTACCTGGCGCGCGACTTCGGGTTCAAGGAGCTCTACCTCTGGCCCATCAACGCCGACGCGCAAGGCACCCCGCAACAGGTCAGGAAGGTCATCGACGTCGTGCGCGCGAACGCCATCCCAGTGGTGTTCTCCGAGAGCACCGTCTCGGACAAGCCGGCGAAGGAAGTGGCGCGGGAGACGGGCGCGCGTTACGGCGGCGTGCTCTACGTCGACTCGCTCACGGACGCCGGCGGCGCCGTGCCCACCTACCTGGACTTGCTACGCGTGACCAGCCAGACGATCGCCAACGGTTTCCTGGGGGAGTAAGAGGCAGGTATGACCGCAGGATCCGAGACGACAAGCGACCACGGTGCGAGCGCCGGCATCAGGGTCGAGGACGTGACCGTCACGTACCGTAACGGTCACACGGCCCTCAGCGGCGCCAGCTTCGCGATCCCGGTGGGGACCATCACGGCGCTCGTGGGGGTGAACGGCGCGGGCAAGTCCACGATGTTCAAGGCCATCATGGGCTTCGTCAGGCCGGCGCGCGGCGAGATCAGCGTCCTGGGCCGCTCCGTCGCGAAGGCGTTGCGTCAGAACCTCATCGCGTACGTTCCGCAGGCCGAGGAGGTCGACTGGAACTTCCCCGTGCTCGTCGAGGACGTCGTGATGATGGGGCGGTACGGTCACATGGGCGGCCTGCGCATACCGCGGCGCGCCGACCGGGAGGCCGTGGGCGCGGCCTTGGAGCGGGTCGGGATGAGCGAGCTCCGCAAGCGCCAGATCGGCGAGCTCTCCGGCGGCCAGCGTAAGCGCGTGTTCCTCGCCAGGGCACTCGCACAGGACAGCCGCGTGATCCTGCTCGACGAGCCGTTCAGCGGCGTGGACGTCAAGACGGAGGAGAGGATAGTCACCCTGCTCGCCGAGCTGCGGGGCGAAGGGCGCGTCATGCTCGTGTCGACCCACGACCTGGCTTCGGTGCCCACGTTCTGCGACCACGTCGTGCTCGTCAAGGGCACCGTCCTCGCTTACGGCCCGACTGACGTGACGTTCACCAAGGAGAACCTGGACCGGGCGTTCGGAGGGGTGGTCGGACGGCGGTCGCCGGACGGCCCGTTCTTCGGGGCGCTGGCGGGCATGGAGGAGCGCTCCGGGGGGCCGGCACTCGACGGCGCGCGGCTGGGACGCACAGAGAACTGATGACGACGCTGCTCGAGCCGTTCACGTACGGCTACATGCAGAACGCCATGTGGGTGTCCGCCCTAGTCGGTTGCGTGTGCGCGTTCCTCTCGTGCTACCTGATGCTCAAGGGGTGGTCGCTCATCGGCGACGCGCTCTCGCACGCCATCGTGCCGGGCGTGGCGGGGGCGTACATGTTCGGGCTGCCGTTCTCCGTCGGGGCGTTCGTCGCCGGGCTGTTGGCGGCCGGCACGATGTTCGTGCTCAACCAGCGCACGAAGTTGAAGGAGGACGTGGTCATCGGGCTCATCCTCGTCACGTTCTTCGGGCTCGGGCTCTTCATGGTGTCCGTCTCGCCCGTGCACGTGAACGTGCAGACCATCGTGCTCGGCAACGTCCTCGCGATCACCCCGACGGACACGCTCCAACTCGCCGTCATCGGGTTCGTGTGCCTGGCCGTGCTCCTCCTCAAGTGGCGGGCCTTGGTGCTCACCTTCTTCGACGAGAACCACGCCCGCTCCGTGGGCCTGCGGCCGGGCAGGCTCAAGGTCATGTTCTTCACGGTCCTCGCCGCCGCTACCGTGGCGGCGCTCCAGACGGTCGGGGCGTTCCTCGTCATCTGCATGGTCGTGACGCCCGGCGCCACCGCCTACCTGCTCACGGACCGCTTCCCGAGGCTGCTCGCCATAGCCGTGAACATCGGGACCGTGACCAGCTTCGTCGGTGCCTACGCCAGCTACTTCCTCGACGGCGCGACGGGCGGCATCATCGTGGTGCTCCAGACGGCGATCTTCCTCACCGCCTTCACGTTCGCGCCCAAGCACGGCGTGTTGGCGGCCAGGCGGAGGGCGCGCCTGGCCCTGCGCGGCGCGGCGCAACGGGGCTCGGACGCGCAGGCGCTGCGAGAGGCGGCCGGTTGAGCATGCTCGAGGTCCTCCTGGCGCCGTTCCGGTTCGAGTTCATGAACGAGGCCTTCCTCATCACGACGCTGGTGGCCGTGCCGGCCGCCCTCCTCTCCTGCTTCCTCGTGCTCAAGGGGTGGGCGCTGCTGGGCGACGCGGTCAGCCACGCCGTCTTCCCCGGCGTGGTGCTCGCGTACGTCCTGGGCTGGCCCCTCGCCGTCGGGGCGTTCCTGGCCGGCATGTTCACGGCGGTCGCCACGGGCTACCTCGGGGCGAACAGCCGCATCAAGCAGGACACGGTGATGGGCGTGGTGTTCGCCGGCATGTTCGGGCTCGGCGTCGTCATGTTCGTGAAGGTCAAGACGGACGTGCACCTGAACCACATCCTCTTCGGGAACATGCTCGGGGTGAGCTGGGGGGACGTTGTCCAGACCGGAGCCATAGCCTTGGTCGTGACGGGGCTAGTCGCGTTCAAGTGGCGCGACCTCCTCCTTTACGTCTTCGACCCGGCCCAAGCGCGCGCGGTCGGCCTGAGGGTGCAGGTCCTGCACTACGGGCTCCTAGCCCTCATCGCGCTCACCATCGTGGCCGCCCTGCAGGCCGTCGGCATCATCCTGGCGGTAGCCATCCTCATCGCGCCGGGCGCCATGGCCTACCTGCTCTGCCGCACGTTGCGCGGCATGCTCGTCTGCGCGGCGGCGGTCGCCGCCACCGGCGCGTTCCTCGGCGTCTACCTCTCGTTCTTCATCGACAGCGACCCGGCCGCGACGGTCGTGCTGGTCCTGGCGCTCGGCTTCGTCGTTGCGTTCGTTCGCAGCGCCGTGCGTGTCAAGCGCATGGAGCCCGGGACCGCCGGTAGCGGAGCGCGAAGCTGAGAGCGGCGCCCGGATAGAATCCCCCGTGGACCCAAGAGTCAACTTCATAACTTTGGCCGTCGCCGACGTGGGCGTCTCGCGCGCGTTCTACGTCGACGGTCTCGGCTGGCAACCCGCGTTCGAGGCCGCAGGCGAGGTCGTGTTCATCCGGCTCTCGCCCACGCTCGTGCTCTCGCTCTGGAGCGCAGCTGGTTTCGAGGCCGAGGTCGGCCCGCTCGGCCCTCGCGCGGGCCATCCGCCGTTCACGCTGGCCCACAACGTGCCGGCTAGGGAGCTCGTCGACGAGGCTCTGGCAGCTGCACGAGCCGCCGGCGCCACCATCCTCGAGCCTGCCGCCCAGCGCGATTGGGGCGGTTACTCCGGCTACTTCGCCGACCCGGACGGCTTCGCGTGGGAGGTCGCCTACAACCCGGGCGCGGTGGGGGTGGCCCTCATGGACGCGGTCGCCGCCGAAGCAGAGCCGACCGCGGAGCCGACAGCGGAGCCGACCGCGGAGCCGACCACGGTCGACGTGATCCGCACCCGCCGCTCCGTCCCGCAAGCGAAGCTGACCGGCGGGCCGGCGCTCGACCATCGCGAGGTCGTCGCGGCCGTCGAGTCCGCCCGCTGGGCGCCGAACCACAAGCGCACCGAGCCGTGGCGCTTCTACCTGCTGGACGACGAGCGGATAGCGCGGCTCGCCGGGCTCTGGGGCGAACAACTGGAGCGGACCGGTTCCAAGCCCGACCGGGTGGAGGCCAAGCGCCGCGACTGGGCCGAGGTACCCGGCGTGCTCGTCGTCACCTGCACGAGCGCGGAAGGTGCCGATGAGACCACGCGGCGGGAAGACTACGCCGCCGTGGCCTGCGCCGTGCAGAACCTCTGCTTGCACCTGTGGTCCAAGGGCATCGCCACGAAGTGGTCGACGGCCGCCGTGACGGAGCATGAGGGCTTCTGGCCGCTCCTGGGCCGCGAGCGCGCGCCGGACGGCACGCGCGTCGTGGCCCTCATCTTCTACGGCCTGGCGGAGGAGCTGCCGAAGCCCCACCGCAAGCTTCCCGTCGAGCACGTCCTCGTCGACCACCGCCATAGGGCAGGCTGACGGGAGCGCCGGCTCCTCACGCCAACTGCGCCCGCTTGCCCGCGACAGCCTCAGCAGATGACGGCGAAGCGCAGTACCACGTAGTCCTCGCCCACGCTCCCCTGCGCGTCCGTCACCCTTACCCGCAGCCGGATGAGCGTGTTGACTTCGCAGACGTTGCCTTCGAAGCCCGGGAGCTGGGAGACGCTCCACCTGCCCTGGTCATCCGGCACCACCGCATAGAGGGCCGTGCCGGTGCCGGTGCTCGGGTCGTAGCCGACCAGCGCGTCCCAGACCGTGCTCACGAGGTCGTCGCCCTCCGGGTCAAGGGCGTCGAAGCTTAGGGTCAACGGCTCGAACTGCGGCGCGTAGCTGTAGTCCTGCGGGCTGGTGATGGTGACCCGCGGTGGGTAGTTGGCGGGCGCGGGGCCGATGGCCAGGCTGACTTGTGCCGTGCTGACGGCGCCGTGGCTGTCGGTGGCGGTGAGGGTGACCGTGCGGGCCCCTTGCGTGAAGCCGTCGGTCACGGTCAGGGTGCAACCCGTCCCCAGCGCGGCTCCGGCGCTCCAGGCGAGCTGGTCGCAGGGCACGGCGTACTCCTCCTCGTTGGGGTCGTAGTTGAAGGAGCGGAAGCGCACCGGCTGGCCGGCGTAGAAGGTCTGACCGTTGTAGGGCGCCGTGATGGTCAGCTCCGGGGCGGTGTTCTCCACGCCGAGCGTGACGGTCTTGGTGGTCTCCTTGCCGCCCGAGTCGACCGCCTTCACCGTGATCGTGCGGGTCCCGGTGGTGGCGAAGACGACGGGCACCTCCGGCGTCGGGCCCGTGGCCGTCCCCAGGAGCCCAGAGGCGCCGTCAGTCGGGTCGCTCGAGCGGAAGGTGGTGGAGCAGCACGCGTTCCCGTCCTCCGCGTCGCGAACCGAGGCTCGGAGGTTTATGCCGTTCGGTCCGACCTGCACGGGCCCCTGGGTCAGGATCGTCAACTCGGGCGCGGTGTTGTCCGACTGGGCCACCTGCCACTCCAGGTCGATGAGCTTGGCCTGCCAGTCCTTGCTGAAGAGCCAGACGTCGATGGTCATGCCCGCGTTGGCCGCGAGGCCCGCGGTGAGCTTCCAGATGGGCGCGCGGGGGTAGGCGATGTCGACTCCCACGGACGGCACGATCTCCGCATAGGTCCCGACCATGCCGTAGAGCAGCAGCTCGCCGCGGATGGCGCCCTTGAGCTTGGCCTTGGCCACCACTTGGACGAACGACGGGGACTTCACGGGCTGCGCCACTTCCTCGTGGCTGGCGTCGCTGATGTTCGACCACTTGCCGTTCTTGTACTGGCCGCCGGCCTTCAGCGTCAGGGTCTCCTGCACCTCGTAGCTGACGCTGAAGCCGATGGAGCCGTCGATCCGCAGCTCAAGCTTGAGCTTGGGGACTATGACGACCGGGACCGGCCCGATGGAGAAAGTGATGGCTTTGCCCGTGATGGTCGCGAGCGGGATGGCCTTGCTGAGCGTGAGCCCCACCGGCGTCTTGCTGTCGAGCGCCAGGCGCGCGATCACCTGAGCGCCCACCTCGAACTTGAAGTAGGGGTTGGTCTCGAGGCACAAGTAGCTGCAGTTCAACGCGAAGGCCAGGTCGAAGATGGGCTGCGCGCCAACGTCGCCCTTGACCAGGACCTGGTCGCTCTTGGTGCTCAGGTTCCCGTCCGCGTCGTAGACGACCAGGTCGTCGAAGCTCCAGCCGATGAAGCCGGACGGCAGGGAGAGGGGCGAGAGGCCGTCCGCTGCCGCTGCCGCCAGCCGCTGGCGCTCGGCCGGCTCGGCGGGGTCGAACAGGCGCAGGCCGTCGACGTGGTACTCCACCGTGGCGACGTCGTCCGGCGTCATCGCGAAGCTCTCGTAGAGCGAGCCGGACTCCAGCGCCATGTCGAGCGACGCGAGCTCGGTCTGCAAGGTGAGCTCCCCCGCCACGGAGTCGTCGACGCCGGTGACGCGTCTCAGGATGCCGTTCGGGGCCGCGGCGGTCGGTTCGGAGACGACGACGTTACCCACCGCCAACGCCGGTAAGTCTGCGCCGGAGAAGACCAGCACTCCGCTGTCCTGGTCGTAGGCCTGTAGGGCGTCACGAGCGGCCGCGTCGAGGACCCTGGTGTCCGCGTTGGGCACGGCCGGGTAGTGCGGCTCGTCGTCGGGCGGCGTGGGGGCGCCGCAAGCGACGAGCAGCGTGAGCACCGCGACCGCGAGCCTGCCGAGGGGGCGTTTCTTCATGCCTGCGCTCCTTGCTTACCTGACTGGAGGGACGTGCCTATCCCGGGTTCGCCGCACTGGAACGAACCCGAGTAGGGTTGCGGGGTGGACAGGATGAGGCGCCCGGCGCTGCCCTGCTCGTAGACCCTGTCGAGCCGCCAGACGTAGGTCGTACCCGTGCAGTTGTAGTTGCTGGGCGGGTAGTAGGTGATCGTCAGACCGTCGCCGCTCAGCTGCACCCTGGCCTGGGTGATGGTGTCGAACAGCGCTCCGCTGCCGGTGCGGACCTCGCCCGCGATGTTGTCCACCTGCACGGGCTCGCTGAACGTCCAGGTGATCGGTTGGCTCGGGTCGTTCGTCCGGGGCGGGAGGCCGAGCCGCGACGGCGCGGGGGTGAAGCTGACCAGCCGCGGCTTGAAGTTCAGGGTGTCGAAGTCGCCGTTCCAGGGGGCCGTGAGGCCGTTGCCCATGAGGTCGCGCGCTTCCACCGTGAACTGCACGGCGTAGCTCTGCAGTTGGCGCAGACCGGCGACCGTGCAGCTCGCCTGGGCCGGTGTCGGCCACGCCCAGGCGCAACTCATGGCGGGGGCGCTGACGAAGGCCGCCTCGGCGGCGGTCTGGTCCATCGGCTCGCTGAAGTCGAAGGTGAGGACGCCGCGGCCCGTGTCCACGTCGACGTCCTGGGTGAAGCCGAGCACCTCGGGCGGGATCACGTCGGGCACGAAGCCGGCCATGAAGGAGACGGTCGTGGGGGTCGGCAGCGCGTTGCCGGCCAGGTCCTCGGCCACGAGTTGGAAGCGGTAGGCCTTGTCGCTCTCTATGAGGTCGGGGGCCACGTCGTCGAACTCGACCAGCGTTCCGCTGGGGCTCCAGGACGGGGCACCGAGCAACGTCGTGTCCAGCGTTGCCTCGACGGGCGCTCCCGGGTCGAGAGGGTCGCCCTCGGCGGGCGCCTGCACCTGGTAGAGGAAGACTTCAAGCGAGCCTGGGTCGATGGGTTCGGAGAACGCGAAGCGCACACGCGTCACCAGTCCGACGCCCCGCAGTCCGTCGGACGGTTGGCTGGAGACCAGCGTCGGCGGCGTGGTGTCACCCGGGGTGGCGGTCAACGTCGCCGAGGGTGTCGAGCGGTTGCCGGTACCGTCCTCCGCCACCAGGTAGACCGCGTACGTGGTGCCGTTCTCGAGCGGCGTCAGTACGTGCTCGGTCGGCGCCGTCGGCAGGGCCGCGACGCCCGTCGGCGCGTCGGGGTCCTCCCCCCAGAAGAGGAGGTAGCCCGCGAGGTCCGGTTCGGTGTTGGCCGTCCACGTGAGCCGGATGGCGCCGTCCATGGCCTCGGCCGCCAGTCCGGTGGGCGCCGCCGGCGGCTCTTGGTCGTCGAGCGTGGTGAAGCTCAGGTCCAGGCTGCGGGTGTTGCCGGCGTCGTCCTCCGCGACGATGGCGAAGCCGAGCGCCGTGCCCGCCGGCCAGGCGGGCGCCGGGGCGATGGTCACCACCCGACGCGCCTCGTCCCACACTGGGGCGGCCAGCCCCACGAGCGGCGAGGGGGTCACCTGCAGCTTCTTCACTGGCTTGCTGAAGGTGAGGACGACGGCCTCGTTCAGAGCGACGTCCGTGGCGCCGTCGGCGGGCGAGGCGGAGAGCAGCGTCGGCGGCGTGGCATCGCCGCCCTGCGGGCCGCAGGCGGTGAGCCAGGCGAGGGCTGCCAGGCTGATGAGGACGGTTCGGATACGCAAGGTCTCTTCCTCACTCGACGCGCTTACTGGGGGCGCCGGCCTCGAGCTTCTTCCCGGAGCACATCCTGCCCGCCTGGTGCCACAAGGGCGCCACAAGGCGCGGGGCCGGGGCGTGCCGGATCGCGGCCGCTCACGAGCGTCTGGTACGTTACTGGCGTGATACCCGCCAACCCCACCCCGGAGGCGCTCCTGGAGGTCAGGGACCTGAGGAGGAGCTTCGGCGCCTTGCAGGCCGTGCGCGGCGTGTCGTTCACCGTGGCAAGGGGCGAGACCTACGGCCTGCTCGGTCCGAACGGGGCAGGCAAGACGACCACGATCTCGATGGTCGCCGGCATCTTGAGGCGAGACGGCGGCGCCGTCGTGCTGGACGGCGAGCCGGTCGCGGCGACGAGCGTCGCCGCCCGCCGGTCCATCGGCCTCGTGCCACAGGACCTGGCCATCTACCCGGACCTGAACGCGCGCGAGAACCTCGCCTTCTTCGGCAGGCTGTACGGGCTCGGGGGGAAGGAGCTCGCGCGGCGGTGCGACGCCGTGCTCGACACGGTCGGACTGCTAGACCGCGCCGGTCAACTCGTTCGCGAGTACTCAGGGGGCATGAAGCGCAGGCTCAACATCGCCGCCGGGCTCCTCCACGAGCCCAAGCTGCTGATCCTGGACGAGCCGACCGTCGGCGTCGACCCGCAGTCGCGCAACGCCATCCTCGAGACGATCGAGCTGCTCGCGGACGGTGGCCTCGCCGTGCTCTACACGACCCACTACATGGAGGAGGCGGAGCGCCTCTGCGACCGGATCGGCATCGTGGACGACGGCCGCCTGGTGGCCGAGGGCACGCGCGCCGAGCTCGTGCGGCTCGTGGGCGGCGAGGACGACGTACGCGTGAGCGCGACGGGGAACCTCGCCGCTGCCGCCGAGCGCGTGCGGGGCGTCGAGGGGGTCTCGCGCGCGGACGTGGCGGACGAGGGCCTGCGGCTGGCGGCGAAGGGCGCGAGCGGCCTCCTCACGCAGCTGGTCCACGCGCTGGACGCCCCCGGCGTCAACGTCACCGGCATCGAGGTGAGGGAGCCGGACCTCGAGGCCGTGTTCCTCAGCCTCACGGGCAAGGCCCTGCGGGATTGACATGAACGCCGTCCTCCTAATCGCCTGGAAGGACCTCAGGCAGCGGCTGCGCGACCGCTCCTTCTTCATCTACGGCGTCGCCGCGCCGCTCGCCCTCGCTTACGTCTTCAGCCTTCTCCTCGGACCGCTGGCGCGGGGCATCCCCGATCCGCCGACCATCGGTCTCGTCGACGCTGACCGCTCCGCCGTCTCGGCCGGCCTGCGCTCGTTGCTCGGCGCCGTTCAGGACGCCGGCGTCATCTCATGGCGGGAGGTGGCGCTCCCGGTCGGCGCGGTCGAGCCGGCCCCCGCGGACCTCGCCAGCGCGGTCGAGGGCGAGGCGCGCCGAGCGCTGGCGGCGGGCGAGCTGGACGCGGTCATCGTCGTGCCTGGGGGGCTGCTCGGGGCGCTGGGGCGCGAGCCGGCCACGGTGAGGGTGCTGGGCACCACGAGCTCGCTCTTCGGGACCCAGCTCGCCGAGACCCTGGCGGATTCGTTCCTCGCCCGGCTCCGCGCGGGCACCTGGGCCGTCGCCGCGCTGAGCGAGCGGGGCGGCGTGGTCCTCGCGCCGCTCGTCATGGCCCAGGTCGCCTCGGCGGCGCAGCCGCTCGTGCTCGTCGACCGGCGGACGTCGGAGCGCCAGCTCGATCTGGTCACGTACATGGCAGCCGGCATGGCCGTGTTCTTCGTGTTCTTCATCGTGCAGATGGGGGTGGCCGGCCTGCTCGACGAGGAGAAGGACGGCACGCTCGCCCGCCTCCTGGTGGCGCCCATCGCGCGGCGCTCCATCATCGGCGGCAAGGTGCTCGCCAGCGTCTGCGTCGGGGTGCTGAGCCTGCTCGTGCTCTGGGGCGCGAGCACGCTCCTCATGGGCGCCAGGTGGGGCGAGCCGGCCGCGGTGCTCCTGCTCGTCCTCAGCGTCGTCGCCGCGGCCGCCGGCGTGCTCATGGCCGTGGCGGCGTTCGCGCGCAGCGCCGAGGCGGCGGGCAACGTCCAGTCGATCGTGGCCATCACGCTCGGGGTGCTCGGCGGCACGTTCTTCCCCCTGCCGGAGGCGGGCGGCGCCTTGTCGCTCCTCATGCGCGTCTCGCCGCACTTCTGGTTCTTGCGCGGCATGGCGGACGCGGCGGGCGGCGGCGTCCAAGCCGCCCTGCCCGACGCGCTCGCCATCCTCGTGTTCGCCGCCGTGGCGGGCGGGCTCGGCTGGGCGGCCTTCGGCAGGAGGCTCACGCGGTGACCAAGGTCCTCGCGATCGGCATCAACAACCTCAAGCGGTTCCTGAGGGACCGCTCCAACTACTTCTTTGCCCTGCTCCTGCCCATCGGACTGATCTTCATCACGGGCGTGACGTTCGGCGCGCAGACGCGGGCGCGCATCGCCGTCCATGGCGACGGGCGGCTCGTCGAGCGCTTCGCCGCCGCGCTCGACGGGCGCGAGGGCCTCGAGGTCGTGCGCGTGCCCGACGAGGCCGGGCTACGCGAAGGGGTCGAGCGGGGAGGCTACGTGGTCGGGGTCGCTTTCCCGACCGGGCTCGACGACCTCGTGGCCGGCGGCGCCTCGGCCGAGGTCGCCTACTACGGGCAGGCCGGCGGGACCGGCCAGAACTACCGCCTCGACGTGCAGGCGGCGCTCGAGTCGGCCACCGCCGACGCGCTCGCCGCCGGTCACCTCGCCAGGCGCACGGGCGAGCCGTTCGCCGAGGCGCTCGGCGCCGTCCGCGAGGCAGCGGCGCGTGTGCCGGAACTGAGCCTGGACACCGTCATCGTCGACGCCGGCGGCGCCCGCAGGAACTACCTCGGCTTCGGGCTCGTCTCCGCGGCCGAGTTGGTCCTGTTCGTGTTCCTCACGGGCCTGACGAGCGCCACCAACCTGGTCGAGAGCCGCAAGCTCGGGGTCACTAGGCGCATGCTCGCCTCCCCGACCGGCTCCCTGACCATCGTGGTGGGGGAGGGGCTCGGGCGCTTCCTCGTCGCCCTGTTCCAGGGGATGTACGTGGTCGTCGCGTCCAACCTCGTGTTCGGCGTCGAATGGGGCGCCCCGCTCGCCGTCCTCGTGCTCCTGGGCGCGTTCTCCGCGGTGGCGGCCGGCGCCGGCATGCTGATCGGCTCCGTCTTCTCGTCCGCGCAGCAGGCCGGCGGCGTGTCGGTGATGCTCGGGCTCGTCCTCGCCGCGCTCGGCGGCTGCATGGTCCCGCTCGAGCTGTTCGGCAGGACCATGCGCGAGGTCGCCAAGGTCGTGCCGCACTCCTGGGCGCTGGAGGGCTTCAACGTCCTGGTGCGCCAGGAGGGCGGCCTCGGGGCCGTGCTGCCGTACGTCGGCGTCCTGCTCGGCTTCGCCGTCGTGCTCTTCGCGTTGGCGGGTTGGCGGTTGCGCGCGGCTATCACGCAGGCCTAGGCGCGCACATCGAGGCCAGGTTGACGCGGTGGCCCACAGGCCTGGGCGCGTGGCGCGCGCTCCTGAAGGTCGACGCCCTGGCGCCCGCGAAGCGGGTCCGGATCGCCACCAGGACGCGTATGCTCGTGCATGCCAGCACAAGGCCTCAAGGACCTGGACGCCGTCGTCGAGCAGTACGCCACCGGCAACTTCAGCCCCAGCGGTATCGTCACCGTCGCGAAGGGCGGCGAGATCGTCGAGACGCGTACCTGGGGCGGCGACGGCTACGACGTCACGACCCCCTTCCGCATCGCTTCCTGCACGAAGAGCTTCACGGCCCTCGCCCTCCTGATCCTGCGGCGCGAAGGTCGGCTTGGGCTCGACGACGAGGTCGTCCGGCACGTCCCCGAGCTGCAGGTCGTGGCGCCGGAAGGGTGGCCGGTGCTGCGCCTCCGCCACCTCCTCGCCATGTCCGGAGGCCTGGCGACCGACAACCCGTGGGGCGACCGGCAGGAGTCGCGCTCGCGTGAGCAGCTGAGCGCTTGGCTCGCGGGCGGGTTGCGCCTCGACTCCCCTCCGGGCGACGCGTACGAGTACTCGAACCTCGGTTACGCGGTCCTCGGCGAGGTCATCACGCGCGTGAGCGGGCAGGACTTCAAGGAGTTCGTTCGGGAGCGGATCATCGACCCGCTCGGCCTGTTGGACACGCGCTTCGCGGCCGACGACCTCCCCACGACCGCCCGCGGCTACCACCGCGAGCCCATGCTTCCCGGCCAGCCGGGCGGCTGGACGGTGCAGCGGGCCTCCGGCCCCGGCGTCTTCTCGCCGATCGGCGGCCTGTACTCGAGCGCGCGCGACCTCGTGGCGTGGGCGCACCTCCACATGCACCAGGCGGTCCCCGTGGGCGCCACGTTCACGGCCGCCGACCTCGCCGAGGGGCAGCAGCCGCTCACGCACGTCGAGACCTCCCACGCGCCGCGGCCGCTGCGCGGCCTCGTCACCCGGGCCTACGGCTACGGCCTCAACGTCGAGCGGTTCACCGACCACGGCGTGCTCGTGTCCCACGCCGGCGGCTACCCCGGCTTCACCGCCTACATGTGTTGGCACGCGGACTCCGGTCACACCGTGATCGCCTCCGCCAACGGCACGCACTCGGGCGTGCCCGACCTGGCGCGGCGCGTGATGTTCCCGCTCATGGCGGCGGGCGGCGGGTCGCCCGCCGCCATCGAGCCCTGGCCCGAGACCCTCGCGGCGGCCAGGGCGGTCGACGACCTCGTCCGCGAGGCGCGGACCGGCTCACCCGCCGAAGTCGCCGAGCGCTACGCGCGCGTGTTCGCCGAGAACGCCGAGCTTGACTTCCCGCTCGCGCGGCGTGTCGAGTACCTGCGCCAGGCGTTCGTGAACCTGGGGGAGCTCCGGCCGCGGGGCGAGCCGGCGCTCACGCACGAGCGGCCCGCCCGCGCCGGTTGGTCCGTACCGGCCGAGTTCGGCAAGCTGGAGCTCTACATCGAGCTGGCGCCCGTGGCCCCGTTCGGCGTCCAGACTTTCGAGGTGGTGGTCCAGAACGGCTGGGGGAAGGTGGAGCTGTTCTGAGTCGCGTTCGTGCCCGGACGGCGCTCAGTCGCCCCGCGGCGCCGAGCGCACCACGACGAGGACGCTGAGCACGATCACCGTCATGCCGGCGAGCGCGGGCAGCGTCAGGCGCTCGCCGGCGAACCAGGCCCCGAGCAGCACGGCCACCACGGGGTTCACGTACGCGTAGGACGTCATGAGCGCGGGCCTCACGCGCTGGTTCAGCAGGTAGACGTACGCGCTGAAGCCGATCAGCGAGCCGAACAGGATTAGGTAGGCGAGCGCTAGCGCGGGGCCGACCGACGGCCATGCGCCGAGGCTCTCGCCGCGTAGGAGCCCGAGCGGAACGAAGAGCGCGCCGGCCGCCAGCATCTGCGCCGCCGACCCCATCCCGCCCGGCGCCTGCGGCAGCTTGCGGCTGAGCGCCGACCCCAACGCCCAGGAGAACGGCGACACGAGCAGCAGGACGGCCGCCAAGGGGTTGCTGCGCAGGCCGCTGTCGAGGTTGAGCAGCAGCACGCCGACGATGCCTAGGCCCATGGCCACGTAGTCGCGCCTGCCGGTCCGTTCGCCGCCTAACGCCAACAGGAGCGTCAACCAGAGGGGCATGGTGGCGATCATCACGGCCGCGAGTCCTGACGGCGCCCCGAAGGCCTGGGCCAGGCCGACGCTGCCCATGCCGCCGACGAGCAGGAGCACACCGACGGCCGCCGAGCCGAGCCACTGCAGTCCTGACGGGTGCGGGGCGCCGCGCGCGCGGGAGAAGACGTACATGATGGCGCCGGCGCTGCCGAAGCGCACCGCCAGCATGAGGTACGGCGGCAGCTCCTCGACGGCGATCTTGATGGCGAGGTAGGTCGAGCCCCAGACGAGGTAGAGGATCGCCAGCGCCGCGGCCACCTCGAGCGGCACCGCCCCGGGCGCGCGCCTACGAGGACCCCCGGTGTCAGGCACGAGCCATTCTACGTTCGGGGCCGCACCTCGCTCGAGCCCTCGGGTCTGGTCGGGTGGCCCGCCGGTCCCATGAACGACTCTGGCGGGCTCGCCGAACGGCCTCTCTCCGGGCGGCTAGGTCACTTGTAGAACCCCTCGCGCAGGTTGATGCCGTGTTCGACCCACGCCTTCAGCGCCGCCAGCATGCCGGTCCAGCCCTCGCAGTTGCCGAAGGCGCTCTTGGCGCCCGCCTGCGTCCCCAGCCAGGCGGCCTCGGTGATGGTGACGAGCGTGCGCGCGTTGCCGTCGAGCGGCTCGAAGTCGAACGTCGTTCTGGTCTTGCCAGTGGGGTCGAGCGTGTTGTTGCCGCCCCACTCGATGACGATGCGGCGCGGCGGGTCCGCCTCCAGGACCGTGACGGGGAACGCGCCGGGGAAGTCGTGGAAGTCCCACGTCACGTCGCCGCCGGCTTCGAGCCGCCCGCGCGCGCCGCCGGTCGTGAAGTACCTGGAGAGTTGGGCAGGGTCGGCCACCGCCTCGTAGACCTCCTCGCGAGGGCGTGAGACGCGCGCCGAGACCGTGAAGGACAGGCTTTCCAACCGCTCCGAGTCTGTCATGTTATAGTTATATCACATGTTGCCGGCCGACGGTAGCGACCAGCTCGACGACTCCGACGACGACCGCGTGTTCAAGGCGTTGGCGTCAGCCACGCGGCGGCGGATGCTCGACGCCCTGCGCCGCTCGTCCATGACGACGGGCGCCCTCTGCGACCTCCTCCCGAACCTCGACAGGACGACCGTCCTGCAGCACCTCCGCGTCCTGGAGCGCGCCGAGCTCGTGATCGGCCGCAAGGTGGGGCGTGAGCGCGTCCTCACGCTGGCGCCGCTGCCCATCAAGCGGATCTACGACCGCTGGATAGGCGAATACGCACGCGCGGCCGTCGAGCTGCTGGAGCGGTTGTAGGCTTTGACGCATGACAGAGGACGCCGTGCCAGGACCCGACCCCGCGGCCGCCGCCGTGGCAGCCGCTTACGACCACCTCAGCGACGCGAGCCACGACGGCTTCACGCCCTTCGACAGGGCCCTGGATGGCCTGAGCGGCGAGGTGGCCGTCAGGAAGCCGGCAGGGAGCCCGTACAGCCCGGCCGAGGTCCTCGCCCACATGCTGTTCTGGCAGCAGCGTCACCTGGCCATCCTGGACGGCGCTCCGCCCGTGCCCGTCGCCACCGCCGCCGTCGGCTGGCCCAGCGCGTCGGCCGCGGACTGGGACGGCATGGTCGAGAAGTACCAGGCCGGCCTGGCCCGCTACCGCGCCGTCGTCGCGAAGCCGGCGGCGGTCGCACGTCCGGTGCGGGAGGGGAGCAGCGTGTCGGCTGCCACCAGCACCATGTCGATGTTCATCCACGACGCGCACCACCTCGGCCAGATCATCCTGTTGCGCCGCATGCTAGGCGCCTGGCCCCCGCCCGGGGGCGGCGACACCTGGTAGGACCGGCGCAGGGCGGCAAGGCCTGATGAGACCGCCGCTGGGCGGCTAGGCGCTCTCCTGCGAGGTGGCAGCCGGTCCGGCCCGGTGACCGTCCGACCGGGGAGCGGCGCGGGCCAGCCGGTCGAGCGCCAGGTACAACGTCACGCCGAGGGCCAGCACCCCCGCGCACACGCCCCAGGCCGCCGCGATCGAGGTCGCCTGGGCCAACGGCGTCAGGACCAGGCTGCCTAGGAAGCTACCCGCGAACCCGGCCAGCGACAGGACGGAGAGCATGACCGAGCGGCGCGCCGCCGGCACCGCGGCGTTGAAGAGCGCCAGGTGTGGCGAAGACCAGCCGGAACGCGCCACGTAGGTCAACCAGAAGAGCGCGGTCGCGCCCGCCAGACCCGTCTGCCGGGCCAACAGGCCGAACGCCGTCGCCTGCAGCAGCTGGAGGAGCCCGGCCGCTAGGGCGTCGCGCCCCTTCAGGAACCGGGTGAGCCGTGTGGCCATGACGTTGCCGAACACGCCCATGGCGAAGCTGCCGCCGAGCACGAACCCGAGCGCACGCGCGTCCGCGGCGGCCGTGGTGCCAAGGAGCGCGCCGACGAGCCCCGTGACACCGGGTTGGGCGGCGCTCGGTCGGGCGTCGTGCAGCAGCCCGGCTAAGAACGGCTGCCAGAGCGTCTCGGAGGTCATGAGCGCGATCCCCACCAGGCACTCGCCGGCGAGCAGCAGCCGGAGCGGTCGACTGCCGCGCGCGAGGGCGGCGGCGTCGGCCACCACCGTGCGCACGGCGGCCAGCCCGGCTCGCCATGCGAGCCGCTCCGAGGCCGGCCGCGGGTCGCGCACGAGGAGCGCCGTCAGGGCGATGACGGCGGCCTGCATCACGCCGGAGGCCACGACCGTCACCGACAACGGGGTGAGCACCGCGGCGCCGTCGCTCGGCAACCATGCGAAGAGGCCCGGCAGCAGCGCGCCCGTCACCGTGCCGGCCGCGAGCCCGATGAGGTTGTAGGAGCCCGCGGCCGCGAGGGCGGGTTGCAGCGCGGCGCCCGGCTCGCGCTCCTGGAGGGCGTCGATGAACCACGCGTCGAGCGCCCCGGAGCTCAAGGCCCGGGACGTGCCCCAGAGGAGCGAGTAGAGGACGAAGCCGGTCAGGTCGAACGCGCCCAGGAACAGGACCTTGGCGAGCAAGGCCAGGACGCAGGCGAGCAGGTACGTGCGCTTGCGTCCGAACGTGTCGGCCAGCGCCCCGGACGGGAGCTCGAGCAGCACGATCGTGAGGGTGTACACGGCTCCGTACATGCCGACCTGGCTCAACGACAGCCCCCGCGACTGCGCGAGCAGGACGGAGACGGCCATCGGCACGACGTTGGCGAACCAGTTGAGGGAGCTCACCAGGTAGTAGGTGGCGCGAACGTTCATCGAGAAGAGCGTGGCGGTTACTCTACTTGTGATGACAGAGGCGGATTCAGGTAGGAGAGACCCCTCCGTGGTGGGGCTCGCGGCGCCGGACGCCCCCGCGCCGGGCTCCGCCCGCGACCGCGGCGCCGCCGACCGCGACTACCACCGCGTCACGGACCCCGAGCAGGCGCGCCTGCTCACGGAGCCGGCGTTCGAGGACGCCTTTCGGCCGTTCCTGGCGCGCGAGCGTTCCGTGAGCGAGGCCGCGGCCGAGGCGGGCACGACGCTCGACGCCATGCTCTACCGCGTGCGCGGGCTGCTGAAGGCCGGGCTGCTGGAGGTGGCGCGCCTGAGGCCGCGCGCCGGGCGACCCATCAAGCTGTACCGCTCCGTGCACGACGCCTACTTCATCCCGTACGAGCTCACGCCGTTCGCGTCCTTGGAGGAGCGGCTCTGGCGACAGTTCATGCCGGAACTGAAGGAGCGACTCGCCATCCAGGCGCGGCGGCTGCGCGCGCGGGGCTTCGACGGCCAGCGCCTCTACCGCAACGACTTCGGCGAGACGTTCATGGAGTCCGCGCCCGACGCCGTGAGCCAGCTCCACTTCCTCGACCCACAGCGCGAACCGGCCACCGACTACTGGACCAACCTCGAGTTGACGGAGCCGCAGGCGCGCGAAGTGCAGCGCACGCTCTACGACCTCTGGCGCCGCTCACAGGCGCTCGAGGCTGGCGGGGCGGAGAAGAAGCGCTACCGGCTGGCCGTGGCGTTCGTGCCGCTCGACGACTGAGCCAGCCACTTCCTGACCGAGCCCCTGATCGCGTACAGGTGGCCCGCCTCGTGCTCGATGAGGTGCCACACGATCCATTCGGGCGTCACGGCGTACTCCTCGCCTGCCGGCTCGCTCATGCGTCGCCATGCGGCCGGGTCCAGCCCGCCGACTATCTCGAGGAAACGCGCGCGCGACGCGTTCAACCGGGCGACATGCTCGCTCAGGGCGACGCCGGGCACGTGCTGGAGGGCGCCCTTCGCATCACGGTCAGGGTAGGGGAAGAGCTCGTGCACGTAGGGTGGGAACTCCTGCATCAGCAGGTCCGTGTACAGCCAGCCGAGCTCGACGCCGGCCACGTGGTAGAGGAGCGAGCCGACCGAGTTGTCGTCGCCGTTCACGCCGCGCCAGTCGATGAACTCCTGGCCCAGGCCGCCGGCGTCGATGCGCTCGACCGTGCGGAGCAGGGCCTGCCTGATGCGCTGCAAGCCCCCGAGCCACAGGCCGGCCTCCGGCGTGACGCTCGGGTAAGGCTCGATGAAGAGCTGGGTCCGTGCTCCTGCGTCCATGTGTCCTCCGCCGCGTAATATAGCGGTCGCGGCGGGCCGGACGTTCGAGCCCCGCACACGGCGTTCGCGCCGGAACACAGCTCGGAAGAAGGCTTCGATGAACCGCTACAACTGGCTGGGGCTGGCACTCGCTTTGGCTTCTTCAGCCGCGTTCGGCACCTCAGGGTCGTTGGCCAAGGGGCTACTGGTGGCCGGCTGGTCGCCTGCGGGAGCCGTGACCTGGCGCGTCGGCCTCGGCGCCCTGGCGCTGCTGCTGCCGGCCGCCCTGGCCATGCGCGGCCGCTGGGGGTCGCTGGCGCGCGGCTGGCCCACCGTCCTGCTCTTCGGCCTCGTGGCCGTCGCCGGTTGCCAGCTCGCCTACTTCCTGGCCGTCGAGCGCCTCTCCGTCGCCATCGCCCTCCTCCTCGAGTACCTGGGCGTGATCCTCGTCGTCGTCTGGCTCTGGCTGCGGCGCGCTCAGCGCCCCCGGCCCCTCACCCTCGTCGGCGCCTGCCTGGCCGTCCTCGGCCTGGTGCTGGTGCTCGACGTGTTCGGCGCCGTCACCATCGACGTCGTCGGCGTCGTCTGGGGCCTCGTCGCCGCCTTCGGGCTGGCCACCTTCTTCGTCGTCTCGGCCGACGACCGCAGCGGTCTGCCTCCCATCGCCATGGCGTCTGGCGGCCTGCTCGTCGGCGCCGCCGTGCTCCTCCTAGCGGGGTGGGCCGGGGTCGTGCCGTTCGCTTGGAACACCTCCGATGTCCTCCTGGCCGGGTACCGGGTGCCGTGGTGGCTCGACATCGCTCCGCTCGGCCTCTTCGCGGCGGCGTTCGCCTACGTTGCCGGCATCTTCGCGGCGCGGCGCCTCGGGTCGAAGCTCGCATCGTTCGTGGGGCTCTCCGAGGTCCTCTTCGCCGTCCTGTGGGCCTGGCTGCTCCTCGGCGAGCTCCCCGTCGCCGTCCAGCTGCTCGGCGGAGCGCTCATCCTCGCCGGCGTGATCCTGGTGAAGCTCGACGAGGGTCCGCGTCGGGAAGGCGCTACCGCAGCGGCCGGGACCGCTCCGCGCTGACGGACGCCGGTCGCCACCTGACCACGGTCGCTCCCGATGCCCGTCACGGACCCCTTGCCGGCTCCGGCCCGCCTCCAGCCTGAGAAGCTATCCTGGTCGGGACAGTCGGCGAGGAGGCGCGACATGCAGAAGGTGACCCCGTTCCTATGGTTCGACGACCAAGCCGAGGAGGCTGCCGCCTTCTACTTGGCCGTCTTCGACGACGCCCGCAAGGTCTCCAACGTCGTCGACGACGCGCGCCAGGTCTCCCTGGACGGGCGGCCGGGCAAGGCCTCGGGCATCACGATCGAGGTGGGCGGCCAGCGCCTCTTCCTCTTCAACGGCGGCCCCTACTTCAAGCTCAACGAGGCCTTCTCGCTCTTCATTGACTGCGGCACCCAGGCCGAGGTCGACTACTACTGGGAGCGGTTGACGGCCGACGGCGGCCAGGAGTCCCAGTGCGGCTGGCTGAAGGACAAGTTCGGCGTCTCCTGGCAGGTCGTGCCCGAGGTCCTCACGCGTGGTCTCTCCGATCCGGACCCGGAGGTAGCCAAGCGCGTCGCCGCGAGCATGATGACCATGACCAAGCTGGACGTCGCGGAGCTCGAGAGGGCCTACGCGGGCTAGCTCTCGGTCGAAGCGCCTTCGGACGACTCGAGCCTGGGCGCCCGCCCGCGCGCACGACCCGCTGGCCTGGCGTGCCTCACGCCGCCGAGGCGCCGCCCGCGTGCCGGCCCGGCGCCCGGATGCTAGATTCTTCACAGGGAGTCGCTACTTCCACTCGTTCCAGCGAAAGGCAGGTTCCAGATGACCTGGTCGACCGTCAAGCGCGCGCTGTTCGTCTTCGCCGCGCTGCTACTAGCCGTACCGGCCGCAGCTCAGGAGACGCCCGTCAAGGGCGGCACCGCCATCGTCGTCCTCGGCTCGGACCCCGAGCACCTCAACGTCGGCATCAGCACCAGCTACCCCGTCGCCGCGGTCGGGGCGAACATCTACAGCGGCCTCGTCAGGTCGCGCGCCGATGGCCGGCCGGAGGGCGACCTCGCCAGCAGCTGGACGGTGTCGGACGACAACCTGACCTACACCTTCAAGCTGCGGCAGGCGAACTTCCACGACGGCACGCCCGTCACGAGCGCCGACGTCGTCTACTCCATGCTCCAGATCGAGGCGCCGAACCACGGCCGCTTCAAGACGGCCTACGACCAGATCGCCTCCATCGAGGCGCCGGACGCGGAGACCGTCGTCATCACCCTGAAGGTGCCTTACGCGCCGCTCCTGAGCCTCCTGACGGTGTTCGACGCCCCGGTCCTGCCGAAGCACGTCTTCGAAGGCACGGACCCCCTCACGAACCCGGCCAACGACGCCCCCATCGGCAGCGGCCCCTTCAAGTTCGCGAGCTGGGTGCGCGGCGAGCGTGTCGAGATCGTGCGCAACGACGACTACTTCCTCGACGAGGCCCTCCTCGACAAGATCATCTTCCGCATCGTGCCGCAGGATGTAGCGCGCTCAACGGCCCTCGAGGTCGGGGAAGCCGACCTCCTGTGGGGCTTCTACATGCCGCCGGCCGACCTGCCGCGCCTCGCGTCCGACCCGAACCTCAACACCTGGACGGGCATCACCATCCCGGCGCTCTACTTCGTCTTCATCAACACGAACACCCCGGGCTTGGACGACGTCCGCGTCCGCCAGGCCATCATGTACGCCGTCGACCGCGAGCAGGTCGTCGAGCAGGCGCAGGGCGGCCTCGGCCAGGCCGGCTCCGGTCCGTTCGGCGCGGGCTTCGCGTACGCCTACGACGAGTCGACCGACTACCGCACCAGGTACCCGTTCGACCAGGAGAAGGCCAAGGCGCTCCTGGCCGAGGCGGGCGTGAGCGGGCTTCAGCTGCGCTTCGTCTACGACTCCGCGCGCGGCGCCTTCGCCGCCGCCGGCGACATCATGCGCGACCAGCTGCGCCAGGTCGGCATCGACCTCGTGCTGCAGCCGGCCGAGCGCGCCGTGATGGTGGATCGCGTCTACAACGGCGACTACGACCTCACCATGCAGTCGTTCACGTCGAGCGGCGACCCGACGATCGGCTACCACCGCATCTACCGCAGCGCCGCTCCGGGTACCCCGTTCGTCAACGCCACGGGCTACTCCAACCCCGACATCGACGCGTGGCTCGACCAGGCGGGCGGTCTCGCCGATCAGGACGCTCGCGCCGAGTACTACGCCAGGATCAACGAGGTGCTGGCGAACGACGTGCCCGTGATGGTGATGTTCGACGAGCTGGCCTCCGAGGCCTCCTCGGGGAACCTGCGCGGCATGCGCACGCTCCTCGACCAGCGCGACGGGCTCGAGTTCCTCTGGTTCGCCCAGCCCTAGCGTAAGTCGGGGAGGTGGCGCGACATGGCTGCTGAGGGCGGCGGCAACGGCCTGGCGCTCTACGCGCTGCGCAGGCTGATCAACGCCGTGCCGCTCGTCCTCGGCGTCGTCGTCGTCAACTTCGTCCTCATCGCCCTCGCACCGGGTGACCCCGTCATGTCGCTCATCGGCGAGTACCCGGCGCCGGCCGAGTACGTGGAGCGGGTGCGG
This sequence comes from Trueperaceae bacterium, assembly GCA_023954415.1. Lineage (NCBI taxonomy): Bacteria > Thermotogati > Deinococcota > Deinococci > Trueperales > Trueperaceae > Trueperaceae bacterium. Next base: position 111,857 of record JAMLIB010000004.1, read on the forward strand.
CAGGACTTCGGGCTCGACAAGAGCGTCCCCGAGCGGCTCTGGCTCTACCTGGTGAACGTGGCGAAGGGGGACCTCGGGTTCTCCTTCGCCAACCGCCAGCCCGTCCTCGACCTGCTCCTCCAGCGGCTCGGGCGCACCCTGGTGCTGATGTTGAGCACCGTGGTGGTCGCCTCGACGGTTGGCCTCTTCCTGGGGGTGATCGCGGCACGCAAGCCCGGTTCGGTCACGGACCGGGGCGCGACCGGCTTCGCGCTCGTCGGCTACGCGGTGCCGGAGTTCTGGCTCGGGCAGATCCTCATCCTCGTGTTCGCCGTGCTGCTCGGCTGGTTGCCGGCCGGCGGCTTCCGCAGCGTCAGGGTCGAGTACACGGGCCTGGCGGCCGGCCTCGACATGTTCAGGCACATGCTCCTGCCCATGGCCGCGCTTTCGTTCAGGTACATGGCCATCACCACGCGCCTCACGCGCGCGTCGCTCCTAGAGGTGATGAGCTCCCAGTACATCGTGGCTGCGCGGGGGCGGGGGCTGTCGGAGAACACCATCCTCTGGCGCCATGCGCTCCGCGCGGCCGCCCTGCCCGTCGTGACGGTCATCGGCTACAACTTCGGCTTCATCGTGGCGGGCTCGGCGCTCGTCGAGACCGTCTTCGGCTGGCCAGGGATAGGCCGCCTCATGTACGACTCCATCTACACGCGCGACTACCCCGTGCTCCTAGGTATCTTGCTGTTCGTATCCATAACGGTCATCGCCGTCAACCTCATCACCGACGCGTTCTACGCCGTCCTCGACCCGCGGGTGAGGTACTGATGGAAACCGCTGCAGCTCCCGCCGCCGGGCGCTCGAACGCCAGCGCGGCCTGGCGCCGCTTCAGGCGGAGCAGCTCCGGCGTCTTCGGCCTCGCGCTCGTCGTGCTCCTCACGCTCGTCGCCGTCCTGGCGCCCGTACTCGCGCCGTACGACCCGCACACGACGTCGCGCGCCGCCTTCGTGCCGCCACTCTCCACCGGTCACGTCCTCGGCACCGACAACCTCGGCCGCGACGTGCTCAGCCAGGTGATCTGGGGTTCGCGCGTCTCGCTCATGGTCGGGCTCGCGGCGGCGGCCACGGCGACGCTGATCGGCGTCCTCGTCGGCGCCCTCGCCGGCTACCTCGGCGGCTGGTTCGACGAGCTCCTCATGCGCATCACGGAGTTCTTCCAGGTGATCCCGCGCTTCGTGCTCGCGCTCATCGTGGTGGCGTTCTTCGGCTCCGGCCTCGTCAACCTCATCCTCGTCATCGGGGTGCTGAGCTGGCCGCAGACCGCGCGGTTGGTGCGCAGCCAGTACCTGAGCCACAAGACCCTGCCGTACGTGGACGCTGGCCGCGCCCTCGGCATGCGCAAGTTCCGCATCATGTTCATGCAGATCCTGCCGAACGCCATGGGGCCCGTGCTCGTCGTCGCTTCGCTCGACGTGGCGCAGGCCATCCTGCTGGAGGCCAGCCTCGGTTTCTTCGGCCTCGGCGACCCGAACCTGACGAGCTGGGGCGGCATGCTCAACACGGCCCAGACCTTCATCCGCCGCGCCTGGTGGATGAGCGTGTTCCCCGGCATCGGCATCACCCTGGCCGTGCTCGGCTTCAACCTGTTCGGCGACGGCCTCACCGAGGCGTACGACCCCCGCATGGCGCCGCGCTGAAGCCGCCGCGCCCTAGGAGAGCTTCGATGTCAGACATCCAACGCCACCTGCGCGCCAAGACGGGCGACGTCGCCCCGTACGTCCTCATCCCCGGCGACCCCGGCCGCGCCGAACGCATCGCCGAGACCTTCGTCGAGCCCAAGCTGATCGCGCGCAACCGCGAGTACACGCTCTTCACGGGGCGCACGGCGGCCGGTACGCCCATCAGCGTCTGCTCGACGGGCATCGGCGGACCGTCGGCGTCCATCGCCGTGGAGGAGCTCGTGCGGATCGGGGCCACGCACTTCATCCGCGTCGGCTCGGCGGGCGGCAGGCAGCCCGGCACCCCCATCGGCTCCGTGATAGTCGTGACGGCGGCCTTCAGGGGCGAGGGGACGTCCCTCGACTACATCCCGCTCGGCTACCCGGCGGCGGCCGACCTCGACGTCACGCTCGCCCTGCGCCGCGCCGCCGAGGCGTACCTCGGCAAACGCGCCATCGAGGGCGTCGTGTACACGCGCGACGCCTTCTACCGCCGCGACGACGGACTCAACCAACGCCTCACCGAGGCCGGCGTGGTCGCGGCCGAGCAGGAGTGCTCCACCGTCTTCGTCGTCGGCGCCCTCCTGGGCGTGAAGGTCGGGGCCGTGCTCGGCACGGACTCGAACATCTACCTCGACCCCCAGCCGACCCGCGAGGAGAAGGAGGCGCTCTACCGGCAGGTCGAGCGCGAGACCATCGCCATCGCGACCGCCGCCGTGGACCGGCTCCACACCGAGGCGTGAGCCCTACCGCGTCCGGTCGGAGCGAGCGGGCGGTGCCGGGAGCCGCCGCCGGTCCCGAGGCGCCCTTCGCCCCGAGCCTCACGGAGCGCGACCTGCTCGTGACGGGCGCGACGCTCGTCGACGTGGTCACCCAGTCCACCTACCGCGGCTGGTTCACCGTCTGGCGCGGGCGGTTCGTCGAGGTCGAGGCGGGCGAGCCCTCCGAGGCCGACCTGGCCGGCCTGAGCATCGCCGAGCGCCGCGACCTCGGGGGCGCCCACGTGCAGCCGGGCATGCTCGACGTGCACATGCACATCGAGAGCAGCCTAGTCACGCCGCGGCGCTTCGCCGAGGCCGCCCTCCCGCACGGCACGACGACCATCCTGCAGGACCCGCACGAGGTGGCCAACGTGCTCGGCGCGCCCGGCATCTTGGCCATGCACGCCGCCTCGCGCGGGCTCCCGCAGCGGGTCTACACGGCCGTGTCGAGCTGCGTGCCCGCGACCTCGGCGGACATCGAGACGCCCAACGCCGCCATCGCCCCGTCCGACGTGGCGGAGCTGGCGCGCGACCCGGAGGTGATCGCGCTCGGCGAGGTCATGGACTACCAGGGCCTCGTGGCGGGCGACGGGCACCTGCGGGCCATGGTCGCCGCCGCGCACGGAGCGGGCCTGAGCGTCGAGGGGCACGTGCCGAGCCTCGCCGGCGCCGCCCTCTCGCGCTACGTCGCTCACGGCGTGCGCTCCGACCACACGCTCGCCACGCCCGCCAAGCTCCTCGAGGAGCTCCGCAAGGGCTTGTGGGTGATGATCCAGGAGAAGTCGCTCACGCCCGACGTCGCGCGGGAGATCGTCGCCCTGCCCGACCGGAGCCGCGTGCTGCTCATCACGGACGACGTGATGCCGAACCGCCTCCTCGGCGGCCACCTGAGCCGCCTCGTCGCGCTCGCCGCCGAGCTGGGTTGGCCGGTCATGGACGCCATCGCGTCCGCCACGCTGCGCCCGGCCACCTACCTGGGCCTGGGCGGGCTCGGCGTCGTCGCGCCCGGCGCGCACGCCGACTACCTCGTCACGGACGGGCTGGCCGCCTACCCGCCGCTCGAGACGCATGTCGGGGGGCGCTTGGTGGCTCGGGGCGGCACGACGGTCGTCGACTGCTCACCCCCGGAGCTGCCGAGCGCCGGCTCGACCGCGGCGGCCGGGCTCCCGGGCGCCGGCCAGGCGTACGCGGCGGCGAACGTGGCGCGAGACGCCCTCGGGTTCGGTGGGGGCGCTACGCGCCGTCAGGCCCGCGCCCGCGTAATAACCGTGAACAAGGTGAACAGCTTCACCACCTTGCGCGAGGCCGACGTCGAGCTAGTGGGCGGCGTGCCGACCGACCCCGGCATCGCCCTCGCCTGCGTAGTGCCGCGCGCCGCGCTGCTGCCGGGCGCGGGCGCGTACGCGCCCGTCGTCTGCCTCGTCGAGGGCACCGGCCTGCGCTCCGGCGGCTACGCTTCGACCTTCGCCCACGACAGCCACAACGTCTTCCTCTTCGGGCGTAGCCTGGACGCCATGGCGACCTCCCTGGCCCGCGTCGCCGCCGAAGGCGGCGGCATGGCGTTCACGACCGACTCAGGCACGACCCTCCTGCCCCTCCCCATCGCGGGGCTACTGTCCGACGACCCGGTGAGCGTCGTCGGTGCCGGCTTCGCGGCGCTCGAGCGGGCGCTCGGGGAGGCCGGCATGGACGTCAAGGCGCCCGTGCTCCTCCTCACGCTCCTGCCCCTGAGCGTGAGCCCGGACTTCAAGGTGACCGACAAGGGCATCGTCGACGTGCAGGCGCGGCGCATCCTCGCGCCCGAGGTGACCGCGTGAGCGGTAAGGGCGGCGCTTCGGGCGGACGCGACGGTTCCGACGCGCGCCGCGGCGCTACCGACCTGCAGGGCGATGGGCGCGCGGCCGACCCGATGCTGGTTGCCCGCCTCCTGACGCACCTAGTGGACCTATGCGGGACGGCGAGCCCGAGCCGGAACGAGCGCGAGGTCGCGGACAAGCTCCGAGGCGAGTTCGAGGCCTTGGGCATGACGGTGCGCGAGGACGACGCCGGCTCCAGCACGGGCGGGAACGCGGGCAACCTGATAGCGGAGCTGCCGGGCGGCCTCCCCGAGCGGGTGGTCTTGGCCGCGCACATGGACACGGTGCCGTTGGCGCAAGGGGAGCCGTTGGCGCCCATAGTCGAGGGTACCGTCGTGCGCACGACCGGCAGGCAGATCCTCGGCGCCGACGACAAGGCCGGCGTGTGCGTCGTCCTCGAGCTGGCGGCACGCGCCGCTGCGACGCCCTTCGCCGAGCGCCCGACCGTCGTGGCGGTCGTCACCGTCTGCGAGGAGCTCGGCCTGCTCGGCGCCAAGCACTTGGACGTCGCGGCGTTGCGGGCCGACCACGGCTACTCGTTCGACGGCGAGGTGCCGGTCGGCGAGCTCGTCACCGCCGCGGTCTTCAAGGAGGACGTGACGTTCATGGTCGAGGGCCGCGCCGCCCACGCCGCCCTCGAGCCGGAGCGCGGGGTGCACGCGATCAAGGCCGCCGCCGCGGTCGTGGCGGCCATCCCGCTCGGCCGCGTGGCCGACGACCAGGTCCTGAACATCGGCGCCATCCAAGGGGGCGGGTCGACCAACGTGATCCCGGCGCTGGTGAGCATGCGCGGCGAGTTCCGGTCCTTCACCGCCGAGCGCCTCGAGGAGCTGGCCGAGCGCGTGCTCCGCCTGGCGCAAGCTGCCGCGACCGAGCACGGCGCGCGTTTGAGCGTCGAGCGCAAGCGCCTCTACGCCGGCTACTCCCTGCCCGACGACGCCGTTCCCGTGGGGCGCCTGGCCGAGACGGCGGCGGCCAACGGCATCGAGGCGCGCACCGTGTCCTCGATCGGCGGCTCGGACACGAGCATCTTCAACCAGAAGGGCCTGCCGACCGTCAACGTCGGGGTCAACATGCACGAGATCCACTCCGTGAACGAGTGGATCGACGCGGCCGACCTGGCGCGGGTCGTCGCCTGGGTGTCGGCGGCGATGGGCCTGCGAGGCGTACACCTCGCAGGCCCCGGCAGCTAGCTCACCCGGCCAACCAACCCCCGTCGATGGGGTAGTAGGCGCCCGTGATGTACGAGGCGTCCTCGGAGCAGAGGAAGACGATGAGCTTGGCGACCTCGGCCGGTTCTCCGAAGCGCCGCATCGGCGTGACGCTCTTGAGCCAGGCCGTGGTCTGCTCGTCCGCGAAGATGGCCTCCGTCATGCCGGTCCGCACGACGCCCGGCCCGACACAGTTCACGCGCACGCCCGCGGTGGCGTAGGTCAGGGCCGCGGACTTGGTGAGGCCGCGCACGGCGTGCTTGCTCGTCGGGTAGGACGGGTCGCCGGCCGTGGCGCGATCGCCCATGGTGCTCGCCAGGTTGACGACCCCGCCCCCGCCCACCTTGAGGAGCTCGGGGATGGCGTGCTTGAGGCCGAGGAAGGTGCCGACCACGTTGACGTCCAGCACGCGCTTGAACGCCTCGACCTCCACCTCGTGCAGGGGCACGTTCGGTCCGGCGGCGGAGATGCCGGCGTTGTTGACGAGGTAGTCGACGCGCCCGAACGTTGCGACCGTCGCAGCCACCATCTCCTTGACGGAGGCCTCGTCGGCCACGTCCACCTTGACGGCCGCCGCCCTGCCTCCGCCGGCCACCACCTGGCGCACCGTCTCCTCGGCGCCGGTCAGGTTGAAGTCCGCGACCATCACGGCCGCGCCCTTCGCAGCGAACTCGAGCGCCACGGCGCGTCCGATACCGGACCCCGCGCCCGTCACCAAGGCCACCTTGCCGGTCATCGTGTCCATGCGACACCTCTTTCCCGCCTCCAGCGTAAGAGGGGAGGCGTAGGACAGATGGCCTCGTCGGGCTGGTCGGCACGCCACCACCCGCGCCCATCCACGCCACGGCCGCGTCTTCCTGGCGGTACCATCTGCCCATGGACGAGCATCCGAGCCAGGCAGAGTTGGGGACCGTCTTCGTCGCCGAGATCGAGCGCGGTTACCGTGCGCAGAAGCTCCAGGCCGAGCGGGCCCTTGACCAGCTCGAGGCGGCCGACTGGCACCGCACCCTCGACGACGACGGCAACTCGATCGCGGTCATCGTGCGCCACCTCACGGGCAACCTGCGCTCGCGCTGGACGGACTTCCTGACGAGCGACGGCGAGAAGCCCGACCGGAACCGGGACGGCGAGTTCGAGTCTGGTCGGCAGGGCAAGGAGGAGATGCTGGCCGCCTGGGACGAGGCGTTCGCTGTCGTGTTCGACGCGTTGGCCGCGCTCACGCCGTCCGACCTCGGCAGGACTATCACGATCAGGGACCAGCCCCTGGGGGTCGTGGCGGCCATCCTGCGCAACTACGAGCACACGGGTCACCACGTCGGACAGATCGTGCTGCTCGCCAAGCATTGGCGCGGCCCCGAGTGGCGGACGTTGTCCATCCCCAAGAAGCGCTGAGGGCCGGGCCCGCGCTGTAGCCGCCCCTCCCGGCCCGGGGCGGACGCCACGCGCTCTCGCGGGCCCGTCAGTTACCCGGCCGCAGGCCTCGCATGGCGCGCTGCTCCTTGAGCGAGATGGCGACGCCGGCGCCCACCACGATCACGATGCCGAGCCAGCCAAGCGCGTCCGGCACGAAGCCGTACGCCAGGTAGCCGTAGCTGACCGCCGTGAGCATCTCGAAGTAGCCGACGGGCGCCAGCCACGTCGCTGGGGCGTAGTCGAACGCCTTGATGAGCAGGAAGTGGCCGCTCGCCGCGAGGACGCCGAGGAGGGCGAGGACGGCGAGGTCGGCCGGCGCCGGTCGTTGCCATACGAGCGGCAGGACGAGGGTCATCACGATCGCGCCCACCACGGCCGTGTAGCCCAGCGTGAGGAGCGGCGGCGCGCTGCCGGCCAAGCGTCGCGTGAAGACCATGTAGAAGGCGTGCACGACGCCGGCCGCCAAGGCCAGCGCCGCGCCCCAGCCGAGTGCCCCGGAGCCCGGCCGCAGGATGAGGACGATGCCGAGGAAGCCGACCAGCACGGCGATGACCCTCCACGGGCCGACGCGCTCGCCGAGGAGGAGCGGCGCGAGCATGGTGACGACTAGTGGCGACACGAAGAAGAGCGCGAGCGCCGTGGCCTGCGGCAGCATGGCGAGCGCGAAGAAGAAGAGCGCGGTGCCGGCCAGGAGGAGCGAACCCCTGACGAGCTGGAGCCCCAACTGGCGCGGGACGAGCGCCCGGGGTCCGAAGCGGACCAGGAGCAGCGGCAGCAGGCAGAGCAGGTGGAAGAAGTAGCGCGCCCAGATGATCATGGGCACGGGCAAGCGCTCGGAGAGGCCCTTGGCCAGGCCGTCCATGATGGGCAGGAGCACCATCGACGCCACCATGAGGCCGGTGCCGAGGGCGAGGTTCGTGGCCGGCACGACGCGGCTGCCGGGTGGCGCCGTGGGCGGCGGGTCGGTCAGCCGGAACGGCGTCGCCGTCGCCGTCGCCTCCGTGAGGCGCTCGACGTCGACGGCATGGGCGGACGGACCCGGCGCTGGCACCAGCAGATGATAAGTGAGGGAGCGCGCCTCGCATATCATCGACGCGTGCCACGACCCTTCACGCTCAAACGCTTCACGGACCCTCACGCCTTCGTCGCGGCGGCCGAGCCGTTCATGCTCCAGCGGGAAGCGGCCAACTGCCTCCAGCTCGGCCTCCTGCCGGCCGTCGTCGCCGGCCTCTTCGACGACGCCTACCAGGCGATCGTCGAGGGTCCGGAAGGCGACGTCGCCCTCGTGGCGCTCCAGACCCCGCCGCACCGGCTCATCCTGAGCGACGTGGTCGTCCGAGATGCGGCCTCGGGGAGCGCCGCGGCCGGCGCCGAGACGGTGGCGGAGCTCGCCGAGACGCTGGTCGAGGCGTTGCTCGAGCCTCCGGTCGACGAGCCGGCTTGCGACGGGCCCCTCGACGTCCCCGGCGTCCTCGGCCCCGTGGCGCTGGCGGCGGCTTTCGCCGAGGCTTGGGCCGAGCGCCGCGCCGTCCCGGTGAGCAGGACCGTGCAGGAGCGCGTCTACGTCTGCACCGAAGTGACGCGGGTGAGCGGCGTGCCGGGCGCCATGGTGAAGGCGGGCCTCGATCAGGTCGACCTGCTCGTGGACCTCGTCGCGCGCTTCAGGGAGGAGGCGCTGCCGTACGAGCAGCCTTCCACGCGCGAGCAGGTGGCGGACGTCGTGCGCCGCGACCTCGCCTCCGACAGCGGCGGGCTATGGCTGTGGGAGCACGCTGGGCGGGTAGTGAGCCTGGCGGGCGCCCGCGGGGCGACCAGGCACGGCGTCCGCGTCGGGCCCGTCTACACCCCGCCGGAGCTGCGTGGCCACGGCTACGCCACGGCCCTCACGGCGACCCTGACCGAGCATCTCTTGGCGAGCGGCCGCAGGCACGTGACCCTGTTCACCAACCTGGCCAACCCGACGTCGAACGCCATCTACCAGCGCATCGGTTACGTGGGCGTCACGGACCGCGACGTGTACGACTTCGGTCAACCCGTCGGCTGAGCCCGCAGGAGCCGCTGCTCCGCGACCGCCTTGGCGAGGGCGACGAGCATGGCCCGGCCCGCGGCTACCATCGTCTCGTTCGCGTCCACCGTTCCCGCCTCGCCGACGACGTTGGCGACGAACGGCACGTTCACGGCCTGCGGTAGCACGCGCATCCCGAGGGCGACCGCCACGGGCTGCAGGGCGACCATGGCACGCGTGCCGGCCGACACCCCGCCGTACGTCAGGTAACCGAGCGGCTTGCCCCGCCATTCGACGCTCAGGTAGTCGATCGCGTTCTTGAGCCCCGCCGGGTACGAATGGTTGTACTCAGGCGTGACGAACACGACCGCGCTGGCGCGCTCCACGCGCCGCGACCACGCCTTCGTGTGCTCGTGCTGGTAGCGCTGGAGCCGCGGATGGTACGGCTCGTCGAGCAGGGGCAGGCCGAGCTCCGCCAGCTCCACGACGTCGACGTCGAAGGCGCCCTGCTCGTCGGCGAGGCCGCGCAGCCAGTCGGCCAACGCCGTGCTCTTGCGTACGGGACGCGTGCTGCCGCTGATGACGAGGAGGACGGGTCGGCCGTCGCTGGAGGCGTCGGGCTGGCCAGGTTCGGTGGTAGCGGTGGTTGGCATCGGGCCACCGTATCTTGACCCCGTGCTCCGGCATGTAGGGCGCGCCACGGCGGCGGCCTCCGACGGCGGCGCCCTCCGGGCCGGCCGCAGCGCGGGGCCATCCCGGCCGAGGCGCGGGCTACGATGGACCGCGTGTCTAGAGCGCCGGCACCGGATCCGGGCCGGGCGCACCCCACTTAGGAGGACACCATGCCAGTCACCAAGGCAGACGCGACCTGGAAGGGCTCTCTCAAGGAAGGTCAGGGCACGATGAGCCTGGCCAGCGGCGCCTACAGCGGGCCGTTCTCGTTCGTCTCCCGCTTCGAGAAGGGCGCCGGCTCCGAGACGGGCACGAACCCGGAGGAGCTCCTGGCGGCCGCCCACGCCGGCTGCTTCTCGATGGCGCTATCGGGCCGCCTGTCCGGCGCCGGGCACGTGCCGGAGAGCATCGCCACGACCGCGGCCATCACCATGGAGCGCGTCGACGGCGCCATGACCGTGAGCAAGAGCCACCTGGTGAGCAAGGTGAGGGTCGTCGGCTTGGACGAGGCGACGTTCCAGGAGCACGTCCAGGCCGCCGCGGCCACGTGCCCCGTGTCGCGCGCTCTGGCCGGCGTCGCCATCACCGTCGAGGCGACGCTGACCTGACGGCCCGCACAGGCGCGTGAGGGGCGCCGGCCGCGCGTTGGCCGGCGCCCCTCACCGTACATACGTACGTCCGCTCGCGCCGCGGACGGCGCGTTCGAGCGCTCAGCCGGGTCCGCCGCCGCCCGCTGCCTTGGCCGGCGCTGCCGCCTTCGTCGGCACATGGTTCACGTACCAGACGCCGTACAGGGCGACCGCGGCGATGACGATGCCCACCAACGTGTTGCCGCGCTTGAAGCCGACCAGCCAGACGCTGAACGCGGAGAAGCCGATGATCATCGCGGAGGCGTACCACTTGACCCAACCGGGTATCCCCTTTCCTGCCCGGTAGTCGCGGATGAGCGGCCCGAAGGCGCGATGGTTGAGGACCCAGTTGTAGAACCTGGGGCTCGACTGGGCGAAGAACCACGTCGCGATCAAGAAGAACACGGTGCCAGGCATGCCCGGCACGATGTAGCCGACGATCCCGAGACCCACCGATACGAGCCCAGCGACGACGAACACCGCCCGTAAGGCGGGGTTCCTGAAGACGCGCAACTCCGCGCTGTAGTCGACCCAGTCGGCACGCGGCGAGGGGTTGGCGGTCGCGACCGGCGCCGAGCGAGCCGAGCTCGGCTCGCTCGGCTGCGGCTCTGGTGACGAAGGGCTGACCGGCATCACTGACAGAGTGTACCCGTGCGGGCCGCTCGCTCGCGCCGGGACGGCCCGGGCTGGCGTTCGCGGCGCTGCCTTCACCGCTCTGCGCCGACTACCACCATCCCCGGCGCCAGCCGCGCGCGGCGCAGGCCGCGCAGGGAGTTGCCGAGGTAGAACTCGCCCGCCTCGAGGTCGGCGAGGGTCAGCTCGCCGACCTCGCAGTCGCCGGAGCCGAGCAGTTCGCCCCGCAGCACGCCGGGCAACGCCCCGGCGTCGACGGGGGGCGTGACGAGCAGGTCGCCTCGCGGCACGAACACGTTCGAGATGGCGCCTTCCGCTACGGTGCCGCGCCGGTTGAGGAACACGATGTCGGCGAGGCCGAGGGCCTGCGCTCGCGACGTGGCCTCGTCGTAGAGGCCGCGCGCCGTCGTCTTGTGGCGTCTGAGGGGGTCGGTCTCGTCGACGAGCTCGAAGGCGACGCCCACCGGCACGACCGCGTCGGCGGCCGGGGGCAGGGGGGCGGTCGTCACGACCGGCGCGCCTGACGCGGTGATGAGCAGACGCACGCGCGCCGTCCCACCGAGCCCGGTCGCCGCCGCGGCGAGCGCGGAGCGCGCCGCCGAAGCCGAGAACGTCACGCCGAGGTAGCCGGCCGAGCGGGCCAGGCGCGCGAGATGGGCTTCCAGTCGCACGAAGCCGCCGGCGGCCGCTTCCCAACGCAAGGTCTCGAACGGTTCGGGAGCTGCTGGCTGCATGTGGCACCAAGGTTAGCCCGGCGCCTCCCCGGGCGGGTCCGGATGCCGCGTTGGGCCAACGGCCGCGGTCTCCTGCCCGGTCGGCGGGCCGGCGCCCGGTCGCGCCCGACGTGGCGGCGGTCGTGGCGCCCGATGTGGTGCGCATGCGGCGCACGCCTGCCGCGCAGTGCGAGAATGCCACGCGTGATCCTAGTCCCGCTTCGTCTACTCCTGCTTCGTACCGTCGGCTGCCGTAGACCGGCTTGCGCATGATCGAGGCCAGGGGGGTCAGACCCCCACCGAAGGCCCCCGAGGCCACCGCACCCATCTCGCTGCGCCAGCAGCTGCGCGACCTGAGGGCGACCCTCGGCCTCGTGTTCTCCGCCAGCCGCGCCTCCACGGTCGGCCTGGTCGCGCTGAGCGTCGTGCAGGCGCTCATGCCCGCCGCGAACCTGTGGGTCGCCAAGCTCCTTCTCGACGCGGTGGCGGCGGCCATCGGCGGGGGGTTCGGCTCGCCTGCGGAGGCCTTGAGCCGCATGCTCACGCTCCTGCTCGTCCAGGTCGGTCTCACGGCCGTGACGAGCGCGCTGAGCACGTTCCAGCGCTCCACTCAGGAGCTCCTCGGCGACTCCCTCCAGAACCGCATCAGCCGCCTGATCCTCGCCAAGGCGTCGCAGCTCGAGATGGCGCAGTTCGAGGACCCGAAGAGCTACGACGCCCTCCAGAACGCCTACCGCGAGGTCGGCTCTAGGCCGCTCGGGGTCTTCACGCAGGTCGTGTCGCTCGGGCAGTCGCTCCTGACCCTCGGCTCCGTGAGCGCCATCATGCTTCAGCTCGGCTGGGCGGTAGTGCCGCTGGTGCTCGTCGCCTCCGTTCCGAGCGTCATCTCGTCCTCGCGCTTCGGCACCGAGGGTTACCGCATGCTCAGGCGCTTCGCCGAGGACGCGCGCCGCCAGAACTACCTCGGCTCGCTCCTCACGAGCGACCAGGCCGTCAAGGAGATCCGGCTCTTCGACTTCGGCGGCTACCTCATGGAGCGCTGGCAGGAGTACTACCTCAAGTTCAGGGCGCAGCTCGTGTCCATGATCAGGCGGCGGAGCGGCTGGGGGTTGGCGACGTCGCTCTTCTCCACCGGCATGGTGGGCACGGCCACCTACCTCGTGCTGAGGCGCGCCGCGGCCGGCCTCCTCACGGTCGGCGACTTCGGCATGTTCATCCAGGGCATCTCGCAGCTGCAGAGCCAGTTTGGGAACCTCCTCTCCGGCTTCAGCGGCATCTACCAGAACCTGCTCTACATGCGCAACCTCTTCGAGTTCCTCGAGCTCCCGACGAGCGGAGCCGAGGCGGGCGAGGAGTGGGCCGGACCGATCACCGAGATCGAGTTCCGCGACGTCAGCTTCCGCTACCCCCTCACGGAGAGCGACGTGCTCCACGGCGTGTCGTTCGTGGTGCGCAAAGGGGAGACGCTGGCGCTCGTCGGCGAGAACGGCGCGGGCAAGTCGACCATCGTGAAGCTCATGACCGCCCTCTACCGCCCGTCGCGCGGGCAGATCCTGGTGAACGGCCAGGACTCGGCGCGTTTCAGCGCGGCCAGCCTGCGGGCCGAGATGAGCACGGTGTTCCAGGACTTCGGGCAGTACCAGATGACGGTCCGCGAGAACATCGCCATCGGCAAGGTGGCGCTCGGCATGCCGCACGGCAAGGAGCCCGCGCCTGAGCTCGACGCCGCCGTCCGCGCCGCGGGCCGGCGCGCGGGCGCGGACGGCTTCGTCTCGAACCTGCCCGCCGGCTACGACAACATGCTGGGCCGGTGGTTCGAAGGCGGCAGGCAGCTGTCGGGCGGCCAGTGGCAGCGCATCGCCCTGGCGCGGCTCTACTACCGCGGCGGGTCGGTGCTGATCTTCGACGAGCCCACGAGCGCCCTCGACGCCGATGCCGAGTTCGAGGTCATCGAGACGCTGCGTCAGCAGGCGCGCGGCCGCATCGCCGTCGTCGTCTCGCACCGCTTCAGCACGGTAAGGCTCGCCGAGCGCATCATCGTGCTGACCGCCGGGCACATCACCGAGCGCGGCACGCACGAGGAGCTGATGGAGCTGGGCGGCACCTACGCGCGCATGTTCACGCGGCAGGCGCGCGGCTACCTCGACGGTTACGGCGACGCGACGGGCTCGGAAACGGCGGAGCCGGCCGGCTAGGGGCCGTAGCTTCACGGCGTCGGGCATGAGCGCGCCGCATTAGAGTGGCGCAGGCCGTTCCTTCACGTACCGGTCCTGTCTAGGCAGATGCCGCAGACGTCACTTGCCATGGGGTCGCCGCTGTCGTAGTATTCGAGGCGTTCCGGGAAAACCTGAAGGGTGTTTCCGAACAGGGCCTACGGGTCCGGAAATCGTGTGTCGGGCTCGGCCTCAAGCCAAGCACGACAGTAGGGAAATGGAAAATGGCAACAGGCAAGGTCAAGTGGTTCAGCAGCGAGAAGGGCTTCGGCTTCATCGAACAAGGCGGCGGTCAGCCCGACGTCTTCGTTCACTTCTCCGCCATCCAGGGTGCGGGCTTCCGTAACCTCAACGAAGGCGACGAAGTCTCCTTCGACGTCGAGCAGGGCAAGAAGGGCCTCCAGGCGGCCAACGTGGTCGTCACGGCCTCTACTGCCGGCGGTCGCTACTGAGCTAAGCGCTCATTAGCCTAAGAACGGCGCCCGCGGTGGTCGGTCCGAGAGGACGGCACCGCGGGCGCCGTCTTTCATGACGGCCGCCTGACGGCCCCCCTGTCGAGCTCGCCTCAGTTCCAGCGTCTGCGCCGCCGCCGCACGTGCAAGCGCGGCTCGTCGCCGCCGGTACGCACCCCCAGGTAGAACTCCTGCACGTTCTCGTTGCCGCGCAGCTCTGCCGCGGTGCCCTCGAGCACGAAGCGTCCGCCCTCGAGCACGTAACCGTAGTCCGCGATGGCGAGCGCCTGGTTGGCGTTCTGCTCCACCAGCAGGATGCCCATGCCCTCCCGGTTGATAGCGCGGATGACCCGGAAGATCTCCTCGACGAGCATGGGCGCGAGACCGAGGCTCGGCTCGTCGAGCATCAGGAGCTTCGGGCGGCTCATCAGCGCCCTGGCGATGGCGAGCATCTGCTGCTCGCCGCCGGAGAGCGTGCCCGAGTCCTGCTTTAGCCGCTCGGCCAACCGGGGGAAGTACGTGAACATGCGCTCGAGGTCCGAGTTGATGGCGGCCCGGTCGTTCCGGTGGAAGGCGCCGAGGCGCAGGCTCTCGGCCACCGTCAGGTCCGGGAACATGCCGCGGTCCTCGACCACGTACGCGATCCCGGCTTGCGAGATGCGCTCCGTGTCGGCGCGCGTGACGTCCTTGCCCAGCGCCCAGACGGTGCCCTTGCGTGGCTCGTCCTCCACCAGCCCCATGATCGTCTTGAGCATGGTGCTCTTGCCGGCGCCGTTGGAGCCGAGCACGGCCACGCAGGTGCCGGGCATGATGCTGAGCGACACGCCTTTGAGCACGCGCAGCTGCTTGTGATAGCCGCTCTCGACGGTGCGCAGCTCCAGGAGGGGGCCGACCGCGCCAAGGGCGGCCTGCCCGCTCGCCGCCGGAGCGTTCGCGGGCCTGGCGCTCACGGCGCGACCTCGAGGCCGGCGGACTCGGGGGCCAGCTTGGTGCTGCCCAGGTAGGCGCGCACGACCGCCGGGTCGTCCTGGACGGCGCCAGGGGAGCCGTCCGCGATCTTCACCCCGTGGTCGAGCACCACGACGCGGTCCGCCAGGCGGCTGACGACCCGCAGGTCGTGTTCGACCACGAGCATCGTGAGGTCCAGCTCGCGCCTCAGGCGGAGGAGCGTGACCATCATGTCGTCCTTCTCCTCGACCGTCATGCCGGCGGCCGGCTCGTCCAACAGCAGGAGCGTCGGTTCCGTCGCCAGCGCGCGCGCCACCTCGATGAGCTTCTGGACGCCGTACGGCAACGCGCCCACGCGCTGGTCGCGGTACGCCTGCAGGTCGAGGAGGTCCATCAGCTCCTCGGCGCGCCGCCGTTGGGCGACCTCGTCGCGCACCCAGCCGCGGGTGGAGAGCATGGCGGAGAACACGTTCGACTTGACGTGCAGGTGCCGCCCGAGTAGCAGGTTGTCGAGGCACGTGAGCGACTTGAACAGCTCGATGTTCTGGAAAGAGCGCCCGATGCCGAGGCGGGCGACCATGTGGGGCGCCTTGCCGGTGATGTCCGCGCCGCGCCACCGGACCGTGCCGGAGCGCGGTCGGTAGAAACCGCATACGACGTTGAACAGACTGGTCTTGCCCGCGCCGTTGGGCCCGATGAGGGCCACGACCTCGCTTGGCGCTATGCCAAGCGAGACGTCGGAGAGCGCGGTGAGCCCCCTGAAGGAGAGCGATACCCTCTCGAGGGCGAGCAGGTCGTTGGTCACAGCAACAAGATAAGGGCGTGGGGCGCCCTCACGCACCCCACGCCCGGACGGCCGTTACAGCGAGAGCCAGTCGGAGACGGGCCGCAAGCCCTGCGGGGTCACCTGCAGGAGCATCACGGAGTTGTTGCCCTGGTAGCCGTCCTTGAACGAGAGGCTGTGGTAGAGGCCGGTGTCGTAACCGTCGATCCCCTTCAGCGCCTCCACGAACGATTCGCGCGTCAGGTCGCGGCCGGCCGCCTGCAGCGCCAGCACGGCCGGCTCGGCGAAGGCGATGCCGGCGAGCGCCCTGAACGGGTCGCGAGCGATCTCGGGGGCGTAGGCGAGGATGACGTCGCGGTAGAGCTGGTCGGCGATGGGGTCGCCGTTGCCTTCGCCGACGATGACGCTCGGCAGGCGCAGGAACACGGAGAAGAGCGCTCCCTGCATGGCCGGGTTGGCCATCAGCGCCGGGTCGAGGAGGGTGACCGAGGCGAGCATCTGCGGCGTGTAGTCGAGGCGCTGGAACTCGCCGACCAGCGTGGCGGCCGCGCTCGGATCGGAGAACATCAGCACGGTGTCGGCCCCGGAGCCGCGCAGGCGCAGCGCTTGGACGCCCTGGTTGGTCGTGCCGCGCTCGTAGCTGACCCGGTCGCCGATGGTGACGTCGTAGCCGGCCGCCTGCAGGCGCGCGACCTCGGCTTCGAGGCCGCGGAGGCCCTCCTCGCCGTAGCCGTCGTTCTGGTAGAAGATCGCGATGTTCTTGCTGCCGAGGGTCTCGACGGCGTGGCGCGTCATGAGCGTCGCCTCGACGACGTAGTCGGTGAACGACGTGAAGATGAGCCCGTCCGACTCGTCCGTGAAGACGACCGCGCCGGTGGCGGGTCCGACCCACGGCGTGCCGGCGCGCTTGATCAGCGGCATGGCGGCCTGGCCGTTGGCCGTGCCGACGCCCGCCACGAACGCGAAGACGTTGTCGCGGTCGATGAGCTCGCGCACGGCGCCGACCGTGCGGGCCGGATCGTAGCCGTCGTCTCGCGAGCTGAGCACGAGCTTGCGGCCGTTGATGCCGCCCTGGTCGTTGAGGTAGCGGAAGTACGCGTCGATGGCGATGTTGACGGTGCCCCAGGCCGCCGCCGGGCCGGACTGCGGGCCCCAACTACCGAGGAGGACCTCCGTGTCGGTGACGCCCGGGTCGGCTGCCTGGGCGAACGCCAGGACGGCGCCGACCGTGATCAAGGCTAGAAGCCGCTTCATGTTGCTCCTTTCCTGTTCCCGTCTAGCGGGTAGTGAGGTGGTTCCTGACGTCATCAACGTATCACGCACCGAGAGCGGCGCTCGGAGGTCAGGTCGGGGGCTTCGGGAAACGCGCGCGCGTCAGACGCGCTTGACGTCCGCCCTGCCGAGCAGCCCGTGGGGCCGCAGCACCAGGACGAGCACCACGACGAGGAAGGCGAACGACGCCTTGAACTCGAGCGAGACGTACAGGCCGACGAGCAGCTCGAGGACCCCGAGGATGTAGGCCCCGACCACCGCGCCGGGCAGGGAGTTCATGCCGCCGATGACGGCGGCGACGAACCCTTTGCTCAAGGGGTCGAGCATCATGTTGGGGTTGAGCAGGGTGGTAGGGGCGAAGAGGAGCGCCGCGGCGGCGGCGAGCACGGCCGCCGCCGCCCACGTGGCCATGAGGACCGTGCGCACCGGCAGCCCCATCGCCTCGGCCACGTCCTCCCGCTGCGCGACGGCGCGCATCGCGACGCCGAGCTTAGTGAACGAGAGGAGCGCCCAGAGGGCCAGCATCAGGACGACGCCGAGCAGCGACGTCACGATGGAGACGAGGCTCAAGGAGACGCCGCCGAACCGGAGGATCCTGTCCGCCACGACCGTAGGCACGAGCTTGTTGTCGGTGCCGAACACGAGCGCGTCGAGGCCGCCGAGCGCGAGCGCCAGGCCGAGCGTCAGGATGAGGAGTCCGAGCTCGGTCTGGTTCTTGGCTGGCCGGACCAGGAGCAGGTAGACGAGCATCCCGATGACGGCGGCGGCCACGAGCGCGAGCGGGAAGGCGAGCCCGAACGGCAGCCTGAGCTGGGTGAGGAGGGTGTACGCGACGAACGTGCCGGCCACGCCCAGGTCGCCGTGGGCGAAGTTGAGGATGCGCGTCGTGCGGTAGAGGAGGACGAGGCCGAGGGCGACGAGCGCGTAGACGCTGCCGACGCTGGCGCCGCTGACCAGGGCCTGCACGAACTGGTCGAAGCCGCTCATCGGTGCGTTCCCGCGGTCGGCGTCATAGCGGCCACGACTTCCAGAACTGCTTGATCTTGAGCCAGCGCCCGTACAGCCCCGCCGGCTCGAGCATCATGACGGCGATGACCACGGCGCCGAACGTCAGTTGCGACCAGGAGCGGAAGGTGGAGAGGATGAGGTCGAGCCCCGTGATGAAGCCGGCGCCCAACAGCGCGCCGGGCAGGAAACCGAGCCCACCGACGACCGTCATGAGGAGGAACTTGATGGAGAGCAGCAGGTTGAAGCCCTCCGGCGTGATGTAACCGACCAGCGGGCCGTAGAGGGCGCCCGCCAAGCCGGCGACGGCGGCGGAGATGACGAACGCCAACGTCTTGTAGCGCGCCAGCCCGATGCCGCTCATCTGTGCCGCGAGGTCGGCGTCGCGCGTGGCCCTGAACGCCCGCCCGATGTGCGAGCGCTCGAGGTTGAAGAGCATCCAGGTGACGAACCCGGCCAGCGCGAGCACGAGGTAGTAGTACGCGCGGTCGCCGTAGAAGTCGATGCCGAAGATGACGGGCCGGTCGACGAGCGTGCCCGTCGAGGCGCCCACCAGGCGCCAGTTGGTCAGGATCTGCTGGATGGCCAGCCCGAAGCCGAGCGTGGCGATGGCGAGGTAGGGCCCCTCGAGCCGCAGAGCCGGCACGCCGATCACGACGCCGAGGACGGCCGAGACGAGCACGGCCGCTAGGACCGCCAGGAGGTATGGGAAGCCGTTCTGCGTAGCCAGCACGAAGACGTACGCTCCGGCCGCCAGGAACCCCGCGTGCCCGAGCGACACCTGGCCGGTCAACCCGACGAGCACGGACAACGAGAGGGCCACGAGCGCGTACACGAGGAAGAGCGTCATGTTGTACACGAGGTAGCCCTTGACCAGGAAGGGCAGGGCCAAGAGGAGCGCGCCGGCCAGTCCGGCGATCACCCAGGCCTGGGAGCCCCTGACGAGCCGCAGCTCGTGCTCGTAGCGCTCACGGAAGAGCACTTGGGCTCCTCGTCGGCGGGGTCGGGGCGCCGGGGTGCGCCTCGGGGCGAGCGGGACGGCGGTCAGGCATACATCTCCTCGATCAGGTCCGCGTACTTGCGGGCGACGCTCGAGCGCTTCACCTTCAGGGTCGCGGTCACCTCGCCGTCCTCGTGGTAGAGCCGCTTGGGCAGGATGGCGAACCTCTTGATGGTCTCGACGCGCGCGAGCGTCGCGTTCACGCGCTGCACCTCGCCCTCGATGAGCTCGCGCACCTCCGGGTTGCTCGCCAGGTCCGTGTAAGTCGAGTAGGAGAGCTGCTTCTCTGCCGCCCAGAACGTGACGTTGTCCTCGTCGAGCACGAGCAGCGCCGTGAGGTACTTGCGGCGGTCGCCGATCACGACGGCGTCGTTGATGTACGCCGAGGACTTGAGCTGGTTCTCGATCTTCTGCGGGGCGATGTTCTTGCCGCCCGCGGTGATGAGGATGTCCTTCTTGCGGTCCGTGATGCGCAGCTGGCCGTCGTCGTCGAGCGCGCCGACGTCGCCCGTGCGCAGCCAGCCGCCCGCGAGCGCCTCCTCCGTGGCGGCCGGGTCCTTGTGGTAGCCGAGGAAGTTGCCGGGGCTGCGGCTCAGGATCTCGCCGTCATCGGCTATGCGCACCTCGACGCCCTTGAACGGCCGCCCGACCGTGCCGAGCCGCCCGTCGCCGCGGTGGATGGCTATGAGGCCCGTCGACTCGGTCAGGCCGAAGCCCTCGCGCACGTCGACGCCAAGCGTCCGGAAGTAGGCGATGATCTCCGGCGCGATCGGCGCGGCGCCCGAGATGGCGATGCGCACGCGGTCGAGGCCGAGCCTCAGCCTCAGTAGCCGCAGCACGGCGAGCTGCGCGAGCGCCACCCCCAGCGGGTTGCCCCCGCGCGCGGCCCCGAGCGCCGCGCCGTAGGCCACGCGCTTGATCGGGTTCGCGTCCTTCATGTGCAGCTCGACGAGCGAGTGGAGCTTCTCCCAGATGCGCGGCACGGCGAAGAAGACCGTGGGGCGGATCTCCTGCAGGTTGGTCAGCACGGTATCGAGGTTCTCCGTGAACGACACGGTATAGCCGAACCGCAAGGGCGCCGTCACGCTGATGAGCCGCTCGACGATATGCGAGAGGGGCAGGAAGGAGAGGAGCTCGTCGCGCCCGGACATGGACACGACGTCGGCCAGCGAGTCGATGGCCCAGAGGAGGTTGGCGTGCGACAACATGGCGCCCTTGGGGTTGCCGGTCGTGCCGGACGTGTAGATGAAGAGTGCGACATCGTCCGGCGCCACGGCTGCCAGGCGGGCCTCGACCGGCCCCGGGTCGGCCGCGTAGCGCTCCGCGCCCGCCGCCAGCGTCGTTTCCCAAGGGACGGTGCCGTCCACGTCCTCCGGCTCGACAACGAGCACCCAGCGCACGCTCGGGCACCTCTCGCGCACCGCGAGCCACTTCTCGAGCTGTTCGGCGTCCTCGAGGACGAGGCCGACGGAGTCCGAATGGTTGACGTGATAGGCGAGCTGCTCGGGGCTGCTCGTCGTGTAGACGCCGACGGTGGCGCCCCCGGCAGTCTGGACGGCGAGGTCCGCGATGAGCCATTCAGGCCGGTTCTCGCAGAGGATCGCCACGCGCTCGCCCCGCTCGAGCCCGAGGTGGATCAGCTCGCGTGCGAGGGCGTTGACGCGCCGCGCGTACTCGGCCCAACTGATCTTCTCCCAGAGCCCGAGGCGTTTGACGCGCAGGGCGGTGCCGGGGTCATCGGCGCGTGCGCGCAGGAGCGCCGGGACGCTACGCGCGTCCGGTGCGCCCCATGCGCCGCGCGCTACGGCGTGGTCGTGCGCGCTCACGTGGGTGTCAGGCATTCTGACGCGACTATACCTGTCACTGGTGTGGACGACCGACCCGCCCGCTCGACCTCGTTGGCCAACTGCGCGCACCAGACGCCGATGCGCGCGTCGGTGAGGTCGTCGTCGTTGTCCTGGTCGAGCGCGAGGCCGACGAAGTTGCTGCCGCGCAGGGCGAGCGAGCCGGCGAAGCGGTAGCCGGCCGTCGACCACTCGCCTATCAGGGTCGCACCGGCCGCCGTGGCCGCCTTGGCGATGGCGTCGAGCGCGTCGAGGTACGTGTCCGGGTAGCCGCGCGCGTCGCCCGTGCCGAAGAGGGCCACGAGCTTGCCGCGCAGGTCGCGCTGGGCGAGCTCTTGGAGGCGGGCCTCCCAGTCGCTGGGCAGCTGCCCGATGTTCCAGGTGCAGGAGCCTATGACGATCAGGTCCTGGTCCTCGAGCTCCGCGAAGTCCAGCCAGCCGGCGTCGCGGCACTGCACCTCAGCGTCGAGCTCCGCGGCGAGGGCGTGGCTCACGGTCTCAGCCACCTCCTCGGTGGCGCCGAACATGGTGGCGTAAACGACCATGACGCGCGGTTCGCGCCGGTGGGTCTGAGGGTCTGCTTGCGTCGTCACGCCCGGATGGTATGCCCTGCGAGCGCGCCAGGGCGTTGACCGCGGTCATGTCGATGCCGCGCCGCCGCCACGGGGCGCACTCGGTCGGTCGGGACGGCGGGCCGCTCGCCAGGTGGCCGGCACGACTGGGCCGGTCGTGACCGGCGGCGGCCAGACGGACTAGGCTGTGTAGGACATGGAGAACTCAGACCGAAGACGAGCCGCCGCCGCAGGCGCTCCTTCCACGAGCTCCGGCCCGCCCGACGGCCTGAGCGTAGCGCTGGTGGCCGAGCCCGGGGCAGTGCTGGACGCAGAGCAGGTGCTCACCTCACTGAACGCCGGCCTCGCCGGCAGGTTCACTGACCAGCGCGTCCTGGTCCTGATCCCCGACCACACGCGCACGGTGCCGCTCCCCCTCCTCTTCAGGGGCGCCATGCGCGCGCTGGACGACGCAGCGGCGGTCACGTTCATGGTCGCGCTCGGCACCCACGTGCCGCTCGCCGACGACCACTTGCTGCGCCTCGTCGGCCTCACCGCCGAGGAGAAGGCGCGCGACTACCCCGGCGTGCGTATCGTCAACCATGCGTGGTACGAGCCGGACACCCTCGTGAGCATCGGCACGCTCACGCAGGCGCGCGTCAAGGAGATCGCCGGCGAGCGCTGGCACCCGACGCTCGGCGGCGACGTGGACGTGCGCCTCAACCGGGCGGCCGTGGAGAGCGACCACGTGCTCATCATCGGCCCGACCTTCCCGCACGAGGTCGTCGGCTACTCCGGCGGCGCCAAGTACCTGTTCCCGGGCATCAGCGGCCACGACATGATCAACGTCACCCACTGGCTCGGCGCGCTGGCGGGCGTCAGGGGCACCATCGGCATCAAGGACACGCCCGTCAGGGCCATGATCCACGCCGCCGCCGAGCTCCTGAGCACGCCGGTGACGCTCGCGGCCGTCGTGGTCGAGGGCAAGGACCTCGCCGGCGTGTTCATCGGCGACGTCTATCGCGCCTGGTCGGCCGCCGCCGACCTGTCGAGCGCACGCCACGTGCGCTGGGTCGACCGCCCGTTCGAGCGCGTGCTCTCCTGCGCCCCACCCATGTACGAGGAGCTGTGGACGGCCGGCAAGGCGATGTACAAGCTCGAGCCCGCCCTTGCTGAAGGCGGCGAGCTGATCATCTACGCGCCGCACCTGAGCGAGATCAGCGCGGTGCACGGCGAGCACATCGAGGCCATCGGCTACCACGTCCTGGAGTACTTCCTGAAGCAGTGGGACCGGTTCGCGGACGTCCCGCTCGGGGTCCTCGCCCACTCGACGCACGTGCGGGGCGACGGCCGCTTCGCGGACGGGGTCGAGTACCCGCGCGCCAAGGTCACGCTGGCCTCGCGCGTCCCACCGGAGAAGTGCGCCGAGCTCGCCCTCGGTTACCTCGACCCGGCCACGATCGACCCCGCCGACTGGATCGGCAGGGAGGACGAGGGCGTCCTGTACGTGGCCAAGGCGGGGGAGACCCTCTACCGCCACAAGGGTTAGCGGGTGGGTCACGCCGTGGTCGTCATGGGCGTGTCCGGCTCCGGGAAGAGCACCGTCGGCGCCGAGCTGGCACGCCTCCTGGGCGCCACCTTCGTCGACGGCGACGACCTGCACCCGGCGTCCAACAAGGCGAAGATGGCGGCCGGCACCCCGTTGACGGACGAGGACAGGTGGCCGTGGCTCGAGCGCGTCGAGGCGACGCTGGCTGGCGGGTTGGTGGGCGGGTCGGTTGGAGCCGGCGCGTCGGCGGGCGGCGGGGCTGCGCTGGAGGCCGATGCCGCCGCAACCGCCCTGGGGGCCGCTGGCGACGGTGCTACCGGCCGCGGCGTCGTCGTGGCCTGCAGCGCGCTGCGGCGCGTCTACCGCGACGTGCTGCGCGGGGCGGGGCCCGGGGTCCGCTTCGTCTACCTCGAGGTAGACCGAGCCGAGATCGAGGAGCGCCTCGGCCGGCGGCACGGCCACTTCTTCCCACCGGCGCTCGTGGCTTCCCAGTTCGCCACCCTCGAGGTGCCGGCGGTCGCCGAGGAGCCCGACGTCATCGCGTTGGCGCCGCACGGTTCGGCGCGCGGCCTCGCGCTCGCGGCCCAGGCCGCGCTCCTAGGGGCAGACTGACCGGGCCCGGCCGTCGCGCGTAGCCCCCGAACGGATCCAATAAGGACAGGGGCGAGCCAGACCGTTCGGTCCCGCTCGCCCCTAAAAGAAAAGAAGCGACTTCTGCGAGAAGGCGCTTACTTCTTCTTGGCGGCCGCCTTGGCCGGGGCCTTCTTGGCGGTGGGCTTCTTGCCGCTCACGGTGTCCTTCAGGCTCTTGCCGGCCTTGAAGGCGGGGTACTGGCTGGCCGGGATCTTGATCTTCTCGGTCGTGCCGGGCTTGACGCCGGTGCGGGCCTTGCGCTTGCGGACCTCGAACGTGCCGAAGCCGGTCAGCGTGACCTTGTTGCCCTTGGAGATGCTGGAGGTCATGGAAGCGAGGAGAGAATCCATCGTCTCCTTGACGGCCTTCTTCGACTGACCGGTGGCTTCCGCGACTTCGGCGACGAGGTCGGCTTTGCTCACGGTCTTGTCTGCCTTCTTGCTCGGGCTCTTAGCCTTGGCCATGCTTGAGCTCCTTTCATGAACTCGCCGAGAGTATAGGGGATGGGGCGCGAGAAAATCCCGACACGTGGCGATGGGATAGGGGAAAAAGGCGCTCATGTGGAAAACCTCACGTCGGATGGCTGCCAGGAACCGGCATTTCGGGGCTTCCGACCTCCCCGGGACGCACTCCGAGACCGTACCTTGGGGTATGGCAGGCGCCACGTTGACCGTCTTCTTGATCCTCGGCTGCGCCGTAGCGCTCTTCGTCTCGGACAGGGTGAGGCTCGACATGGTCGCCCTGCTCGTCGTCCTGGCCCTGATCCTCACGGGCGTGCTCACGCCGCGCCAGGCGCTCGCGGGGTTCGCCGACCCGCTCGTCGTGATGATCGCCGGCCTCTTCGTCGTGTCCTTCGCCTTGGTGAACACGGGGCTGGCCGGGGCGGTGGGCAGGCTGCTAGGGCGTGTCGCCGGCCGCTCCGAGGCCGCCATGGTGGTGGCGACCATGCTCGCGACCGGCCTCCTCTCGGGCTTCATGAGCTCTACCGGCACGGTGGCCGTCATGCTGCCGATCGCCGCCGCCATGGCGTGGCGGGCGAAGGTCAGCCCGAGCAAGCTCCTCATGCCGGTGGCGTACGCGGCGCTCGTCGGCGGCATGCTGACGCTGATCGCCACCCCGCCGAACCTCGTCGTCTCGCAGGCGCTCGAGGGCGCAGGCCGGGCGCCCTTCGGCTTCTTCCGGTTCACGCCGCTTGGGTTGGCGATGCTCGCGGTCGCCACGGCCTACATGGCCTTCGTGGGGCGGCGCCTGCTGCCGGCTGCCGCTCCGTCCACGCCGGGCGACGCGGGTCGGGTCAGGGCGGACGACCTGAGCGCGGTGGCGGAGCGCTTCGGGCTCACTGCCAGGCTCAAGCGGCTGACGCTCGCACCCGGCTCGCCCGTCATCGGCTCGAGCCTCGGGGCGCTCGCCTGGCCGGAGCGCCACGGCGTGCGGGTCCTGGCGGTCGACACCGAGCCGGAGGCGGTGCGGAGCGGCCGCCGGTCGCGCCGCCACCTCGGCCACTCCAAGCGCCTGGGTCCTGCCACGGAGCTGAGCGAGGGCGACCGCGTGCTCCTGCAGGGCGGTCCGGACGGCCTGGCCGCTGCCGCGTCCGAGGCGGGCGCACCGCTCGAGACGGTCGACGGGCTCGAGGGCACCGTGCCGGCGAACCTCGCCTTCGCCGAGGTCCTGCTCACCCCGCGGTCAGGCTGGCTCGGTAGGACGCTCGCCGAACTCCGTTTCCGCGAACGGTTCCGGGTCCAGGTCGTGGCTCTGCGGCGCGGCCAGGAGCAGGTGACGGAGGGCAGCGGTGAGCTGCGCCTGGCGGAGACGAGCCTGCGCTTCGGCGACACCCTCCTGGTGCAGGGCACCCTGGCGGCCATCGCGAGGCTCGAGGGCGAGCGCCTCGACGCGGTGGTGCTCAGCGAGGCCGGCGGCGAGCGCCTCGCCCCCAGGCGGCGCCTCGCCCCTGTCGCGGCCGTCATCATGCTGCTCATGCTCGTCAGCATGTCGGCCGGCTGGCTCGAGCCTGTCGTGGCCGTCATGCTGGCGGCCGTGGCCTTGGTGGGCACGCGTTGCCTCTCGGCCGAGGAGGCCTACCGCTCCATCCAGTGGCAGTCGGTCGTGCTCATCGCCGGCATGCTGCCGTTGGCGACGGCGTTCGAGCTGACCGGCGGCGTGCGGCTCGTCGCCGACGGGATGGTCGCCGCGTTCGGCGGGTCGGGCGAGCTGGTCCTGTTGGCCGGCATCTACCTCCTGACGGCGAGCCTCGGCCAGCTCATGTCCAACACGGCCACCGCCGTGCTGCTCGCCCCTGTCGCCCTCGGCGCCGCTACCACGGTCGGCGTCGCGCCGGAAGGCGCGCTGATGATGGTGGCGCTCGCGTCGGCGGCGTCGTTCTGCACGCCGATGGCGACGCCGGTCAACACCCTCGTCGTGGGGCCGGGGGCGTACCGCTTCGTCGACTTCGTGAGGGTCGGTCTGCCGCTCCAGCTCCTGATGGCGGCGGTCGGACTGGTGCTCATCCCGTGGCTGTTCTAGGGCGGCGGTCGCGGGCGCTCGCCGGCCGGGTGGAGGACGACCGCCTAGAGCTGGACGGCGGCCGCCTTGCGCGGCACGTACAGGCTGCCTTCCGTCGTGGCGCCGACGGCGCCCGCCAGGCGCTCCTCCAAGAGCGCCGGGCGGTAGTCGCCAGACGCGGTGGCCGCAAGCGCGCCGGCGAACGCCCGCGTGACCGCCAGGACGGCCGCGGCATCCTCGTGGACGAACTCCAGGCGGTAGTCGCGGACGCCGGCCTCCCACCAGGCGGCGAGGTGCTTAGTGGCCACTTGCGCCTCGCCGCCGAAGACGGTGTTGCGGCACCCGACGTCAGCGAGGACCGGATGCTCGCGCCCGCGCGCGTCCCGCAGGGCGAGGCGGTGCGTCTCGCACGGGTGACCGCAGTCGCGGAAGTCGTGCCCGTCGGACAGGAACCGACAGAAGACGCAGTGCTCCGTGTGGAAGACGGGCAGGTGGTGGTAGGCGATGACCTCGACGGCCTCGCCCCCCACGGCGGCGGCCAACTCGGCGACCTGCTTGCCGTTGAGGTCGTGGCCGGGCGCGAAGCCGCTCAACCCGAGGGCGAGGTAGGCGTCGGCCGAGCCGGCGTTGGTGACGTTCAGGCTGAAGTCGCCGTGCAGCTCGGGGCGCTCGTCGGCGTTCAGGCGCGCGAGGTCGTGCAGCAGCCCGCCGGAGCGCACGAGGATGCCGGCCCCCAGCCCCAGGAGGAACCTGACGACGTTCTGCTCCGTTGGCTTCAGGACGCGGGGCGACGCGACGCGGACCGCGATCCCCGCCTCGTGCGCGCGTTCCACCGACGGCCTGAGGCCGTACAGCTCGAGGTAGTCGAGGGTCACGCTGGCGATGGGCAGGGCGGCCGAGCGGTCGGCGACCGCCTCCAGCACGGCATCGAGCTGTTCGGGGGTGCGCACGAGCAGGTGCAGGCGGCCGCCGGCGTTCGGGGCCCGCGCCCCAGGCCCGGGCGCGCGGGCGGTGCCGGTCCTCGGAGCGACGGCGGGTGCCTGCCCACCGGGCCCGGGGGCCGGTCGCTGAGCCGCCGCGCCCGACGATGCGTTCCGGGCCGTGCCGTCCGCGAGTCGCGCGCTCACGTCGAGGCGCGCCGCCTGCAGCCGCTCGACGAGCTCGCGCCTGAGCCGGTTCAGCTCGCTGACCGGCACGAACGGCTCGCCGGTAGTGGTGAGGTTCAGCTCGCCCAGGTGGTACGGCGTGCCGCCCAGCCGCCCGAGCTGGCGCCGCGCCTGCTCGAGGTCCAGCCCGTGGCGCGTCGCGACGACCAGGGGCGCAGTGCCGGCGACCGTCGCGCTCACCTCGCCCCTTGGGCCGGTGGCGTGCCCGGTGATCACGAGCGGCGCGCCGACGCGCGCGCCGACCTCCAGGCGGAGCGCGCGCGTGTACAGGGGCTCGGCGGTGCTCAAGTAGGGCCTGGCCTTGGCGGCCACGTCGGCGTCGTGGGTGCGCCACAGCCAGTCGCCGGGCGCGACGCGGCCTAGGTCGACGCTCCCGCGGAGGAACGCCAGCCTCACCTCGCCGCTGCCCGCCGGCTCGGCGCGCACGACGGGGCCGCCCTCCTCGCGCTCCTCGGGGCTCCGGCGGTGGGCCGCGTCGAAGACCACGCCGTCGCCGGGCTTGACGGCGACGCCGCCGTCGCGCTCCGGCGCGCCGTGGGCAGCGGTCGCGGTCGCGGTGGCAGGGGCGGCGAGCCGCACCCTGACGCCGTCCGCCTCGACCGCGGCCACCTCACCCACCTTCACCCCGCGGTGGCGCGGCGCGCGCCCGATCACGACCTGCTGATGGTCCGTGCCCTGCATGAACCACGGTCCGAGCCCCCGCGAGTAGACCTGCGCAAGGTCGCGCTCCTCCGCCTCTCCGATCCGCGGGGGGCGCGCCGCGGCGTACGCGTCGAGCGCCTCGCGGTAGGCCGCGGTGGTGAGGGCGACGTAGTCGGCGTCCTTGTAACGCCCCTCGATCTTCAGGCAGCTCACCCCGATCCGCGCCAGCTCGGGCACCTGGTGGAGCGCGTACAGGTCGCCGGGCGAGAGGAGGTAGCGGTACTCGCCGAGGTCACGCCGTTCACCGTCTACGAGGAGGTCGTACACCAGACGGCAGGCTTGGGCGCACTGGCCCCGGTTGGCGCTCCGGCCTCCCCACGCCTCGCTCGAGAAGCACTGCCCGGAGTAGGACACGCACAGCGCCCCGTGCACGAACACTTCCAGCTCGACGTCCGTGGCCTGGCGGACGCGTGCGATGTCGGTCAGGCTCAGCTCGCGGCCGAGCACCACGCGGGCGCAGCCGAAGGAGCGTGCCAGCTCCGCGCCCTGGGCGCTGGTGATCGACATCTGGGTCGACCCGTGCACCTCGACGTCGGGCGCCACCTCGCGCGCCAGCGCGACGGCGGCGACGTCCTGCACGATCACGGCGTCGACTCCGGCGGCTCCGAGCGCCTCGAGGGCGCGTCTGGCCGCCGTCAGCTCGTCGTCGAAGACCAACGTGTTGAAGGTGACGTAGCCACGCACGGCGCGGCCGTGCAGCTCGCGCATCACGTCCGGCACCTCGTCGAGCGCGAAGCCGACCTTGGAGCGGGCGCTGAAGTGGCCGAGACCGAAGTACACGGCGTCGGCCCCGGCTTCCACAGCGGCGCGCAGTTGCGGCCAGTGGCCCGCCGGGCTCATCAGTTCGGGTACGCTCGTCCTCGTGCCGGCCTCAAGGTCTGCCATCGCGTAGCGATGCTATAGCACCGGGCGCGTCGCTCTTCCAAGGTCAGTTGTCATCCGGCACCCTTTTCCGCTACAATGCCAGTTCTGGTATCGGGCCGCCGTGGCGAACGGCGAGTCCGGTGCGAAGCGTTCAGATGGCGTGGGCCTGCTAGCGTCGCTTAGCGTGCCGCGGGCCGGAGGTCGAGAAGATGTTCGCAATCGTTGAAGCGGGTGGCAAGCAGTATCGCGTGGCTGAGGGCGACGTGCTACAGGTGGAGAAGATAGCGGCCGAACCCGGCGCCACCGTGGAGCTGCCCGTACTGCTCATCGGCGGCGAGACCGTCAAGGTCGGCGCCCCGCACGTCGCGGGCGCCAGCGTCACGGCCGAGGTCGTCGGTCACGGGCGCGGCGAGAAGATCCATATCTACAAGTTCAAGGCCAAGGCCAACTATCGTCGCCACACGGGCCATAGGCAAGAGTTCACCAGCGTGCGGATCACGGGCATCCGCGGCTGAGGCGACGAGGAGAGGCTCGAGATGGCACACAAGAAAGGCGTCGGTAGCACCCGCAACGGACGCGACTCCACCTCCCAGCGCCTGGGTGTCAAGCGTTTCGACGGCCAGGTCGTCCTCGCGGGCAACATCCTGGTGCGGCAGCGCGGCACGCGCTTCCACCCCGGCCGCAACGTCGGCGTCGGCTCGGACTTCACGCTCTTCGCCCTGCGCGACGGCGTGGTGCGCTTCCACGACAAGGGCGCCAAGGGCCGCTTCGTCAGCATCGAAGCGAACGCCGGCGGCTCCGACGCGGTGGCGGCGGACTGAGCGCGTCTCCGGCGCTTGGCGGCGCCTGGATGATCATCGAGGTTTGAGTCCTCGAACGCGGCTCCGGGCGGGGCCGCGTTCTTCATGGAGCGAGTGAGAGTCGTGGCGTTCAGGGACGTACTAGACATCGAAGTGCACGGCGGCAAGGGCGGCGACGGCGGCCTGTCGTTCATGCGCCTCAAGTACATACCCAAGGGCGGCCCCGACGGCGGGCACGGCGGCAAGGGCGGCTCGGTCCTGCTGCGCGCGGTGGACGACATAACGTCGCTCGACCGGCTCGTGGGCCGCACCCACTTCAAGGCCCCCGTCGGTCAACAGGGCGAGGGTCGCAACAAGGCCGGCTTGGGCGGCGGCGACCTCTACATCGACGTGCCCGTCGGCACGCTGGCCACCGACCGCGACACGGGCGAGCTCGTCGCCGACCTGGTCGAGGTCGGCCAGACGGCCGTCGCCGCCGCCGGCGGCAGCGGCGGGCGCGGCAACTCGACGTTCGCGACCAGCACCAGGCGCGCCCCGCGCTTCGCCGAGAAGGGGGCGCCGGGCGTCAGCCGCCGGCTGCGCCTTGAGCTGCGCACCATCGCGGACGTGGGGCTCGTCGGCTACCCCAACGCCGGCAAGTCGAGCCTTCTGGCCGCCCTCTCGAACTCCAGGCCGGCCATCGCCTCCTACCCCTTCACGACGCTCAGCCCGAACCTGGGTGTCGTCGACCTGGACATGCGGCGCCTCACCATGGCCGACATCCCCGGCATCATCGAGGACGCCCACAAGGGCAAGGGCCTTGGCCTCGAGTTCCTGCGGCACATCTCCCGGACCCGCCTCCTCGTCTTCGTGCTCGACGTCTCCGACGCCCCGGCCAAGACCCTGGCCGCCCTGCGTTTCGAGCTGGGCGAGTACGACCCCGAGCTGCTCGAGCGTCCCGCGCTGCTCGTGCTCAACAAGACGGACCTGGTGACGCCCGACGAGCTGGCGTTGGTCGAGACCGAGTTCGACGACGTCGGCATGCCCTTCGCGGCCGTGTCCGCCCTGGACGGCATCGGGCTAGACGACCTCAAGGAGCGCCTGTTCGAGCTGTTGCCGCCCCGGCCGCGGCCCGTGGCCGAGACGGCGACGCCGCGCGTGAGGCTGGAGCCGGTGGTAGTCAAGCGCGACATGTCCGGCACGGGCTGGGTCGTGACCGGCAGCGAGCTCGAGGCCGTGGTCGCGCGCTTCGACCCCGCCAACCCGGAGGCGGTCGCCTACCTGCAGCACACGTTCAAGGGGCAGGGCGTCAACCAACTGCTCAAGCAGGCCGGCGCCCGCTCGGGCGACGAGGTGCAGATCGGCGGCGCGATCTTCGACTACTTCGACGACACCGCCGCCGAGCCTGCCGTGCCGTCGCAGGCGGACGCCGACCGCGCCGGCAAGCGCTACCTGGAGGGGTTGGAGGGGGAGCCGGGCGGCGAGTTCGACGAGGACGGCCCCACCGCCGGCGGCCTCGCGGGGGAAGAGCAAGAACAAGAAGAGGACCGGGGCGGACTGGACGAGACGGAGTAGGCGGTCGCCCAGACCCTACCTGCCGGCGTCCGAGCGCATGCTAACTTCACGTCAACGCCGCCCCGCCGTCACGGCGGGGTGCAAACGAGGAGAACTTGAGACCTAGCTCCGACCACGCGAACCCGCCAAGCCCGCGGCAGGCCGAGGCGCCCTGCGACAACCCTCTCGTCGCCCCTTACTGTCGGCTGGTGCGTGCGTCCGTCACGGAGGAGCGCTTCGGACACATCCTGCGCGTCGCGCAGACCGCGCTCGCCATCGGCAAGTCGAACGGCTTCTCCGCCGAGGAGCTCGAGGAGGTGGCGCTCGCCGCCGTCCTTCACGACGCGGCCCGCGACATGCGCGACGAGCAGCTCAAGCGCCTCGCCCCGCCTGAGTGTGAGTTGGAGGCCGAGCACCCCATCGTCCTGCACGGCCGCGCGGCTCGCACGCTGGCCGAGCGGTGGGGGGTGACGGACGCGGTGGTCCTCGAGGCGGTGGAAGGGCACGTCTTCGGCGTGCCGGACGGCCACATGGTCGGGATGAGCGTCTACGTCGCAGACGTGTGCGAGCCGGGTCGCGGCGTCAACGACGACCTCAGGGAGCTGGCCATGCTCGACCTCGGGGCGGCGTACCGGCAGGCGGTCGCCTCGAAGGTGGATTACCTTCGCCGCACCGGCAAACCGGTCCATCACGCCACTTTGGCGGCCTACGCCAGCTTCTCGTCGGCGGGTCGGCATGACGCGTAGACGGGCGCGCCTGCTCTCGCTTCTCGGCATCCTGGTGGCGGTCGTCGGGTTGGCGGGCTACTGGCTCACGCGCGACGTCGACCGCAAGGCGCTCAGCGACGACCAGCGCCGCCTGATCGGCCTCGAGGACGACGAGTTCCACGCCAGCTTCCTGATCGCGGGTCGCGACGTCGTCTACAACGGCACCTCCACGCCCGTATACGGGGCGAACGGGGAGATCGTCGCCTGGAACTTCCGCGGCTATCACGGCGCCGAGGGCACCCTGACGGACACCATCCTCTACGTGGATATCCAGGGCGACGACATCTCGGTCGTCGCCATCCCCCGCGACCTCTGGTTGACGGCCGAGGTCGCCAGGATCAACTCCATGTACGCGTGGTACGGGGCTCAGGGGCTCCTGGAGCACGTCGAGGCCATCCTCGGGGTCCCCATCGACTACTACGTGATCATCAAGCTCGACATCTTCCAGAACCTCGTCGACGCCCTTGGTGGCGTGGTGGTCGACGTGCCGTACCGCATGGACTACGACGACAACGCCGGCAACCTGCACATCCATTTCGCGGCCGGTCCCCGCCTCATGAGCGGTGAGGACGCCGCCAAGTTCGTCCGCTTCCGCCACTCGCTGCGGGGCGACATCGACAGGATCGACAACGTCAAGCGGCTAGCTTACGCGCTGCTCCAGAAGGTGAAGGATCTCAACGTGCGCGCCGTCACGAAGGTGCCGGAGCTGATGGACACGTTCTTCAGCGATGTCGAGACGAACGCGACCATCACCATCGCGCGCGAGCTCGTCCAGCGGGTGGGCGGCCTCGTCCTGGCCAACACCGCCACCTTGCCCAACTACGAGAAGGAGGACGGCGTCCCCGGGGTCGTTTACTACGATCCCGCGGCGGTCAACGCCTTCATGGCCGCCACTTTCGGCGGCGAGGCCCGCACGTTCAAGGAGGCCCCCGACGCCACGCTCCTCGTGACGGACAGCAGCGGGCAGCCCGGGGCGCTCGACTGGTACGTCGACCACCTTCTGGCCCTCGGCGTTCCGGAGGCCAACATCATCACGCGCACGGGCTCGGCCGGCGACCAGTCGCCCACACGCCTCCTCGCCACGCTCGCCTCGTGGGAGGACGCCGACTACTACGCCGACATGCTCAACGTCGGCAAGCAGCAGATCGACCGTTTCTCGCCCGTCCAGCGGCGTTCGGTGCAGCTCGAGCTCGTGCTCGGCGCCGACGCCATCTCCAGGACGTCCGTGAGGACCGACTCGACCGTAGCCAGCGGCGACGCTGGCGAGTGACAAGTGCCAGGCGGGCAGCCGCCGGAGGGATCTTGACGAGAGAACAGCACCGGGAGGCCGAGGGCCTACCAGAAGGCGTGCAGACGATAGTCGACGCGCTCGACGACAAGCGGGCGGTCGACATCAGCGTCCTCGACCTGCGGAGCGTGTCCGAGACGCTCGACTGCTTCATCGTGGCGAGCGGCGAGTCCAGCCTCCAGCTCAGGGCGTTGGAGGAGGAAGTGCTGGTGCGCTGCAAGGCGGAGGGCCGGTTGGCGCGCGGCGTCGAGGGCCCGTCCGAACGTTGGGTGCTCATCGACTACGGCCCGGTCGTCGTCCACCTGATGAGCCCGGAGGCCCGCGACTTCTACGACCTCGAGGGCCTCTGGGCCGACGCCGAGCGCGTGGAAGTGATACCGACCAGATGAACGGCGCGCGCGCCGAGCGGCATTGGGCCGAGGCGGCGGCGCGTGGTCACCTCGAGAAGCTCGGCTACCGCCACCTGGCCAGCAACTACCGTTTACGCGGCGGTGAGCTCGACCTCGTCATGGAGGACGGGTCCGTCATCGTCGTGGTCGAGGTCAAGCAGCGCAAGGACGCGCGCTTCGGACACCCCCTCGAGGCCATCGACGCCCGCAAGCTCCGGCGATTGAGGCGCGCGGCCATGCACTACGCGCAGGCGGCCGGTGGCGGGGCCGGCGCGCGGCTGCGCCTCGACGCTGTCGTCCTATTGGGCGATGAGGGCGGTTACAGCCTCCAGCACGTCCGCGACGTGGGATGGTGAGCGTGACGGCGCGCGCGGTCGGGAGCGGAAGGCCGGTGCGGGTGAAGGTCTGTGGCATCACGTCCGTCGCCGACGCCCTGGTGGCCGAGGCGGCGGGGGCGGACGCCGTCGGCCTGATCTTCGCTCCGGGCTCGAGGCGGCGGGTGACGCCGGAGGTGGCGGCGGAAGTCTGTTCGGCGCTCGGCCCGTTCATAGCGCGGATCGGCGTGTTCGTCGACGCCGACCTCGCCGAGGTCGGCGGCCTGGTCCACGGCTTGCGCCTCACGGGCGTCCAGCTCCACGGCGGCGAGTCCGCCGCCTACGCCCGCGAGGTGGCCAAGGCCACGAAGGTCCTGCGCGCGCTCCCCTTCACCCCCGGGCTCACGCCTGCCGACCTCGGCGACTACGGAGCGGACGCCGTCCTGCTCGACGCCGCCACGCCCGGTTCCGGCCTCGCGTTCGCCTGGGACGCCGCCGCGCCGGCCTGGCGCGCCTGGCCGCGGCTCGTGCTCGCCGGCGGCCTGACGCCCGACAACGTCGCCGCGGCGGTGTTGGCCCTCGAGCCGTACGCCGTCGACGTGGCGAGCGGGGTGGAGGCGCGGCCCGGCGTCAAGGACCCGGAGGCCGTCAGAGCCTTCGTGATGGCCGCCAAGGGTGCGAGCGTGACGCTGGTCTGAGGCTGCGGGGGCGCCCGCGCCCGGATGGCCTCGCGGGCGTGTGGTCGGTGCCATGGCGCAAGGCGTTAGCGACCCCTCATAGCAAGGCCTCGCGGGCGTGCGGTTCGTGCATACGGCACCCGGGCGCATGCAGTGGTTGGACCGGAGGAGCGCCGTTTGGTCCCTTGCCCCGTGTTCATCGGGCTAACGGAGTTATCCACAAAGAGGGCCCGTTCTCCACAGGCTTGTGGACAAGCGGCGAGTGCGGAACCGGGCCTTCGCCAGCCGCCCGATGAGCACGAGATGTTTGTGAACTTAGCGTCCCTGACGGCATCTCTCGCGGTCGCCCCGAACGATCCCCGCCCTACCAGTCGGAACGGGTGCTTGTCAAGACCGCCGGGTTATCCACAGACCTTGCCCCTATTGCCACATGCCCGAGCCGGCGGGAGACCGCGGAGCCGCGCCCAGGTAGTACGCTAGCTCCGAGACATTCGCTAGCACCATCGTCCTGGGAGGCGAACGTGAAGACGGTAACGATCAGCGGAGCCAGGCGCTTCTCACTCGAGTCCGTGCAACGCCGGACCTTGGTGGAGGAGGCTGAGCTGCTCGTGGAGCTCATCTGCTTCGAGGCCGGACAAGGCGATGAGCCGAGCAGCCCCGCCGGGAGCGTCGTCTACCAAGTTCTGGAAGGCGAGGCGCTCGTGCGCTCGGGAGGCGCGACCACCCGCCTCGGTAAGGGCAAGCTACTGAGCCTCGTGGCGCACACCGAGCACGCGCTCGAGAACGCGGGCGGCGGTCTGTTGGTGGTGCTCGCGACCTCGGCGCGGTGAGCGAGGGCCGGCGTTCCGCCGGGCAGCGTTCCGCCGGGCAGCGTTCCGCCGGGCAGCGTTCCGCCGGGCAGGGCGGGCCGGACGGCCCCGCCGGGCTGGGCGAGGGCATCGCGCTCGAGAAGCGCCGTGCGGCGCCCTTCCACACGAACAGGCGCGCCTGGGCCACTGAGCGGGAGCGTCTGAGCGAGCAGCGCGGCGCGGTCGCGCTGGGCGGGGGCCTCGCGGCTGCCGCCAGGCAGCATGCGAAGGGCCGCCTGACGGCCCGCGAGCGGATCGCGCGCCTCCTCGACGAAGGCGCGGGGTTCGACGAGCTCATGACGTTCGCCGGCTTCGGCATGTACCCAGACGAGGGCGGCGCGCCGGCCGGCGGCGTGATCACGGGCATCGGCAAGGTCGCCGGGCGCGACTGGATGGTCATCGCCAACGACGCGACGGTGAAGGCGGGCGCGTTCTTCCCGATAACGGCCAAGAAGGTCATCCGCGCCCAGACGATCGCGTACGAGAACCGCATCCCGACCGTCTACCTCGTCGACTCCGCGGGCGTCTACCTGCCCATGCAGGACGAGATCTTCCCCGATCAGGACGACTTCGGCCGCGTGTTCTACCTGAACGCCAGGATGAGCGCGGCCGGCATCCCGCAGCTCGCCGCCATCATGGGCAACTGCGTGGCGGGCGGCGCCTACCTGCCGGTCATGTGCGACACGCTCGTCATGACGGAAGGCTCCGGCCTCTACCTGGCGGGCCCGGCGCTCGTGCGCGCCGCCATCGGTCAGCAGGTCGAGAGCGAGGAGCTCGGCGGCGCCGCCATGCACTCCGACACGTCCGGCACCGTCGACTTCAAGGAGCCCGACGACGACCGCGCCATCTGGCGCCTGAGACGGCTCGCCGCGACGTACGCGGAGCGGCCCGTGGCGCGGTGGGCGGCGGGGCGCAAGCCGACGGTCGCGCCGCGTTTCGACGGGGACGAGCTGACGGGCATCCTTCCAGTGGACGGCGGCACGCAGACCTATGACGTCAGACAAGTGCTCGCGCGCCTGCTCGACGGTTCGGAGCTGGACGAGTTCAAGCGCGACTACGGACCGACCCTCGTGACCGGCTGGGGGCGCATCGGCGGCTACGCTGTCGGCGTCGTCGCCAACCAGAAGCTCGTCGTCAAGCGCTCCCGCCGCCTAGAGGTTGGGGGAGTGATCTACGCCGACGCCGCAGACAAGGCGGCCCGGTTCGTGCTCGACTGCAACCAGGCCGGCGTGCCCATCGTTTTCTTCCACGACGTCAACGGTTTCATGGTGGGGCGCGAGAGCGAACAGGAAGGGATCATCAGGCGCGGCGCCAAGCTCGTGAGCGCGGTGAGCAACAGCGTCGTGCCGCGCCTCAGCGTGATCATGGGCGGCTCGTACGGGGCCGGCCACTACGCCATGAGCGGCAAGGCGTACGCCCCGCGCTTCATCTTCGCCCTGCCGAGCGCCCGCTACAGCGTGATGGGCGCCCAGCAGGCCGCCAAGACGATCATGGACATCCAGGCCGCGCGCCTAGCACGCTCCGGCGCCGAACCGGACGACACCGCCCTCGCGGACCTTTACGAGCGCGTCAAGGCCGACTACGCCGCCGCCCTCGACATCCGCTACGGCGCCGCCCGGCTGTGGGTCGACGAGGTCGTGCTGCCGGACGAGCTGCGCGCCAGGCTGATCCGGGCGCTCGACGCCTGCGCCACCGACACGCAGGCCGGCGAGATGCGCCTCGGCGT
The DNA here is from genome assembly GCA_023954415.1 of Trueperaceae bacterium. Classification (NCBI taxonomy): domain Bacteria; kingdom Thermotogati; phylum Deinococcota; class Deinococci; order Trueperales; family Trueperaceae; species Trueperaceae bacterium. The sequence goes on from JAMLIB010000004.1 coordinate 149,268, forward strand.
GTTCCAGACCTAGGGAGCCGGGCGCGCGGGCGCGTCGCCGGGGTCGAGGCCGAGCGACGCTAGGCGTACGCCTACCGGGCGGCACGACCCATCGCGGTTAGCCGCTAGACTGCACGTCGATGGCGTTCCTCGTGCCCCAGGCGCTCTGGCTGCTCGCGCTGCTTCCCGTGGTCGTCGCCCTGCACTTCCTGCGGGCGCGCCGCAGGCGGCGCGACGTATCGGCCCTGTTCCTCTGGCGCAGGGCCCAGGCGAGCGTCGCGCGTAGGCGCCGCTTCTCCCCGAGCTGGCTCCTGGCGCTGCAACTCCTGTTCGTGGCGGCCGTGGCCGTCGGGCTGGCCGGGCCGTACCCGAAGGGCGCGGAGTCCGGCGCGCTCGTCGTGGTCATCGACGCTTCCGCCAGCATGGCGGCGCGCTTCGAGGGCGGCACGCGCCTCGGCGCGGCGGTGGACGCCGCCCGTACCCGGCTCAGGACGACCGGCCCCGTCGCGCTCGTCCGCGCCGGCCTGGCGCCTCGGCTGCTCGCGCCGCTGGCGGCCGACGACCAAGACCGCTCGACCGCGCTTGCCTCCTTGCAGGCGGGCGACGCGTCGGCCGACCTCCTCGCCGCGGTCGATCTCGGCATGAGCCTGCTGCCCGGCGCCGAGGTGCTCGTGTACACGGACCGCCAGGTTGCCCTCGGCAAGGCGCAGGTCGTGGTCGTCGGAGCCACCGAGTCGGCCGAGCCGGACAACGTCGGCATCAGCGCCTTCGACGTCGGGGTGGGCGAGGCGTTCGTCGCCCTCGTCGCGAGCGGTCGCCGACCGGCGGAGGCCACGGTCGGGCTCTTCGGCGGCGGTGTCGAGCTCGCCCGGAGCACCCTCCTCGTGCCTGGCGGAGGCACGGCCGCGGTCACGTTCCCGCTGCTTGCCGACGTAGCCGAGGGGGAGGGCGTGCTGGAGGCCCGCATCCTGGCCCCGGCCGGCGACGCGCTGCCGCTCGACGACGTGGCCTTCGCCGGGCGCCGCGCTCTGACGGTCGTCACCGACGACCTGTACGCTCCGCTCCTGCGCGCCCTCAACGCCGTGCCGGGGGTTGCCGTGTACGGCGCCGTCGACGCCGCCAGCCGGCCTGCCGACCTGCACGTGCTCACCCGCCACCTGCCGGACGAGGCGGCCATCGCCGCGCTCCCGCCCGGTAACTACCTACTGTTCCAGCCGGCGGCTCAGGCCCCCGCTTACCACGTCGTGCGCGACTTCGACCGCGCGGCCGACGTCATGCGCTTCGTCGACCTGCGCGACGCGCTCATCGGGCTCGACCCCCTGCGCCCGAGCTGGGAGTCGGCGTCCGACACGCCGATGCTGCCGGAGGCGGAGGCGGCCGGCGACCAGGGCGGGTCCGAGACCAGTTCGGCGAGCGCGCCGTGGCGCGTCCTCGCCAGGGCCGACGACCTCACCCCGCTGCTGCGCACCCGGCGCACGGACGCCGGAGCGGTCCTTCAGTTCGCCTTCCACCCGAGCCAGTCCGACCTGGTGCTGCGCCCTGCCTTCCCGGCGCTGCTCGCCAACTGGGTCGGCTCGCTCGACGTGACCCCCCGGGTACGCCTCGGCGAGGCACTGCCCGGCGGCGAGGTCGTCCTCGAGCCCGGCGTCTACCCGCTCGGCGCCCGTGTGGAGGCGGGTGCGGAGGCCGGTTCGCGAACCGCGTCCTCGAGCCCGCCCGCGTCAGGTGGCGCGGTGGCGCTGGCCTCGCTGCTGGCCCCCGACGAGTCGCGCCTAGGCGCCGCCGCGGCCTTCTCCGACGCTGCCGACGCCGCCTCGGAGCAGGGCGCCGTCGGCGCGGTCGAGGGCGCTTCCGGAGCGCTGGACGAGGAGTCCGGCGTCGGGACGTCGCCCACCCCCCTCTTGACCGGCCTGATAGCCGTGGCGTTAGCGGCCCTGGCGGCCGAGTGGTGGCTCTACGCCGGTTCGCGCAACGTCGGCGCCCGTGCCGGCTCACGTAGACGGTTGGTAGGCTGGCGGGCGTGACGAGAGTCGACCTCGCCCTGCCGTTCGTCACCCTGCTGATAATCACGGTCGGGCTCTTCACGCTGTTCAGCGCCGCCCCGAGCGACGAGTTCATGCGCCAGGTCGTCTTCCTCGGTGCGAGCGTCGTCGTGATAGGGGCGACCCTGTGGGCGGGCAAGAACAGGGTCCTGCGGCTGACCCCGTACGTCTACGTGGTGAGCCTCGGCCTCCTCGCCCTCACCTTCCTGATAGGCACGGAGGTCAACGGCGCGAAGTCCTGGCTCTACCTCGGCCCGCTGCCCGGCTTCCAACCCTCGGAGCTGGCCAAGCTCGCGCTCATCCTCGTGCTCGCCCAGACCCTCCACGAGCGCCCCATCCGGCGGCTGCAGGACTACGTGCGGGTGGCGGTGCTGGCGCTACCGCCCATCGGCCTCGTCCTGATCGAGCCCGACCTCGGCAGCGCGCTGGTGCTCGTCGCCATCACGGCGGGCGTCGTCCTCGTCAGGGGGTTGCCCTGGCGCCATCTCGTCCTCGGCGTCCTCCTCGTCGGCATCGCGGTGCCAACCGTCGTGCTCCCTAACCTGAAGCCGCACCAGGTCGAGCGCCTCGTCTCGTTCGTCGATCCGTACCGCGACCCGCAAGGCACGGGCTACCAGGTGATCCAGTCCACCATCGCCGTGGGGTCGGGCGGCCTCCTCGGCAAGGGGTACCGCGCCGGCACCCAGTCGCAGCTCGGCTTCATCCCGTACCGTCAGACGGACTTCATCTTCCCGGTCCTAGCCGAGGAGGGGGGCTTCGTCGCCTCAGTCGGCCTGCTCGTGCTCTACGGCCTGCTCTTCTGGCGGCTCCTCGCCATGGCCGCCGAATGTCCGTTCGAGCGCGACCAGCTCCTGATCGCCGGGGTGGTGGTCCTCATCGGCTTCCAGGTCCTCGTCAACATCGGCGTGACGTTGGGGGTGGCGCCCGTCACGGGCATCACCCTGCCGCTCGTCTCCTACGGCGGCACCAGCCTGCTGAGCACGCTCGTGGCGCTGACGTTCGCCTGGGTCGTCTACCGCGATCGCTTCGCGGACTGGTGAGCGGCGACCGACCGGCATGCGGCGGAGTCGCCGCCTACGAGCCTGCGCTCGTGCCCGCGTTACGGCCACGAGGCTACGGCGCGGCGCACGCCGTTCTGCTAACTTCACGAGTATGACGAGCAGCGACGAGACTAACGCCACCCCGACGAGTGCCGGGGTCGCGCAACCAGTCGATCCTGACCGGACCGCCGGCAACGAGGCGCTACGCGCGCAGGTCCTGGAAGCCCTCAAGGTCGTTCACGACCCCGAGATCCCCGTCAACATCGTCGACCTCGGCCTGGTGTACGACCTCGAGATCGACGGGCAAGGGAACGTGAGCATCGAGATGACCCTGACGAGCATGGGCTGCCCCGTGCAGGACCTGATCCAATCGGACACGGAGCTGGCGGCGATGAAGGTCGACGGGGTGAACTCCGTGAGCGTCGACTTCGTCTGGTCGCCGCCATGGAGCCCGGCCAAGATGACGGACGACGGCAAGAAGCAGATGCGCATGTTCGGCTTCAACGTCTGAGGTAGGTGGTTCCGCCCAAGCGGCGGGCTCCGCGCTCAGGCGGCCAGGCGGGCACGGCTGAGCGTATGCGACCACGCCAGCCAGACGCCGAAGAGCAGCAGGGCCATGGCCTGATGCATGGCCGCCAACAAGACGGGCACGAACGCTAGCAACGTCGCGATCCCGAGTCCCGCTTGGACGAGGATGGCGACCAGGAGCGCCACCGCCAGCGCTCGGTGGCGGCCTCCGGCACCAGCGACGGGGCGCCGGGCCGCGATCAGCAGGCCGAGCGCCATCACCAGGAGCAGGGCGGGCAGCGTCCGGTGCAGCCACTGCACGGTCGCGATGTTGTCGAGCAGGTTGCGTAGCGGTGGCTCGAGGCGCCAGGCGCCGGGAGGCAGCCAGCCGCCCGCCATGAGCGGCCACGTGTTGAACGCGAGTCCGGCATCTAGGCCGGCCACGAACGCTCCGTAGGTCACCTGGACCACGAGCAGCACGCCGAAGACGACGAGCCAGGCGCGCGTGCGCCTAGTCCATAGCCACGCGGCGCGGCCCCTAACGACGAGGCCGGGCCATAGGTCGGCCGCCGTCCACAGGCAGACGCCGAAGATCGCGAACGCCAACAGCAGGTGCGCCGCCAGGCGCTCGTGGGCGACGCTGGGCCGGTCGACGAGACCGCTCGCGACCATCAACCAGCCCATGAGGCCTTGCAGCGCCCCGAGCCCGAACAGGAGGAGCAGGCGCAGGAACAGGGGGCGTCGCAGGTAGCCGCGCGCCAGGAACGCGAGGAACGGCACGAGGAACACCACCCCGATGGCGCGCGCCAGGAGGCGGTGGGCGTACTCCCAGTAGAAGATGGAGCGGTACTCGGCGAGCGTCATGTCCGGCCGCAGCTGCTGGTACTCGGGGAAGCGCTTGTAGGCGTCGAACGCCTCTTGCCACTGGGCCTCCCCGACGGGCGGGAAGACGCCCATGAGCGGCGCCCACTCCACGATCGACAGCCCCGACTGGGTCAGCCGCGTGATGCCGCCGACCATGAGCATGGCGAAGGTCAGGACCGCCCCGCTGAGGAGCCACCACGTCAACAGCCGCCGTCGCGGCGCGCTCAACTCGGCTCCCAGCGCAGGCGTGGCATGCGCGGCTGCCTCCGGCACGTCCACCGCGCGCACGCGCGCGGTGGACGCCCCCGCCGGTCGACCGCGTTCGGTCCCGTTCATCCGCCCAACTCTACTTCGCCCCGAGTGACCTTTCCGCTAGGGGCCCGCGACGGCCACGGGCTAGCGTTTCCGCCGTGGCTTTCTGGCGGCCCAAGGACCGCGACCTGCGTGAGCGCGAATGGCGGGCGTTCGCCGGCGCCTTCGAGCTCGAACCGGCGCCGGCGCTGGCCGAGAAGCTGCGCGAGGACCTCGACCTTGGGCCGGGTGCGATCGCGACCGTCTACGAACGCGCGCGCCCCGACCAGCCCGACACCGTGGTGTTCGAGCAGGCCAACGATCGCGACGGGCCGGCCGGCACGTTGACTGGGCTGCGCATAGGGGTCGTCGTGCGCTCGAGCGTCGAGCACTCCTCCGTCTCGCTCAGGGCTAGTGCGAGAAGACACAAGATCCTCGAGGGGCTGGTGGCGGGGCGTTCGGGGGCGCAGCGGCTCGACGGCGCGTTCGACCCGGAGTTCGACGCCGCCGTGAGCGTCTACGCGCGCGAGGTCGACCAGGCCACGGCGCTCCTCACGCGTCCGGTCAGGACGGTGCTCGCGCGGCTCCTGGGCGAGGCCGACGAGGTGGTGGCCTCCGCCACCGCCAGCCATGCGAAGGGGAGCGTGCCGCGCCACGCCAACGGCGCCCCGCCGAGCGTCGCCATCGGCCCGCTGAACCTCTACCTGGCCCTTGAGGTGGGGGTGCCGTTCGAGCTGGACGCGCTCGGCCTCCTGATGGCCGACCTCCTCAGCCTCCACGCCGCGCTCCTGAGCGCATCGGGCAAGGGGCGCTGACCGCCCGCTCAGCCGCGGTGGTACGGGTGGCCCGCCCGCAGCGTCTCGATCCGGTAGAGCTGCTCGATGAGGACGAGCCGCGCCAGGTCGTGGGGGAGGGTCAACGGCGAGAGGCTCCACGCCTCCGCGACCGCCGAGCGCAGCTCGCGTCCGTGCCCCTCGGCGCCGCCGACGAGGATGGTGACCTGGCTGACGCCCCGGTTCTCCAACGCCCCAACCCGTTGCGCCAGGCCGTGCGTGTCGAACGCCTTACCGCGCTCGTCCAGCGCGACGGCGAGCCCTTCCACCTTGGCGAGCAGGGCGGCGCCCTCGGCGAACTGCGTCGCGCCCGCGTCGGCCCCGCGCCCCTCGCCCACCTCGACGACCTCGCAGGCCGCCAGGGGGGCGAGGCGTTTCAGGTAGTGCCCGCAGGCCTCGCGGTAGAAGGAGGACTTGAGCTTGCCGACGGCGACGACGCGGTAGCGCACCGTCTGCGCCTTTAGCCGACTGCCTCGCCGGACCGGGGTTCGGGCGCGGCGCCGTTCGCCGCGTCGGCGCCGGCGCCGGCGGGGGCGCCGTCGGTCGAGCGCGCGCCGACGGGTCCGAGCTTGCGCGTGAGCTCGTCGCGCCGCGTGGCGCGCAGGCCGCTGGCGGAGAGGGCGTCGTCCAGGCGCCGCGGGTCGATGGCCGCGCGCAGGATGTCGAGCTCGGAGCGCGAGAAGGAGCGCCCGTGCAGCTCGTGCTCCTCGAAGGCCGCGTACGCCATGGGCGCGACGGCCTGCGCGATGCGCGCCATGACGTCGCCGTAGGCCCTGATCTCGTACTGGGCGTGCCAGTCGAGCCGCAGCCTCAGGAAGTGGAACAGGTTGTTGAGGTCGATCTGCCAGTACATCTCGGTGTAGAGGCTCAAGGGCAGGTTCACCCTGGCCAGCTCGCGAGCGATGTCGTCCTCGAGCAGCTCCTCGTACTCGGCGTACGTGCGCTCCTGGCCGGAGCGCAGCACGGAGATCACGCGCTCGCGCAGCTCGGGCGGCACGTCGCGGCCGTCGCCCCCCTGGCGGTTGCGCTTGTCCTGGAACCGCACCTCGTGGGGGCCGGGGACGTAGAACTCGTCGCGCATGACGGAGTAGCGCCCGCTGATCTCGTTCAGGCGCGCCGTGCGGTGGCGGATCCACTGCCTCGCCACGAAGATGGGCAGCTTCACGTGGAAGGTGAGGATGACCTGCTCGAACGGGCTCGTATGCCGGTTGCGCAGCAGGTAATCGATGAGGGCGCCGTCCTCGCGGACGGTCTTCGTTCCGTCTCCGTACGAGACGCGGGCGGCCTGGACGATGCGCGCGTCGCCGCCAAGGTAGTCCACGAGGCGGACGAAGCCGTGATCCAACACCCCGAACTCCTGGTCGATGAGCGCTTCCGCTTCGGGCACGGTGATTCGGGCCATGGGGTCAGACGATACCAGGTGGGCGCCACTGGACGCCTTCTCATGAGGCTAGCATGAGTGACCCCCTTCACGAACTGACGATTTGCCCGTCGGGAAGGCCGCAACGCCCTCTCATCGAGACCACATGCGCCTTGACACGCGCTCCGCCCGCGTGGTCTAATCCCCATGGACCTGTGTCGTCCGTGGCCGCACTGGAAGGAGGTGCTACCTTTTGAACCGGCCAGGGAAGTACAGGAACCCAGTGAGCGACGCGAGATCAAACGGTGCACCGCCGGCGAGGAAACTCGGACACTCACGGTGGTCGCGCCCCGAGGCTCGTGAAGCGCGCTGAGCAAGAAGACTTCACCAGTTCAAGGGGTAAGAATTCATGAAGAAGCTACTCATCACGCTCCTGGCGGCGATCACGGCCAGCGGCGCCTTCGCTCAGTACTCGTTCCCGGACATCCCGGCGAACCACTGGGCCGGCGACGCCGTCGACCGCATCTCCGACCTCGGCATCGTCATCGGCTTCCCCGACGGAACCTTCCGTGGCAACGAAGCCTTCACGCGTTACCAAGCCGCTCTCGTTGTCAGCCGCCTGCTTGACGTCATCAATGACAACCTCAACTCGGCGCTAGCGCTCACCCAGGCTGACGTCGACTCGCTGCGCAACGCCGTGCAAGAGCTTGCCTCCGACGTCGCTGCCCAAGGCGTGAGGCTGTCCGCCGCCGAGAGCGCCATCGCTGGCCTCTCCGACGACGTGACCGCCAACTCCGCTCGTATCGACGACCTGGAAGCGGCCCTCGCCGCTAACAACGGTGGCATCGATCCGGCGGTACTCCGCGATCTGCAGAACCAGATCGCCTCGCAGCGTGTCGCCCTCGACACGGCGCAGGCCCAGGCCGACGCCGCTGCCGCGCGCGCCGACGCCGCGTACAGCCTGGCCAACCAGGCCAACACGCTCGGTCGCCAGAACGCCGACGACATCGCTGCCCTCAACCGCGCCCTTCAGCTCCTCCAGGCTGACGTGGCCGGCCTCAAGGGTGGCTCCTCGTCCGCCGGCGGCGCCCCGGTCGATCTCTCGGCCGTGAACAGTGCCATCGAGCGCAACCGCTCGGACATCGCGAACATCCGCGAGTTCGTCCTCCTCATCCGCAGCAACCAGATCGCCATTCGCGACCGCGTCTCGGCCCTGGAAGCTTCGGACGCCGCCCAGAACGCCGCCATCGCGGACCTGCAGGGTCGCGTCGCCGCGCTCGAAGAGAACCCCCTCGGGATCTCCGGCAGCATCTCGGTCACGTACTTCGTCGGCCGCGTCATCGGCCAGGAGTTCGACGTCGACCGCGCTTACGGCCTGAACAGCCTGCGCAACATGGGCGCGTCGGTCTTCTCGTCCGGCGCAGCTGAACTCGACGGCGACCGCTCGGGCACCCGCAACTACCGCACGGAAGTCGGCGAAGTCGCCCAGGATCGTCACGACATCGAGCACACCCCGGGTGCGGCCACCGCCGTCTTGAACCTGAGCTTCGCTGCGAAGTTCGGCTTCGATGGTGAGGGCAGCCCGAACAAGCTCAACAGCTTCAGCGGCGTGCTTTCGATCGCCATGGATTCCCAGCGCGTCACGGGCCCCATCGTCTCCGGCTCCGAACCCCTGCTCAACTGGTTCGAGATCCGCAACTTCATGACGACGTTCGAACCCATCGGCGCCGTGCCGCTTACCTTCGCGTTCGGCACGAACGTCGAGACGAGCTTCACCCCGTACGTCGTCGGCACGGATGACCCGGGCTTCGTCGCTACCATCGGCGCCCCGAGCTTCCTCGCCTTCCTCAACCCTGGCATCACGGCCGTCTACGTCAGCAGGAACGACTCCACGGACGTGAACTACAACCAGGAGTGGTACGGCAACTACCTGCGCGGCGCCCGCCTCACGGTCAGCCCCCTCGAGGGCCTGACGCTCGGCGGTAGCTTCGCCCAGTACGCCGAACGCGCTGGCGACAAGGACGACTACCTCGCCGACAACCAGCAGATCACGGTCTGGGGCGTCGACGGCAGCCTCTCGCTGTCCATCTTCGACCTCGGCTTCGAGTGGGCCAACGGCTCCGGCGGCGCGACCGCCGAGTCGGTCCTCTACGCCACGCTCGACGTCGATACCGCCGGCATCCCCATCCTCTCGAGCCTTGGCGCCAACTACCGCGACATCAGCGATGCCTGGACTGCCAACGGCTACGACCTCGGCGCTGACGCCTCGGGCTTCCCGTTCGCGGAAGACCAGAGCGGCTTCGGCGTGAACGCTGGCCTCAGCCTGTTCATCGTCGACCTGAGCGCGTACTTCGACTCCTACGGCACGGTCGCTGGTGACAGCGCCATGTCCTTCGGCGTCGACGCCACGGCCAACCTGTTCGCGGGCTTCAGCCTCGGCGGCTGGTACCACTCGGCCTCCGTCAACGGTACGACCGTCGACGACCTCCGCACGTTCGTCGATGCGAGCGAGGCCGCTGTGGCCCTTGCCGGCACCGACATCGAGCGCGACAACAACTACAACACCGGCTTCGGCGTCACGCTCAAGCACGACGGCGCCGCTGCCAACGCCCTCATCAAGGGCCTGAACATCTCGGCGGGCTACTCGCAGACCGAGGCGGACTTCAGCAAGACGACCCTGTTCGTCGATGCCGACTACGCGCTCAACGTCTCGATCCTCTCGCTGACCCCGTACGTCGGCTACCGCATGGTCAACGACGCCGATGCCGGCACGGATGACACCACCACGCTCCGCGTTGGTACGGGTCTCTCCACCACGCCGCTCGACGTCTACACCAAGCCCAGCCTGGTCGCGGCGGTCAACTACCGCACGACGGATCACAGCGATGCCGCCGTCTACACGGCGAGCGAGCTGCAGTGGAGCGTTGGCCTCGTCCTGAACGAGTTCATCTTCGACCACAGCAAGCTCACCGCGAAGTACGGCAGCTGGACGGGCACCAACATCAACAACGCGACGAACACTCGCGGCGCTGGTGACGGGGCCACGGACATCAGCGCTGGTGACGTCAACGGCACCGGCACGCAGTCCGTCTCCGGCTACGAACTCATCTGGAACTACTACGACCTCGAGTTCGCGTACGGCACCTACCAGAACGACAACAACGGTGTCGGCTCCTCGGCTCAGGCCTTCCAGATCAGCTACACCGTCACCTTCTAAGGTACGGTCAGCAGGACCGGCGTGAGCCGGAAGTAGTACGAGGCCCCGCGCAAGCGGGGCCTCGCTTTCGTTTGGTCAACGGCTCAGGCCAGAACGCGCAAGGCGCGAGGGTGCAGCACCACCTCGTACGTGGCGGCCGCGGGAAGCAGCTCCCCGTCGGCGTGTGCCGGGCGTGCCTCGGCCCACTCCGCCCGCACTTGGCTGCCCCTGACCAGCTTGACCGCCGGATGATCCAGGTGCTTGGCCCGCATGACCTTGGGTAGCAAGCCGAGCGCGCCGAGCATCCCCAGCTTCCCGGCGATCACGACGTCGAGCAGGCCGTCGTCCGGACGCGCTTCGGGCGCGAACACGAAACTGCCGCCGGAGCGCGGCCCGTTCTGCGACGTGACGAGCAGGCAAGGACCGTCGTGGACGAGCGCTCCGTCGACGAACACGCGAGCGTGCGGCTCGCGCAGGTGCCCCAGCGCGCCGAGCACGGAGTAGAGGTAGCCGGAGAGGCCTCTCAGGAAGCTCGGCGAGGTCTTGACGCGCTCCGCGACCTCGGCGTCGAGGCCTGTGCCGACGGCGTTGAAGAACGGCTCTCCGTTCACGGTCCCGAAGTCGACCAGCCGCGGCTTCGCGGCGAGCAGGCGCTCCAGCGCGCCCGGAAGGTCGTCCCGCGCCAGGCCGAGGCTGAACGCGAAGTCGTCGCCGGAGCCGAGGGGCAGGACGCCCAACGCGCGACCGCCCGCCGGGTCACCGGCGGTGCCGGCCTGCAGCAGCCCCTTGGCCACCTCGTGGACGGTCCCGTCGCCTCCGATGGCGACGACGACCGAGCCGGGGGGCGTGGCGGCGGCGAGCTCCGTCGCGTGCCCCGCGCACCTCGTCGTGTGCAGCGTGTACGGCACGCCGCGCTCGTCGAGGAGCGCGAGCGCCGCCGCCAGGGCGGCCTTGGCGCGGCCTTTGCCCGCGGCAGGGTTGAAGACGAGCTGCAGCACGTTCGCGCTAGATTCTACACGTCGGGCAGGGCGGGGACGGCGGTACACTCGCCGCATGTTCGACCCCTCCCAGCTCTTCGACATCACGCGCCTGCCGGCGGAACTGGCCGACCTGTTGGACTGCGAGCTTGCCTGGGAGGCTCTCGCGCGCTTGGACGCGCTAGGGGAGCGCATAGGCAACGAGCGCCTCGGCAGCGTTCATCCGACGGCCGTGGTGGAAGGCCCGCTGACCATCCGGGAAGGGGCCGAGGTCGGCCCGCACGCGTACCTGACGGGGCCGGTCTACCTGTTCCCCGGGGCGAAGGTGGGCCACGGCGCCTTCCTCCGCGGCCCCGTGGTGTTGGGGCCCGGCGCGCACGTGGGCCACGCCACGGAGGTGAAGCGGTCCGTGTTCCTCGGCGGGGCGAAGGCGCCGCACTTCAACTACGTCGGCGACAGCGTCGTCGGCCACGACGTCAACCTCGGCGCCGGCGTCAAGCTCGCGAACTTCAAGACGTTCGGAAGCGCCATCAGCGTGGGCGGCGCGGCCACAGGGCTGCGCAAGCTGGGCTCCATCCTGGGAGACGGCGTGAGCATCGGCTGCAACGCCGTCCTGGCGCCCGGGACGGTCGTCGGACCCCGCACGATCATCTACCCGGGGGCCTCGGCGGGCGGCATCGTGCCGGGAGACAGCGTGGTCAAGTACCGCTCCGAGCTGGAGATCGCCCCGAGGCGCGCTTGACGGCGGTGGCGACCTGATCCCGCTGCGAGACCGGAACCCGCGCAGCGCCCTGCCGTACGTCACGTGGGCGCTGGTGGTGGCGAACGTCGTCGTCTACCTTTACCAGGCCTCGCTCGGCACCGGGCTGGCGGGCCTACGCTTCGTGTTCGACAACGGCTTCGTGCCGGCGCGCCTGGTGGCCGAGCCGCTCGCCGCGTGGCCCACGCTGGTCACGTACGCGTTCCTGCACGGGGGCCTGGCGCACCTGCTCGGGAACATGCTCTTCCTGTTCGTCTTCGGCGATAACGTCGAGGACAGGCTCGGTCACCTGCGCTACGCGCTCTTCTACGCCGGCGGCGCGGCGATCGCCGCGCTCGTGCACGGCCTCCTCGGCGGCGACCCCCGCACCCCGCTCGTCGGCGCCTCGGGCGCCATAAGCGCCGTCCTGGGCGCTTACATAGTCATCTACCCCCAGCAGCGCGTGCAGACCCTCATCCCGGGCCTCATCGCCCCGTGGCTGTTCCTCAGGCTCTTCTCCCGGCAAGCGCCCTGGTACGCGCCGTGGCTGCCGGCCTGGGCGTACATCGGCTTCTGGGCCGCCATGCAGGGGCTGTCGGTGCTGACGGACGGCAGCTCGACCGGCGAGGGCGTCGCGTGGTGGGCGCACATTGGCGGCTTCGCCTTCGGGATGACGGTGGCCAACGTGAACGCCCGCCGCGAACGGCGGGCGGACGTGCCTGGGGTCTGATCCCGGCTGGGCGCTCAGTTGGCCGGCTCGATCAACCCGTAATCGCCGTCGTCGCGCAGGTAGATGACGCTGACGAGGTCGGTCTCGACGTTGCGGAAGAGGAAGAAACCGTGGCCTAGCGCCTCCATCTGGACGGCGGCGTCCTCGGGCGCCATGGGGCGCAGCACGTGGCGCTTGACGCGCGACACGCGCGGCGCGCGCTCCTCCGCCTCGGTCTCCTCGGGCAGCGGGATGCTCTCGCCGCGCTGCGCGATGAGGCGACCCTTGAAGCGCTTGAGCTGCCGCTCGAGCTTGGCCATGACGAGGTCGACGGCGGCGTACGTGTCCAGCGCGCGCTCTTCGGCCCGGATGATGCCGCCGGGGACGTTGAGCTGCACCTCGACCTTGGCGGGGTTGGCGGCGTTCTCGCTGGTGTCGTAACCCATGACCACGCTGGCGTCGATGATCTGGTCGAAGTAACGATCGAGTCGGGCCAGCTTGTCCTCGGCGTACTGACGCATGGCGTCGGTCACTTCGATGTTGCGACCCATCAGCTTGTAGATGTTCATGTAGCTCCCTTCGGGCGAACCTACCGCTCCTGGCAGTAGCCTTCAGGCCGCCTTACCCCCTGGACGCCGGTGGTGGCTGCCGCAGCCGCGCTAGCGCCCGGGAAGTCATTTTACCATCACGCCGCGGATCGGCCGGACGTGGCTAGGTGGAGGCCGGTGTCGTGTAGGCCGCGCTAAACCCCACAACCCCGGACGGTGGTATCGTCGTTGACGTGGTGAGTCGGAGCGAGGCTGTCGGCGGTCGTGCCGCCGATGCGAGTGCAGGGCGCGGCGCGTCTATCAGGCGCTGCGCGGCCGGTTCCGCCATCGAGATCCTTCAGGAGAAGTGGGTCCTGCACATAGTGCACGCGTTGCTCGGTGGCTCGCGCTGCTTCAACGAGCTGGGGCGCGATGTCGGAGGCTGCAACCCGACCACCCTGGCGCACCGCCTCGCCCGTCTCGAGGGCGTCGGGGTGATCCGCAAGGAAGTGCTCCACGACGACGCTCACGCCGCCGGCCTGCCGCGCTGCAGCTACGAGCTCACCGATGCCGGTAGGGAGCTGCAGGAAGTCATAGACGCCATCCGGGTATGGGCCGTCGCCCATCTCGGAACGTCTGAGCCGAACGGCGATCCCGGTTACTTCGACGGCGACGCCGGCCGCACCTGACGCTGCCGATCGTAGGCGGCCGCTCCGGCCCGCGCCCCGCCTGTGCTTTGCTCTGAGCCGCGCTTGCCCGGACTAGCGTTTCCGCGGCCTGAGCCCCCTTACGACCCCTGGCGCTTACTTATCCGTCTAACCCTTGCCGCCTAGCGCTTGCCGGGCCTGCCGACCTGCCGCGCCTCGTTCAACTCGCGCCTCAGGCGTTCGATGCTCGCGCGCAGCTCGCGGTTCTCGTTGCGCAGCGCCTCGTTCTCGCGGATCAGCGACTCGCGCTCGGCCCTGGCGAGGTGGGCCTGCGCCACCTGGGCCTGCGCGGCGTTGGGCTGCGCGGCGGCCCCGCCCGCCACCACGTCCGAGGACCCCGGCGCGGCGGGTCGCGTGGGGTGGGGCGGTGGAAGGGGCAGACGCTCCAGCGCCTCCTCCAACACGAGGGTCGTGGCGAGCCGGGGCTGGTCGGCCCGCTTCCGGCCAGAACCGCCCTGCTGCAGTAGTCGCAGCGCGCGCTCCTTCAGGTTCTTGTCGCCCAGCGGCCGGGGCAGGAGCAGGTCGACCTGTGCCTCTTCCGCTCGCCGCCTCGTGCGTTGCGAGAGGCCAAGGCCCGCGTCAGCTTCCGTCGTCAGGATGACCGGGACGTGCGCGAGGCGCACGACCCGCTTGACGCGCGAGACGAGCGCGTAGCCGTCCAGGTCGGGCAGGTCGGCGGCCGCGATGATCAGGTCCGGGGTGTTGGCCTTCAGGTACTCGAGCGCGGCCCTGGCGCTGGCCGCGCGCGCCAGGTGGAAGCGGGGGTCCGAGAGGAGGACATCCACGAGTTGGAGCTGCAGGTCGTCCGCCTCTGCCACGAGCACGGCGAACGCGGGGCGGTCGCTTGCCATCTCTCCCGCGGTCATGCGCTCTCCCTCAGCCGCGCTGGACGGGCAGGTTCGCGACCAGCACGACGCGCTCGCCCTGCTGTTCGACCTTCACGTCGAGGTCGCTGCCGTCGGAGGGGAAGTACTTCTTGATCACCGTCATGAGCTCGCGCTTCAGCGCGTCCATGTTGCCGGGCGAGAGCTTGGCGCGGTCGTAGGACAGGACGAGCTTCAGGCGGTCCTTGAGCTGGTCCTTGCTCTTGCGCCTGCCGAAGAGCCCCTGGAACATCAGTTGCCTCCGAAGAAGCGCCTGAGGGCGGCCAGGAAGCCGGTCGGCTGGTCGAACGAGGGGTAGGGCACATCCTCGCCGCGGATGCGCTGCGCGATGTCGCGGAAGGCGGCGCCGGCGGCCAGCTTCGGGCTCTCCTCCAACGAGGCGGGGTTGCCGATGTTGGTGCTGACCAGGATGCGCTCGTCCTCGGGGACGATGCCGATGAGCTTCACACCCAGGATCTCGAGGACGTCGTTCACCTCGAGCATGTCGCCACGCTTCACCATCTCGGGGCGGAGCCGGTTGACGATCAGCCGGACCTCGGTGATCTCGCGGGCCTCGAGCAGGCCGATGATGCGGTCGGCGTCGCGGACGCTCGAGACCTCGGGGTTGACGACCACGAGGGCGCCCTGGGCCGCGCTCGCGGCCGTCTGGAAGCCGGACTCGATGCCTGCGGGGCTGTCGATGAGGACGCGGTCGAAGCCTTCCTCCAGGAGCGCCTGGACGGCGTCCTTCATGCGGTCCTCGGAGAGCGCCGACTTGTCGCGCGTCTGTGAGGCGGCCAGCAGGTGCAGCGTGTCGACGCGCTTGTCGCGGATGATGGCCTGCCTGAGCTTGCAGCGGCCCTCGAAGACGTCGATCAGGTCGTAGACGACCCGGCCTTCCAAGCCCATGACGACGTCGAGGTTGCGCAGGCCGACGTCGGTGTCGATGACGCAGACCTTCTCTCCCAAACGCGCCAGCGCCGCGCCGACGTTAGCGGTGGTGGTGGTCTTGCCTACGCCGCCCTTTCCGGACGTCACCACGATGGCTTTGGCGTTCACAGTTTCCGATCCTCCAAGGGGGTTGTTACCTCGGTGGAGCATACCACCAGGCTATGAGGGGCCAATGGCTGCGGCCGGTCGCCGCTTCACGCCGGGGTCAGCCCCGAGAACTTGAGCAGTAGGCGCTTGGCGCCCGCCTGCTCGAACACCACGGTCACCTCTGCCTTGGCCCCCTGGCCGCTCACGCCCACGACGGTGCCGACCCCGAACTTGGGGTGCCTGACGCGCTCGCCGCCGCGCACGCTCAAACCCCCCGCGGTCGAGGGCGCGTCCGAGGCCTGGGCGCCGCCCCTGGCTTGCGCTCCCGCCTGCGCGCCGACCACCGGTGGTTTCCAGACGGTGCGCGAGAACTTGCCGGCGTCCTGCAAGGGCTCCAGCTTCCGTCCGAACACGTCCGTCTCCATGAGGAGGTCGGGGGACAGGTCCTCCAGGAAGCGGCTCGGGCGCGCGGGCTCCGTGCGTCCGAACGTGAGGCGCGCCTCGCAGTGCACCAGGTAGAGCTCGTCCTGAGCGCGCGTGACGCCGACGTACAGCAGCCGCCGCTCCTCCTCGATCTCCGGCAGGGAGCCGACGGAGCTGCGGTGGGGTATGAGGTTCTCCTCCATGCCGACGAGGAACACGATGGGGAACTCCAACCCCTTGGCGTTGTGGAGCGTCATGAGCGTGACGGCGTCGTCCACCGTCTCGCCGTTGACGGCCTCGACGGCGCGGTCGTCGTTGCTGCCGAGCAGCGCGGCCTCGTCCAGGAACTCGGCGATGCTCCCGCCCTGCTCCTCTTGCCATTCGGTGACGGCCGACAACAGCTCCTCGAGGTTCTCGATGCGCCCCTCCGCCTCGTGCGTGCCCTCGCGCTTCAGCGCCTCCACGTAGCCGGTGGCGTCGTAGACGAACTTGAGGAAGCTGGCGGCCGGCAGCTCGTCGGCCGCCGCGGCGAGGTCGTCCATCAGCTGCACGAACTCGGCGACGCGCTTGGCGCCGGGCGTGCCGGCAAGGACGGCGTCCGCCGCCCGGCAGGCCGCCGAGAAGGGGCGGCCGTTGCGGCCCGCCCACGCGACGAGGCGCTCCTCGCTAGTGCCGCCGATGCCCCGCTTCGGCCGCCCGATGACCCGCCGCCACGCCACGTCGTCCGCCGGGTTGAGGGCGGCGCGCGCGTAGGCGAGCGCGTCCTTGACCTCGCGGCGCTCGTAGAAGCCGACGCCGCCCACGATGCGGGCCGGGATCGAGGCGCGCCTCAGCGCCTCCTCGAGCACGCGCGACTGCGAGTTCGTGCGGTAAAGGACGGCGAAGTCCTGGTAGTCGAGCGTGCGCTCGGCGCGCAGCCGCTCGATCGTGCGGGCCACGAAGTCGGCCTCGGCGTGATGGTCGGCCGCGCGGTAGAGCCGCACCTTCTCGCCCTCGGCCTTCACGGGCTTCAGGCTCTTCTCGATGCGGCCCTGGTTCTGCCCGATGACGGCGTTGGCGAGCTTGAGCACGCTGCCGACCGAGCGGTAGTTGAGCTCGAGCCGGTAGACGGCTGCGTCCGGGTAGTCCTGGCGGAAATCGAGGATGTTGCGGACGTCGGCGCCGCGGAAGGCGTAGATGCTCTGGTCGGGGTCGCCGACGACCATGAGGTTGCCGTAGGTGTCGGCCAGCAGGTTCGTCAGGCGGTACTGGGAGGCGTTCGTGTCCTGGTACTCGTCGACGTGGATGAAGACCGCGCGCTGCTGCACGCGCTCGAGCACGTCGCGGTGCGTCTCGAACAGCTCGACCGTGCGCCCGAGGATGTCGTTGAAGTCGACGGCGTTGGCGCCCGTCAGGCGCGCCTGGTAGCGCCTGAAGACCTCCTCGACGAGCTCGACGCGCAAGCCGGAGACGAGCGGACCCCAGACGCGCTGCGCCTGGTCGCCGAACGTCTCCGCCGTCCAGAGGTTGGACTTGGCGCGGTCGATCACGGCGCGCAACGCGCGCGGGTTCGCCTCGCTCAGGCCCTGGACCGTCCCGAGGATCTCCTTGAGGAGGTCGAGCTGGTCGCTGTCGTCGTAGATCGCGAAGCCGCTCCTCAGCCCGATCCTGTCGCCGTACATGCGCAGGACGCGCAGGCACGCGGAGTGGAACGTGCTCACCCAGAGGTCGCGGCCCGGCGGGCCGATGAGGTGCTCGACGCGCTCGCGCAGCTCGCCCGCCGCCTTGTTCGTGAACGTGACGGCGAGTACCTGCTGGGGCAGCACCCCGTGCTCGCCGAGGAGGTAGGCGATGCGGTGGACCACCGTGCGCGTCTTGCCCGAACCGGCCCCCGCCAGGACGAGGGCGGGGCCGTCGTAGTGCACTACGGCGCGGCGCTGTTCCTCGTTCAGTGTGGCTAGGAGCTCCTCATGCGGCACGGTTGCCGAGCATAACCCGGTCGGTCGCACCGCCCGGAGAAGGGGGAGACGTCGCGTCCCCCACGGCGATCCCACGCCGCTTGGAACGCTTCGGGTGTAGGCTGCACCCAGCATGCACGCTGCCTGCTTCGGCCTGGACGGCACGTTGGGCCATCACGCCGCGGACTTCGGCGACTACACCGCCTGGCTGCGCAACGAGCTGGCCCTCCACCAGTGCGACATGAACGCGTTCGCGCGAGTCCTCGACGAGGAGACGCGGCGCGACGGTCCCCTCACCCTCGAGGTCGCTCTTGGAAGGGTCCTCGACCGGCTGCAGCAACGCCGCCCGCCCGACCTGGCGGGCGTCGCCGGTGCCGCCGTCGCCGCTTACGCCGCCGACTACCGGGCCCTGCCCGGCGCCGAGCAGACGCTGGCCGCCCTCGACGTGCGCGGCGTGAAGCTGGCGCTCCTCGCGAACGGACCCGACGACCTGCAGCGCGCGGCGCTGACCGCCACCGGCTTGACCGGGCACTTCCGCGCGATCATAGTGTCCGGCGACCGCGACGTCGCCGCGCGCATGCCCGCGCCGCGCCAGTACGACCTGGCTTGCGCTGCCCTCGAAAGCGCCCCGGAGGCAACGCTCATGGTGGGGTGCGATCCGGACGTGGACGTCGGTGGCGCCATCGCGTTCGGGATGCGGGCGCTGCTCGTCGGACGCCGGAACGGCCCGGTGCCGGCCGGGATGCGCGTCGTCGACGGTCTGGAGGACGTGGCGCGTGCCGTAGGGGCGTGAGCGACCAGCCCGTGCTGCTCGCTGTCGCGCCGGTCGCCCTGCCCCCGCGCCGCCCGGAACGCACGCCGGCCCCGCGCCGCCCGGAACGCACGCCCTGCCGCGCCGCTCGTACGGAGCGCCCCACGCCGGTCGCGCCCTGCGCGCCCCCGGATAGAATGAGCCCATGACAGAGAAGGACATGGCGTTCTACCAGGCCTGGGCCGACCTGCTCGAGTGGATGCGCGAGTACGCGGCCGAGAACGAGGGCGTCCGGTTCGTGAAGCAGGCGGACTTCACCGACTACATCTACCGCATGGCCCGCCCCTACGACCTCCCGACCACCATCCTCTCGGCGAGCCTCTCGAACGATGACGACGAGCCCATCCTGCTCGCGTCCGCCAGCCAGCGCGCCTCCGTCTTCAAGGAGGTCGTGCTGCACCCCTTCGAGTCGCACGTGTACCGGAAGCTGGCGCTCGCCAAGGACGGCTCCGGCCTGAGCGAAGGGCCGCGGCGCTTCACCAAGGAGGCGCTCTTCCGCCTGGCGGACGAGCTGTTCGCGGTGGCGGTAGCCTGACCGACCTGCTGGGCGCGCTGGGCGCCTACCTCCCTGAGGATCGCTTGGCCGAGCTGGGGGGCGGCCCCGCCGTGCCCGAGGCGAGTGAGGGCGCCGTCCTGTTCGCCGACGTCGCCGGCTTCACCGCCCTGACCACCACCCTCGCCGAGCTGTTCGGCCCCCGGCGCGGGGCGGAGGAAGTCCCCGTCTACCTGAACCGCCTGTACGAGGCGCTGATCGGCGAGGTGCATGCCCGGTCGGGCAGCGTCATAGGCTTCGCGGGCGACGCCATCACCTGCTGGTTCCCGGCCGACGACGGCCACGCCGCCGTGGCGTGCGCCGTCGCCATGCAGGCCGCCATGGTCCCCTTCGCCGCCATCGACATACGGGGCGCGCCCACCGCGACGACCATCACCCTGGACGTCAAGGTCGCCGTCGGCAGCGGAGCCGTGAGGCGCTTCACGGTGGGCGACGAGGCGGTGCAGCTGCTCGATGTCGTCGCCGGCGACCCGGTGGCCGAGCTCGAGGCCCTCAACGACGCCTCGGGCAGGGGCCAGGTCGTGCTCAGCGCCGCCGTGGCGGCGGCCGTCGGCGACCTGGTGGAGCTGAGACCCCTCGCGCATGCGACCGCGCCGGCCGGCGCCATGGCGGTCGGCAAGGTGCTCGGTCCCGACCAGCAGGGCCGTTACCGGCACGCCCATGACCAGCACGCCCTTGGCCGGCCCATGCCTGGTGAGCACGAGCTCGGCCGCTGGTTGCTGCCGACCGTGAAGAGACGGCTGAGCGCCGGCGGAGGGGACTTCCTCACGGAACTGCGGCCGGTCGCGGCGCTGTTCCTCGCCTTCGCCGGCATCGACCTGACGCACGACGAGGCGGCCGGCGCGAAGCTCGACCTGCTCGTGCGCCGCGTCCAGCAGTGCGTGACGGAGTACGGCGGCGACGTGCTGCAGCTCACCACCGGCGACAAGGGCACGTACCTCTACGCGGCATTCGGTGCGCCCGTGGCGCACGAGGACGACGTGGCCCGCTGCGCCGCGGCCGCCCTCGACCTGCGCGAGGCCGTGCTCGAGCTCCCGTTCGTCGACGAACTGAAGATCGGCCTCGGCTACGGGACGGCGCGCACGGGGGCGTACGGCTCGGCGGCACGCCGCACGTACGGTGCCCTGGGGCGCGGCACGAACATGGCTGCGCGCATGATGAGCGCCGCGCCGCACGCGAGCATCTACGTCAGCGGGGCCTTCGAGGAAGCGCTCGGCGGCGGCTTCGACCTGCGGCCGCTCCCCGGCGTCGTCGTGAAGGGCAGCGCCGAGCCCGTGGCCGCCTTCGAACTCTCGGGCAGGCTGGTCGGCTCCGGCCGCCGGAGGGCGGAGGCGAGCGGCCGACCGCTGGTGGGGCGGGCCGCAGAGCTCGCGGCCATCTCCGCGGGCATCGCGGCTGCGGCGGCAGGGCGCGGCGGGGTGATCCAGGTCGTGGCCGAGGCCGGCATGGGCAAGTCGGAGTTGCTCGGCCGCGCGCTGGCCGGCGCCGAGGGCGTGCGCGTCGTCGGTGGCGCTTGCCAGGCATTCGGGCGCACCGCGCCTTACCAGTTGTGGAAGGGCGTGTTCCAGCAACTCCTCGCTCTTGAGGCAACGGGCTCCGCCGCGGAGCGGGCGCGGCGTCTCGAGGCCGCCTTGGCCGCCGTCGACCCCGTGCTCGTGGACCAGGCCGAGCTGTTGGCTCCGCTCCTCGACCTCCCCGCGCCGTCGGCCGAGCGCTCCGTGGCGTCCGACGCCGAGGAGCGCAGCGCCCGGCGGCTCGCCCTGCTGCTCAATCTCTTCCGCCACGCGGCGCGAGACACGGCGCGGCAGGGCCGCACCCTCGTGCTCCTGCTCGAGGACCTCCACTGGCTCGACCCCGCCTCCGCCGAGCTGCTCGCCGAGCTGGCCCGGACGGTGCCCACTCTGCCTGCGCTGGTGCTCACCTCGGCCAGGCCGCTTGACGACGAGCGGGAGAGGGCCGCTGGCGACGTGCCTGGCGTGCGGGTCTTGCGGCTGGGGCCCCTGGACGAGGCGGCCGCGCTGGAAGTGGTGGCCGCGCGGTTGGCCGGCGCGGGGCAGGCCTTCCCGGTGAGCGACGAGTTGGCGGCGCGGATCGTGGAGCGTTCCGGCGGCAACCCCTTCTACTTGGGTGAGCTGCTGACCGATCTGATCCAGCGGGCGGCGCTGGCCGGTGGGCGCCACGACCCGGCCGACCTGGCGGAGCTACCAACCAGCTTGCATAGCCTCATCCTCGGGCGCCTCGACCGCCTGGAGTTAGGCGCGCTCCTCAGCCTCAAGGTGGCGAGCGTCGTAGGGAAGCAGTTCCGGGTCCGTTGGGTGGGCGCCTGCCAGGAGGCTGTGGACGACGGGACCGCGGACGACGGGACCGCGGACGACGAGACCGTGGACGATCGGGCCGCCGCGAGCGCCTTCGCGGCCACCGACCAGGCCGGCTTGACCGAGCGCGTCGCCGCCGAGCCGCAGACGCACGCCTTCAACCACGCCATCACGCGCGACGTCACGTACGACAGCCTCTCGCAAGCCACCAGGCTGCTCCTGCACACGCGGCTCGGCCGGTTCATCGAGCGCCACGTCGCCAGCGCCTCGGAGCCCAACCTCGACCTGCTCGCGTATCACTTCGCGCTCGGCGACGACGTGGCGAAGGCGCGCCACTACCTGGGGGCGGCGGCCGCCGCCGCCAAGGCCGCGTACGCGAACGCGGCCGCGATCGCCTACTTCGAGCGGCTCCTCGCCCTGCAGGAAGGCGCCGAACGCCTGCCGACGCTGATCGAGCTCGGGGAGGTCATGACCTTCGTAGGCGCCTACGGCGCCGCGGAGGGGCGCCTCGAGGCGGCGGCGGCGCTGGCGGCGGCCGTGGGCGCGCGGCCGCGCGAGGCCGCCGCGCTGCGGCTCCTCGGCGAGCTCTACGAGCGCCAGGGCGACCACGGTCGCGCCAAGGCGCGGCTCGAGGCCGCCGCGGGCCTATGCCGGGAGCTCGGCGACGGCGCGGAGCTGACCCGCGTCCTCCTGGCGTTGGGCGGCAACGTGCTGTGGCATCTGGGCAGCTACGACGAGGCGGAGGCGCTCCTCGCGGAGGCGGTGGCGTTGGCGCGCGCGGCGGGCGACGCGCGCGTGGCGGCCAGGGCGCTGCACGGCACGGCGAACATCCACCTCTACCGCGGCGAGGCCGAGGCGGCGGAGGCCGCGTTCCTCGCCAGCCTGGAGCTGCGCCGGGAGGCGCGCGACGAGTACGGCGTCGCGAACGCGCTCAACAACCTGGCGATCGTCTCGGCCAACGCCGGCGACGGCGCGCGCGCGGAGGAGCTGTTCGCCGAGAGCCTCCAGATCAGGGAGCGCCTCGGCGATGTGGCCGGCGTCGCGGTCGCGCTGAACAACCTCGGCTACATGGTGGCCGAACGCGGCGACCTGGCCGGCGCGCGGGCGCTCTACGAGCGGAGCCTCGCGTCAAGGCGCGAGCTCGGCGACCGGCTCGGCCTGGCCGTCTCGCTCAACAACCTCGCGGGGTTGGTGGCGCGCCTTGGCGCGACCGAGGAGGCCAGGCGGCTCTACCTGGAGAGCGTCGGGTTCGCGAGCGCCATCGACAACGGCCGCGAGACCGCCGCCGCGCTGGCCGGGCTGGCGAGCGTGGTGGCCGAGGGCGTGGACGCCGCCCGCATGGCGCGCGCGGCCGAGCTGCTCCTAGGGCGCATCGGCGCCGCCGTGGACGAGGACGTCCGCACGGCGCTAGCCGTGGGTAGGGCGCGCGGCGAGCACGTGGCGGTTCCGGCCCGGCTCGTCGACGGGCCGCTCGCCGCCATCGTCGCCTGGGCTCTACACGGCTAGGTCGGGCGCCGGGGTGGCGTCTGCGCCGCCCGCGCCCGCGTGAAGCTGTATCTTGAAGCGCTAGATAATCTGGCGGACGACCGGGGCAGCTGGATAACGCGTGTAGCCCCTGCCGCCCTGTCGGCTGGAGGGCCTCGATGGCTGGTGCGGACCTTGTGAAGCGTCGTCGTATGCGTGGCTGGCGTCTAGGCGGACGCCTGCTCGGCCTTGCCTTGGTGCTCGCCCTCGCGTCGTGCCAGACGGCGCCGCCGCCCGCCCCCGCCGCCGACCCGGAGTTCGACCAGGCCGCCGAGCTGGAGGCGCTGAACCTGCCGATCGACGAGGCGCTGCGCGTGCGGTTCCTCCCCCCGCTCGCCAAGAAGGTCCCTACGGGCGACTTCGCTGGCGGCCTCGACCTCGAGATCAAGTTCTTCAACGTGGACCCCGTGACGGGCGTCGCGAGCGGCGCGGCGCTCAGCGGCACGCTGTCCACCGCCAAACGCACGATCCTCACGCAAGGCACGACCTACGCCACGGTCTGGCTGGCGCTCGGCACGACCATCGACCGCAAGGCGAGCCAGTACCTGCGGGCCGAGATCCGCGCCGCCGGCGCCGGCAACGCGCCCGTCTGCAACGGCGCTTCGCAGGCCTGCCTCGGCTACCTCGACATCTTCGCGTTCAAGGGCCTCTTCCTCGGCCGTCAGGCGGTGCCGGACGGCTTCGTGCCCGTCCCGTCCGTGCTCGGCGTGCTGCCCATCGGCTTCAAGGTCCTGGCGCAGGCCGCCCCGCCCGTCGACGGCCCGCCGCCGGCCACGCTCGGTGAACTGACGAGCCTCTCGGGCGGCGCGTTCGACGAGCAGGCCGGCAACTGCGCCGCGTCGTTCCTCACGCGCCCAGGCCAGGGCCTACAGGCCGTCGGGGCCGGTCTACAGGCCGTCGGCGCCGTAGGCGGGCTGTTCCAGGGGCAGACGAGCAGCTTCAACGGCACGCTCGTCACGCCGGCACAAGTGGGTGACGAGCTGTACGGCCAGCTCCTCGGCGGCGGGAACAGCAAGCGGTCCGTCGTCTTCATAGTCGACGACTTCACGAACGGCTTCGAGTTGCCGGCGGCCGCCCTCCAACCGGGGGCGGACCTCGCTACGTTGACGGGGCAGTTCTCCCACGGCACCCTCGTCCTGCATCACGTCCTGGAGATCCTGGAGTCGATGGATCATGGCACCTCCAACGACGTCTACCTGATCTCCTCGGGCACCTTCGACGGCCAGCCTTACTACGAGTACGGTTACCTGGGCACCGAGTTCTTCGTCCAGGCCGTCGACGTCGGCCAGCTCAACACCGACAGCGTCGCCGACAGGCTGCAGGCCGCCATGCTGCATTACGGCGAGGTCGAGGGCGCCAGCGCGATGGTCGTGAACATGAGCTTCGCCGTCGTGCCGTGCAGCGTGCTTCAGGACTACAACGCCACGGCGGGGCTCGCGACCTTCCAGGACTACCTGACGGCGCTGGCGGCGAGCAACCACGTTGGCGCGCAGTACGTCGGCGACCTCGACGAGCTCGTCTCCACCCCCGTCGACCTCGGCAGCGACCCGCTCCTCTCCTTCACCGACTGCCCGCTGCCGAGCGTGAACGGTCAGTACTGCGACGGTACGGGCCTCGACGAGGACTTCCCCAGCCTCGCGATCGTGCGGAGCCTGTTCCTGGTCGCCTCGTCGGGCAACTACGGCAACGGCTACCCGCTCTACCCGGCCGCGGCGACCAACGTCGTTAGCGTCGGGTCGCTGGCGGCCACCGCGGGTGGATACGCCGGGGCGAGCTACTCGAACCTGGCGGAGGTCGCCGCGCCCGGCGGGCTCTTCGAGCTCGCGTCGGGCGGGGGCAGCACCGTCGCGTACGCCGGCACGTCGTTCGCGGCGCCCATAGTGAGCCTCTTCCTCGGCATAGACGGCATGAGCAACGTGCCCGTCTGCGGCGAGCCTGCCGCGGGAGAGCATCCGGCCCTGGCTTACGGCGGAACCGGCATGGTCCCGTTCTACGGGCCGAACAGCGCGCTGGCCGACGGCTGCTTCTACTGAGCCCTTGTGCCCGGCCCCGTGCGGCGCAAGGGATCCCTCGCGGCTTCCGAGGTGAGTGCGGCGGAGCCTCGGTCGGGTAAGGCGCGCTCCGGCGCCGGGCGTGCCTTCTCCGTGGCCTGGTTCGTGCAGAACACGAGCGTCGGCCTGGTGCTCGGCGCCCTGGCGATCACCATGGACATCTCGCTAGCCGCCCTCCTGTACGGCGGCCAGCCCGAGTACCTCGGGCGCGGCATCGGGCTCGTGTTGCTCGGCGGGGCCATGCTCCCTCTCGTGGTCACGCTCCTCACCTCGTTGCCCGGGATCTTCGCCAACGCGCAGGACGCGCCAGCCGCCGTGCTCGGCGCTCTGGCGGCGGCGCTCGGCACGCAGGTGGTGGCCGGAGCCCCGCTAGCCGGCGAGGAGCGGTTCTTCACGATGGTCGCCATCGCGGCCTGCACCGCCCTGGCGACCGGGGTCGTGTTCATGCTGTTCGGCCTCTTCCGGCTCGGCAGCCTCGTGCGGTACCTGCCCTACCCTGTATTGGGCGGCTTCATGGCCGGAACGGGCTGGCTCCTCCTCACGGGCGGGGTGGGCGTCATGTCCGGCGTCAGGCCCAGCCTGCACTACCTCACCGACCTCCTCGCGGCCGACAGGCTCGTGCTGTGGGCGCCGGGCGTCGCGCTCGCCGTCACCCTGTTGGTGCTCACGCGCCTCTACCGCCACTTCCTCGTCTGGCCCGTCACGATGCTGATCGTCACCATCGGCTTCTACGTCGTCATGGCCGTCACGGGCGGCGACGTGGACGGCTGGCGCGCGCGCGGCCTTCTGCTCGGGCCGTTCCCCGCCGGCTCCCTGCTGGCCCCGTTCAAGGCCTCCGAGCTGCAGGCGGTGCGGTGGGACGTCGTGCTCGATCACCTGCCCACCATGGCCTCCGCGATACTCATCGCGTTGATCGCGCTCCTGCTGAACGCCATCGGCGTCGAGCGGGTGACGGGGCGCAAGGGCGACCTCAACCGCGAGCTCCGCGCCGCCGGCCTCGGCAACCTGCTGGCCGGCGGGCTCGGCGGCTCCCCCGGCTACCAGAGCCTGAGCTTCTCGACGTTCAACTTCACCGCCGGCACCGGCTCACGCTACGCTCCCATCGTCGCCGTCGGCGCCATGGCCGCGTGCCTCCTGTTCGGCGCCGGGGTCGTGGCGCTCGTGCCGAAGGCTGTCGTGGGCGGCCTGCTGGCGTACTTCGGCCTCAAGTTCCTCCACCAGTGGCTCTACGAGGCGCTCTTCGACCTGCCGCTCAGCGAGTACCTAGTGGTGGTCGCCATCCTCGCTGTCATCGTCGTGGCGGGGGTGTTGCCCGGCGTCGGGGTCGGTCTCGTCCTCACCGTCGTCCTGTTCGTGATCAGCTCGAGCCGCACGGACGCCGTCAGGTACGCGCTTGGCGGCGCCGACCTGCGCTCGCGCGTCACGCGCAGCGCGGCGGAACTGGCGCGCCTGGCCGAGCACGGCGGCGAGCTCATGGTCGTGCAGCTCCAGGGGTTCCTGTTCTTCGGGACCGCCACCGCGCTGCTCGAACGCCTGGAACGCCGCGTGCGCTCCGGGCCGCCCGTGCGGTCGGTCATCCTAGACTTCTCGCGCGTGTCGGGGGTCGACGCCACCGGCCTGGCGACGATCGAGGACGTCTTCAAGCTCGGCGAGAGCTCCGGGTTCGAACTGCTGCTCAGCGCCGTGCCGGAGCGCCTCTACCGGCGCCTCGGTCGGCGGCGGCAGGGCGGTGAGGAGGCCGGCGCGGCGTTCCGTTTCGCCAAGCTCGACACGGCGCTCGAGCACGCCGAGGAGCGGCTGCTCGAGCGCTGGGACGCGAAACGCGACGCGCGCGGCACCGAGGCCGACGCGGTCGCCTACTACTCCGGCGCCGGCTTCGACTTCGCCGACCTGTTGCCCTACCTGACCCGCAGGGAGCTGCGCGCCGGCGAGGTGCTCATCCACAAGGGCGACAAGGCGGACGAGCTCTACTTCCTCGTCGAGGGCCAGATGACCGCGGTAGCGGAAGGCGGAAACGGCGCGACCACGCGCCTGGAGACCCTACGCTCCGGCGGGCTGCTCGGCGAGCTCGGGTTCTACCGCGGTGGGCTGCGTAGCGCAACGGTGCGCGCCGACCGCGAATCGACGCTGCTGGTGCTGGGCGAGGCGGCCCTGGCGCGGCTCACGGCCGAGGCCCCCGGACTGGCCGCCGACCTGCACCGTGAGGTGGCGCGGCTCATGGCCGGTCGCGTGCTGCACCTGATGGCGGCCGTCGACGCTTTGGAGCGCTAGCGGGCCAGCTCCTCGACCAGGCGTCGGCCGAGCGCCTCGGCGAGCGTGGCGGCGCGGAGGAAGCCGCGCCCTCCCAGTGCCCCGAGCACGTGGACGTTGCGCGTCAGGCGCCGCGCTACCGGCTCGCCCGACGGGCGCTTGGCACGCGCGCCCACCCAGCGCCGCACGACGCGCGCGCCGGCCACGCCCGGCACCTGCCAGGCCAACGCGGAGACGAGCGGGTGCGGCGGGCGGGCCACGCCGGCCACGCCATCGCCCTCCGCTCCGCCATCGCCCTCCGGCGCCGGTCCCGACCACTGCTCGTGAGGCCAGGCCGGTGCCGGCGCGGCGGAGTGGCCGCCCGTGACATAGACCTCGGCCATGCCGGCGGGGCCGACCGGCCCGAACGCCGCGACGACTGCGCCGGCGAGCGGGTAGGGCGCCGCGACCGGCGCGCTGAGGACCAAGGCCTCGCCCCACACCGTCTCGAACGCCGGTTGCCTGAGGCCGGGGCGCGTCGCGGCGCCCGTGCAGAGCACCGCCTTGCGGGCGACGATCGCGCCGCCGTCGATCGTCGCGCTCACGCCCGTGACCGTCTCGCTCAGGCCGCCGACGTCGATGCCGCGCCGCGTCCGGCCGCCGGCCGCCGCCGCGCCCGCCTCGAGCGCGCCGAGGAGCAGCGCCGGGCGTACCCACCCGCCGCGCTCGACGAGCATGGCGCCGAACGGAGCGTGGTAGACGGGGTCGACCGCGCCCGGCTCGAGCCACGTCGTGTCGGGCAGGCGCCGCCAGGCGCGCGCCTGGCGCGGGTTGTCCGCTACGCGCAGCACGCCGCTCCGCGTGGCGCCCGGTTCGTGGCCCGCCGCTTCCAGCTCCGCCACCAGCCGCCAGAAGGCGGCCAACCCTTCCTGGTCGGCGAGCGACGACCGGCCGCTGCGGCCGCGGTTGGGGTTGAGGAGCGCGGCAGGGACGCTGGAAGCGCCGGAGGCGCCCTCCGCGCCGGCATCCACGAGCAGCGAGTCCACCCCGGAGCGCGCTAGGTAGTAATGCAACGTGGCGCCCGCTATCCCCCCGCCGATGACTAGCACGTCGACGGCCGCATGCGCGGTCCCTTCGCTGCCCGTCTCGCCGCTGACCTCGCCGCCGACTTCGTCGAGGAGACCGCTTCCGAACCGGGCAGCGGGTCCGCCACGGAACCCGCTGCCTGACGGGCTCGTGCCCCCGCTCTCGAGCCCGTTCATGCCGCCGGCCTGCGCGCCACGAGGACCTCGCGCTTGCCGCCCACCGGTCCGGGCGCCTTGGCGACCTCCAGGCCCTCGTCCGCGAGCGCCCGGCGCACGGCGCCGGCGACGCAGAAGCTGACGAGCCTACCGTCGGGCTTGAGGACGCGCGCCAGGCGGGCGAGGAACGCGCCGGACCAGAGCCCGGGCGCGTTGGCCGGGCCGAAGGAGTCGTGGTACACGGCGTCGACCTGGGGGAGATCGCCGGCCTCCCATGCCGAGGACAGGGCGTCGCCGACGAACAGCTCCAGACTGACGCGGTCGTGCTCGAAGGCGTGCCAGCCTGCCCGCGCGCTCATACCGAGACCGGCGCGCCAGGCGATCAGGGCTTCGGGCAGTCGGGACGGGGCCAGCAGCTCGGCGTAGCGCAGCTCGCGCAGCGTCGCCGCGCTCGGGGGCGCCAGCTCCAGCGCCCGGTAGCGCAGCGCGGCGCCGCTCTCCACCGCGGCGGTCGCGCTCACGAGGAAGTTGAGGCCGGTACCGAAGCCGACCTCGAGCACGTCCGCGCCCCACCCACGGGCGAGGCGGTCGGCGACGCCGCTCCCCTCGAGGTAGACGCTTCTTGCCTCGCTGAGGGCACCGTGGAGCGACTTGTACGCCTCACCGATAGGGGAGGCGAGGGTGCGGGACCCGTCGGCCGTGACGACCACCGCCGGTGCACGCGACTGCGTCATGGCGAGCTCACCGTGCGATGCTACCGCCTCACCCGGGCGCAGTGTTCTCACCATGTCGGGCGCTAGACTTGGAACGTCCGGCAGTGCCGGGCAGAATACGAGAAGATGCTGCGTTTCCTCCAGCTAGCCGGCGAAGCAGTCGCTAACACGTACCGGGCCGTCGTCGAGTGGGTGTCGACGGTGCTGGGCGGCTCGTCGGACCCGACGGCATGGACCGCTACCGTATGGTCGGCCGCCGGTCTGGCGCTCCTGCTCGTCGTCCTCGTGCTACTGCTTGTCGCGGCGGCCAGGCGGCGCAGGCGCCGTCGCTTCGTGCCCGAGATGATGATGTCGCACGGCGAGATCGCGCTACTCGGTGACGGGGATCGGGCGTTCGTCGAGAGCAAGGTCGACGGCAGCCTCGACTCGCGTCTCGAGGCGCCGGCCGGCGGCAAGTACCTGCTCAAGCTGGCCCTGAGCAACCTGAACCCCTACCCGGTGCAACTGCTGGAGCTCGCGGTGCGCGCGGGGCGCGGCGGGTTGCCCGTCGTCGCGGAGGCGGGCGCCGTCGTGCCGCCCAACGGCGCGGTCGACGTGGCCGCCGACCTCTTCGACCTCCCGGGCCACGGCGGAGTCATCGAGCTGTACCTCTACTCCAACAAGCTCAAGGCCCGGACCTTCAGGCTGGCCGCACCCCTCGAGTGGGAGCCGTGGGCGAGGCGCTACCGGGTGAAGGCGCTCGAGGGGCGCACGGAGGCCGCCCCGAGGCTCGCCTCGGAGGACCGCAGGCGGTTCGAGGGGCTGGAGTATGCGCGCGAGCGGCGGCAGGCCAGACGTGCTGCCTTCGCCGGGGTCGTCCGGGAGCGGACGGACGGTCTCAGGCGGCAGGTGGAGGGTTACCGCGCCGCCCGCGCGGAACGCGACCGCTCGGCGGCGTCGGCCGCCGCCCGCGCCACGGACGAGACGCGGCCGCCTGTCGGTGGTTCCACGCCGGTTCCCGCCACCGGGTCCGAGTCTGGCGCGCCAACGTCGGGTTCGCCCACGCTACCGGACGCCCCGGTGAAGCGCGGTCTGCAGTTCCCGGACGAGTTCTAGAACCGGTAGCCGCGCTGCCGCCGGCGCGGGGCCGGTCGGGGGCGCCGGCGGCATATGCTGGGCGGCCGGAGGCTCCTCATGAAGATCGAACGCGTGGAACTGCGCGCACTGGCGGTGGACATCAAGTTCCGTTTCGAGACCAGCTTCGGCGTCGAGCGCGACCTGCACAAGGTCCTGCTCGTCCTGCACTCTGGCGGGTTGGAAGGTTACGGCGAGGTCACGGCCAACCGCGTCCCCGGCTACAGCTACGAGACGGCGTCCGTGGCCTGGACGGCCCTCGAGGAGTACGTCCTCCCGCGCGTCGTCGGGCGCGACTTCCAGACGCCCGCCCAACTGCTCGCCGCCATCAAGGGCATCCGCGGCCACAACATGGCCGTGGCGGCGCTCGAGACGGCGTTCTGGGACCTGCAGGCCAAGGCGGCCGGGCTGCCGCTCTGGCGCCTCCTGGGCGGCGCGCGCGAGGTCATCGAGGTCGGCGCCTCGCTCGGCATCCAGGCCACGACGGAGGCGACGGTCGCCGAGGCCCAGCACCACGTCGCGGAAGGGTACAAGCGCCTGAAGTTCAAGATCAAGCCGGGCTGGGACGTGGTTCCGCTCCGCGCCGTCAGGGACGCGCTGCCTGACACGCACCTGACGGTCGACGCCAACAGCGCCTACCGGCTGACCGACGCGCGCGTGTTCCGCGAGCTCGACGAGCTCGGGCTCGACTACATCGAGCAGCCGCTCGCGCACGACGACCTCGTGGACCACGCCAAGCTCCAGTCTTTGCTCCTCACGCCCATCTGCCTCGACGAGTCCGTGCACTCGGCGGCCGACGCCCGCAAGGGGTTGGCGCTGGACGCCGGCCGCGTCATCAACGTCAAGCTTGGGCGCGTGCGCGGTCACCTGGAGGCGCGGCGGGTGCACGACGTGGCCCTAGCCTTCGGCGCGCCGGTGTGGTGCGGCGGCATGCTCGAGCTCGGGGTGGGCCGCGCGCACAACCTGCACATGAGCACGCTCGAGAACTACACGCTCCCTGGTGACACCGCCAGCGCCAGCCGCTACTGGGGCGACGACGACATCGTCGAGCAGCGGCTCGACGCCGTCGACGGCGTTCAGCGCCTGCCGAGCGACGGCCCCGGCCTTGGCGTCACGCTACGTCAGGACCTGGTCGAGCGTTTCACCGTGAGGCGCCACGTCGCTCAGGGTTGACGGCGCGGGCTCCGCTTCCCAGGTGTCCGGCCGCTGCGTGAGGATCAGGCGCGCGTGGCGGTCGTACGTCAAGTACTCGTAGGCCCAGCTGAAGAGGGCGGAGAAGCGGTTGCGGAAGCCCGGCAGGTAGACGAGGTGCAAGAAGAGCCAGCCCAGCCACCCGAGGAAGCCCCGCAGCTTCAGGCCGAGGAGTGCGGGGGAGAGCTCGGCCACGCCGGCGTTGCGACCGATGATGGCCATGCTGCCGAGGTCGTGGTACTTGAACGGCTCGGACGGCAGCCCTTGCAGGCGGCGGACCACGGCGCGCGCCACGTGCTTGCCGCCCTGGATGGCCACCTGCGCCACCTGCGGTAGGAGCCTGCCGTCCGGGCCCTGGGCCCCCGCCACGTCGCCGACCGCGAAGAGCTCCGGGTGCCCCGGCAGGCTGAGGTCAGGCTCCACGGTGAGGCGCCAGCCCCGCTGCAGCGCCTCGCCCAGGCTCTCGGCCAGCACCTCGCCGACGGGGTGGGCGCGCACGCCGGCGGCCCACACGACGGTCTGGGTGGGGATGACCTCGCCGGAGCGCAGCACCACGGCGTCCGCGCGTACCTCGGCGACCGTGGAGCCGAGCCGCACGTCGACGCCGCGGCGGCGCAGCACGCGCTCCGCGTAGCGCTGCGAGCCGGCGCCGAAGGTGGGCAGCACGCCCGTGCCGGCCTCGACGACCACGACGCGCGCCAGGCGCAGGTCGAGCTCGGGGTAGTCGGCGCCGAGGACGCGGTCGAACAGCTCGACGAGCGCCCCGGCCATCTCGACGCCGGTAGGACCGGCCCCGACGACGACGACCGTCAGGGCGCCGCGCTCGACGCTGCGCGGGTCGGCCGCCGCCGCCTCGAAGCGCCCGAGGATGTGAGAGCGTAAGGCGTCCGCCTTCTCCAGGCTCTTGAGCACGAAGGCGTTCTCGCGCACGCCCGGAGTGCCGAAGTCGTGGTACACGGCGCCGGCGGCGACCACCAGGTAGTCGTAGCCGACACGCTCGCCGTCTCGGAGCTCGACCTCCTTGGCCGTGGGGTCGAAGCCGACGACGTCGCCTTGTCTGAAGCGGAAGTTGGCCTGACGCCTGAAGATGCCCCGCACCTGGTAGGCGATGTCGCCGCTGTCGAGCGCCGCCGTGGCCACCTGGTAGAGGAGGGGTTGGAAGGTGTGGTAGTTGTTCCGGTCGATCAGCAGGACGTCGACCGGGGCGTGCGCCAGTCGTTTGGCCGCGTGCAGGCCCCCGAAGCCGGCACCGATGATCACCACGCGTGGACGGCTAGGCATGGACCGCCACCTTTCGAGGGACAGGCTCGTGCGCCGTCTGGGCGCGTCGGCGCCGTGCCGCCGGCCGGCGCCGGCCGGGCACGGGACGAAAGTCCCTTGTGAAAGATTGTACAAGCTTTGGCGGCCCGGCGTGCACCGTGGCGCACATGGTCGGCCGGGCCGCCCGCGCGTCGCGGTCAGAGCATGGAGCCCGCGCTCAGCGCGCCATCTTCAGGGCCACGCGGCGCCCCGTCGGCGTGTCGGCGAGCCCGCCCTCGCCTGTCTCCCGTAGCTCCGGCGGGAGCATGCGGCCGACCGCGGCCATGGCGTAGACGACCTCGTCCGGCGGGATGAACGACTCGACCCCGGCGAGGGCCAACTGCGCCGCCGAGACGGCGTGCACCGCGTAGAACGCGTTGCGCGACACGCACGGCACCTCGACGTAGCCCCCGACCGGGTCGCACACCAGGCCGATGGTGTTCATGAGGGCCTGGGCGGCGGCGTGCACACAGGCGCGGGCGCTCCCGCCCAGCAGCTCCGTGACGGCCGCGGCCGCCATGGCGGCGCTCGAGCCGATCTCGGCCTGGCAGCCGCCGGTCGAGCCGGCGATGAACATGCTCTTGCTGATGACTTGCCCGATGCCCGCAGCCAGGACGAGGGGCATCACGAGGTCGGAGTCGTCTTTGCCCAGGTGATCGGCCACGCCGATGAGCGCGCCCGGCACGGTCCCGGCGCTGCCGGCCGTCGGCGCGGCGACGATGCGGCCCATGCGCGCGTTCTCCTCGTTCACGGCCATGGCGTACGCCTGCACGCGTTTGAGGAGCGGCGCGTCCAGGGCGTCCGGGGCGTCGTGGAGGGTCTTGGCGTTCCACCCGACCATGCCAGTGCGACTGGGGGCCGTGCTGGCGAGGCCGCGGCGGATGGAGTCGCGCATCTCGCCGACGCGAGCGAGCATGGTCGTGAGGAGGTGGCTCCTGGCCGCGGCGTCGTCGCCGAGGTCGTCTTGCAGGACGAGCTCCGAGGCCTTACCGGGGTAGAGCATGATGTCTGCCAGGGTCATCGCGCATCTCCGTCCGCGACCGCACCCGTTGAGCTCGGGGCGTCGCTCGCCATAACGGCAGGCAGCAGCCGCAGCCAGTGGACGTACGGCAAGCTGCTCAGGTAGGTGACCGCGTAATCCGCGAGGGGTCTATCTATCTCCATGGACAGCATGGCGTGCCCGCCGCGCCGCTGGCGGGCCGAGAACGCCGTGGCGATGTTGCCGCCGTCGTCCGCGACGACGCTGGCGACGCGCGCGATGACGCCGGGACGGTCCGTGTGCAGCGCCAGCAGCGCGTGGTAGGCGCCGCTCACCTGCACGTCGAAGCCGTTGACCTGACCGACGCGCACGAAGCCGGCCCCGAGGCTGGAGCCGAGGACGGCTACGCTCGCGCCGTCGCCGCCGGCGCTGAGCTCCATGAGCACGCTGTTCGGGTGGATGTCGCCAAGGTCGGCGGTGGTGAACTCGTAAGCGAGGCCCGCGGCGGCGGCGTGCTCGAACGCGTCGCGGATGCGCTCGTCGTCGGGGTAGTAGCCGAGCGTGCCTGCCACGAGCGCGAGGTCCGTGCCGTGGCCCTTGGCGGTCTTGGCGAACGAGCCGTGCAGCACGAAGCGAGCGTGCCTAGGTTCGGCGCCGAGCACGTTCCGCGCGAGGAGCGCCAGGCGGCAGGCGCCCGCCGTGTGCGAACTGGAGGGGCCGACCATGACGGGCCCGATCTGGTCGAGGAGCGACATGCGTCCTCAAGTCTACTCGCGCCCATGGGCGGTCCGCGTGCCGAACGGACGTTGTGAGAAACACGACGAGCGAGTAGCCAGGGCGCGTCTACCCGCCCCCGCCGCCCCTTTCTTCCGCGGGCGGCAGCAGCGCCGCGATCTCGCGCATCACGGCCTTTGTCAGCTCGGACGCGTCGTCCCGCGTGCGCCCGGCTGCCTCGAGCGCGGGTCCGAACGCGACCCTGAACTTGCCCCGCTCGCGCCAGATGGCGGCGGGCAGGAGCGGCGTGCCGGCGCGCTGGGCGAGGTAGGCGGCGCCGTCAAGGGCGGCCGCGCCGCCGGCGTTGCGCGTGCCCTGTACGAAGATGCCGACGGCCCTGCCGGCCTGGAGGCGCCTGAGGGCCTCCTTGATCGCGCCGATGTCCTGCCCCTCCCTGTCCACCGGGAAGGCGCGCAGCCCGCGCATCACGGCCCTGGAGAGCGGCTTGACGAAGAGCTCCTTCTTCGCCATGAACTCGAGCTTCCGGTTGATGGAGACGCCGACGATGGGCGGGTCCCAGCTGCTCTCGTGGTTGCAGGCGACCACCAGCCCCGTGCCCTGCGGCACGTGCTCGAGGCCCGTGACGCGCAGGCCGCGGAACAGCCGGGCGTAGGCGCGCACCAGGACGATGGCCGTCGGCATGAACCACCGCGGCGAGAGGAGCCGTTCGAGGAAGCCGTGGCCTTGCGGGTGCCGGTCGGCCATCCGAGGGTTCAGCGCGTGCGCGCGGCCGGCCGGCCGGCTCCCCCGCGTGCCTCGCGGCGCGGGTCTACGGCGCGCGGTTCGTCCTCGCCGCCACTCGCGTGCGCCTCTCGCCGCCTGTCGAGGAAGAGCGAGACGAGCACGCCCAACGCGGCCACGAGCAGGTGCAGCGCTACCCAGGCGCCTTCGCTGACGTGCCACGGGAGCGCCACCTCGAAGAGCGGCTTCTTGGAGAGCTGCCACGACACGATGGCGGGCGCGACGAGGAGGACGGGCGAGAGGACGAGCGCGCCGTAGCGCCAACCGAACTCGAGCCCGAGCATGGCGAGCAGGTTGCCGCTCAGCACGATGGGGAGCATGACGAGCCAGTCCGGGTCGCCGCCGATGAGCCCGAACGGGGGGGCGAGCAGGGCGCACAGGTAGGCGACGGGCATGCCGGCGGCGGAGAAGCCCAGGTACGCCGAGAGCACTATCCCTAGGCTCCTGAACACGGGGGGCATGGGCGCCACGGCGCAGACGATCGCGGCCAGGACGAAGAAGATCCCGGCGAAGAGGCGTTGCGGCATGGGCGCTCTGCGGATCATGCCGCGCTCCGCCTCACGGCCGCGCGCACCTCCGGCACGTGCAGGAGGAACTGGCCCGTCGAGCTGGCCTCGTTGGCCGCCACCTCTTCCGGCGTGCCGGCCGCCACGATGGTGCCGCCGCGCGCGCCGCCGTCGGGCCCGAGGTCGATGATCCAGTCGGCGGTCTTGATGACGTCGAGGTTGTGCTCGATCACGACGAGCGTGTTGCCGGCGTCCACGAGGCGGTGGAGGACCTCGAGGAGCTTCCGCGTGTCGTCGAAGTGGAGGCCGGTGGTGGGCTCGTCGAGGATGTAGAGCGTCTGGCCCGTGCCGCGGCGCCCGAGCTCGCTGGCGAGCTTGACCCTCTGCGCCTCCCCGCCGGAGAGCGTCGGCGACGGTTGGCCGATCTTGAGGTAGCCGAGGCCCACGTCCTGCATGAGCTGTAGCTTACGCGCTATGGCGGGGATGTTCTCGAAGAACTCCAGCCCTTCGTCCGTCGTCATGTTGAGCACCTCGGCGATGGACTTGCCCCTGATCTTCACCTCGAGCGTCTCGCGGTTGTAGCGCGCGCCCTTGCAGACCTCGCAGGGCACGTAGACGTCGGGCAGGAAGTACATCTCGACCTTCACGGTGCCGTCGCCCTTGCACGCCTCGCAGCGCCCCCCCTTGACGTTGAAGGAGAAGCGGCCTGGCTTGTAGCCGCGCTTACGCGCCTCGGGCGCGCGCGTGAAGAGGTCGCGGATGTCGGTGAAGATGCCCGTGTAGGTCGCGGGGTTCGAGCGCGGCGTGCGGCCGATGGGCGACTGGTCGATCTCGATGACCTTGTCGACGTGCTCGGTGCCCTTGATGCGCGCGTGGGCGCCGGGCTGGGCCTTGGCGCGGTAGAGCTGCTTGGCGAGCGCCGCGTGGAGGATGCCGTGCACGAGGGTCGACTTGCCCGAACCGGAAGCCCCGGTCACGCACGTGAGCGTGCCGAGCGGGATCTCGACGTCGATGTCGCGCAGGTTGTGCTCGCGTGCGCCCTGGATGAGGAGCTTCTTGCCGTTCCCGTCGCGCCGGCGCTCGGGCACTGGGATCTTGAGGTCGCCTCGCAGGTACTTGGCGGTGAGCGACTCCTTGTCCTTCGCTAGCAGCTCGGGAGTGGCCGCGGCCACCACCTTGCCGCCGTGCACCCCGGCGCCCGGCCCGAGGTCGACGATGTAGTCGGCCGCGCGCATGGTCTCCTCGTCGTGCTCGACGACGATGAGGGTGTTGCCGAGGTCGCGCAGGCTGAGGAGCGTGCGCAGTAGGCGCGCGTTGTCGCGCGGGTGGAGGCCGATGGACGGCTCGTCGAGCACGTAGAGCACACCAGTCAGGCCGCTGCCGACCTGGGTGGCGAGCCGGATGCGCTGCGCCTCGCCGCCCGAGAGGGTGTTGGCGCTGCGGTCGAGGCTCAGGTAGTCGAGCCCCACGTCCTCGAGGAAGCCGAGGCGCGCGTTGACCTCACGCAGGATGGGGCGCGCGACGTCGTTGCCGGCGCCCTGCAGCCCGAGGCCGGCGAAGAACTCGCGGCCGTCGCGGACGGTCATGCCGCTGACCTCGGCGATGTTGCGCTCGGCCACCGTCACGGCGAGCACCTCGGGCTTGTAACGGGTGCCGCCGCACTCCTTGCACGGTACGAGCGACATGTACTCCTCGAGCCGCTCGCGCATGGCGTCGGTGGCCGCCTCGCTCAGGCGGCGCCGCAGGTTCGGGATGACCCCCTCGAACTCGGCGCGGAAGCGCATGGTCTCGCGCCCGCCGCGCTCGTAGACCACGAGGATGGGCTCCTCGGTGCCGTGGAGGATGGTCTCACGCGCCTTCTCGGGGAGCTGCTCCCACGGGACGCCGATGTCGAAGTCGAGGTACTCGGCCAGCGCCTTCAGACGGTCCCAGTAGTACACCTTGCCGTTGTCGCCGCGCGCGCCCGTCCACGGCGCGATGGCGCCCTGGGCCACCGAGAGCTTGGGATCGGGGACGATCAGCTCGGGGTCGAACTGCTGGAGGTAGCCCAGGCCGCTGCAGTGGCTGCAGGCGCCGTACGGCGCGTTGAACGAGAACGTGCGCGGCTCCAACTCCTCGAGGAACGTGCCGTGCTCCGGGCAGGCGAACTTCTCGCTGAAGAGCTCGTCGACGCCGTCGTCCGGCAGGAAGGCGCGCAGCAGGCCCTCGCCCTTCGTCAGGGCGAGCTCGGCGGACTCCGCGATGCGCGAGCGGTCGTTCTCGTCGATCACGACGCGGTCGATGACCACGTCGATGTCGTGCTTCTCGTGCCGCTCCAGGTCGGCCTCGAGGGCCTGCTCGATGGTCTGCACCACCCCGTCGACGCGCACGCGCGCGAAGCCCTCCTTCTTGAGGTCGAGGAAGAGCTTGCGGTACTCGCCCTTGCGGCCGCGCACGACGGGCGCGAGGAGCATGGCGCGCTTGCCGGCGAAGCGCTCGACGAGCCGGTCGACTATCTCGGTGGCCGACTGGCGCTGGATGACGCGCCCGCAGACGGGGCAGTGCGGAGTGCCGACGCGCGCGAAGAGGAGGCGCAGGTAGTCGTGGATCTCGGTGACCGTGCCGACGGTCGAGCGCGGGTTGTGGCTCGTGGTCTTCTGGTCGATGCTGATGGCGGGGCTCAGGCCGTCGATGGAGTCGACGTCCGGCTTGTCCATGATGCCGAGGAACTGCCGCGCGTAGGCCGAGAGGCTCTCGACGTAACGCCTCTGCCCTTCCGCGTAGATGGTGTCGAAGGCCAAGGTCGACTTGCCCGAACCGGACACGCCGGTGAAGACGATGAACTTGTTGCGCGGCAGCACCAGGTCGACGTTCTTGAGGTTGTGAGCGCGTGCCCCACGGATGACGAGGTCCTGCAAGGTGCCTCCCTAACACGCCGGGAGCGCGGGCGGTCTTCGCCGGCGCTGCAACGTGGCGGCGCTAAACGTGACAGTGTACCAGAGGTCCGCGGACCGGCTGTATGCCGGGAGGCCGGCCGCAGGCGCCGGGCTTCGCGGCGCGCTTGCTGCTAAGCTGGTTGCCAGCAACATAGGAGGCGGAAGTGGCAAGTGCGAGCATCTCACGTTCCCAGGAACCGGACAACACGGCCCTGCTCAGCCTGTACGGCATGATCCTCGGGTTCCTCGGCAGCTTGATCATCGGGGTCTTCTGGGCGATGGCCGCGAACCTGAAGGCCACGGGCAACGGCGGCACGATCGTCCAGCAGCAGTTGAGCGGGCTATGGAACACGCTCTTCTGGGCGTACCCCTTCGTCGTGGTCGGGGCCATCGTCGTCGGCATCGGCCTGTTCGCCATCAAGCGCTACAAGGAGGCCGCCGGCGTCGCCGCCCTCCCCATCCTCGGCGTCGTCGTCTACTACTTCGCGCTGGTCACGTTCCACGTCGGTCCGCGCTGAGTAGCGGGCGCAGGAGGTCGGCAGCCATGAAGCTGCGTTATCTCGGCCACTCCGGCGTGCAGGTCGTAGCCGACGGCCACGAGGTCGTCTTCGACCCGTTCGTCACCCAGAACCCGCGCGCGGGCGTGACGTTGGACGAGCTCGCGCCAGAGGCCGTCCTCATCACGCACGCTCACGGCGACCATTGGGGCGACACCCCGGAACTCGCGAAGCGTGCAGGCGCCCTCGTCGTCGGCACGGCCGAGGTGGCCGGCTACGCCGGGAAGCTGGGCCTCACCAACCACGCCATGAACATCGGGGGGAGCCGCTCGTTCCCGTTCGGGCGCGTCACCCTGACGCCGGCGTGGCACTCGAGCTCGTTCCCGGACGGCACGTACGGCGGCATGCCGACGGGCATCGTCCTCGAGTCGGCCGGCAAGCGCATCTATCATGCCGGCGACACGGCGCTCTTCTCCGACATGCGGTTGATCGGCCGCAAGCCCCTCGACCTGGCGTTCGTTCCCATCGGCGACAACTTCACGATGGGCCCGGAAGACGCCGTAGAGGCCGTGAAGCTGCTGAACCCCCGCTACGTCGTGCCCGTCCATTACGGCACCTTCCCCCTGATCGCCCAGGACGCCGCCGCGTTCAAACGCGAGGTCGAGCTCTCCTCCAGGACGACGTGCGTGGTGCTGGCGCCCGGCGAGGAAGTATCGCTCTGAACGAGAGCCGGCCCGCGCCGCCCTTCGTCCCGCCCGGTTACGAGGTCATGAACCGTCTGGGATCGGGGCAGACGGCGCACGTCTACGCGGCGCGGCACGCGGTGTTCGGCGACGTGGCCCTCAAGCTGCCGCGCCCCGAGCTGGCCCATCGGCCGGTCCTGCGCCGCATGTTCGAGAACGAGGTCGCCATCACGACCAAGCTCGCCTCGCCGCAGGTGGTGAGCGCGTACGAGGGGTTCCCGACCGGCCCCGGCGCGTTCCTCGCCCTCGAGTACTGCCGCGGCGGCACGCTCGACCAGCTCCTCCTCGAGAAGGGGCTCATGCCGCTCGACAGGTGTTACCGGTTCATCCTCGACGTCGCCGCCGGGCTGGCGCACAGCCACGAGCGCCAGGTCCTGCACCGCGACGTCAAGCCGGCCAACGTCTTCCTGACCTCGGAGGGCGCCGCGAAGCTCGGCGACTTCGGCACGGGCATGTTCATGAGCGACGACACCAGCGACCGCGTGGGTACGGCGTTCTACATGGCCCCGGAAGTGTTCGAGGGGAAGCCGGCCGGGATCAGGTCGGACATCTACTCGCTCGGTGTCCTCGCCTACGAGGTGATCGGCGGGGAGCGCCCGTTCACCGGGAACTCCTACGACGCGCTCATGGTGGCGCATAGGACGGGCGTGCCGAAGGACCTGCGCGGACTGCGGCAGGGGCTCTCGCCGGAAGTCGTCCGCGTGGTGGCTCTTGCCATGATGCGCGACCCGGCGAAGAGGTTCGCGAGCGCCGTAGAGTTCGGCGAGGCCCTCGGCTCGGTCACCGCGACGGCCTTGCGGCGGGAGTCGGCCTCCCGCTCCGGGACGGCGGAGCCGGCGCAGACGCGGGTGACCGGCCGCGGCAGCCGCGCGGTCGGGCGCGGCGGGGGGGAAGACGACGGCGGCGGGCGGCCCGACGAAGGTCGGCGGCGCGACCACGGCAAGGGTGCCGAGGGCGAGCGCGCGCGGCGCCCGAAGGGCGGCGTCTTCGGCTGGCTGAAACGCGGTCGGGGCTGAGGCCCGGTCGCGCCGTCGGTTCCGGGCGAGCGCGCCGCGACCGGCCGACTTGGTAGCCTTAAACCTAAGCGAGGCGCTCGGTGTTCCCACCGCGCCCGCGAGAACCGATCCGAGTTAGAATCGGAACGAGTCCAAGTTGTTGCCCTTGGTGGCGATCGCCGCTACACGACCCAGGCAACGA
This sequence comes from Trueperaceae bacterium, assembly GCA_023954415.1. NCBI lineage: Bacteria > Thermotogati > Deinococcota > Deinococci > Trueperales > Trueperaceae > Trueperaceae bacterium. The sequence continues at coordinate 190,692 of JAMLIB010000004.1, forward strand.
ACAGCTCCGGACCTTCCGTGAGAGGTGTAGGTATGAGTGACAAGCAACTGGAGATCCGAGGTCTGCGCGCTCGCATCGTCGGCGGGGAAGAGATCCTCAAGGGTGTAGACCTCGTGGTGCCGCGCGGCGAGGTCCACGCGCTCATGGGGCCGAACGGCTCCGGCAAGTCCACGTTGGCCAAGGTCATCGCCGGCGACCCGCAGTACGAGATCACGGAAGGCGACATCGTCCTCGAGGGCCAGTCGATCCTCGAGATGGAACCCGACGAGCGCGCCCGCGAGGGCCTCTACCTCGCCTTCCAATACCCCGTGGAAGTGCCAGGCGTCTCCATCGCGAACTTCCTGCGCCTCGCCCTCAACGCCCGCCGCGAGGAAGGCGACGAGATCGGCGTCATGGAGTTCTACAAGAAGCTCCAGCGCGCCGTGAAGGAGCTCAACTGGGACGACTCGATCATCGAGCGCAACCTCCACGAGGGCTTCTCGGGCGGCGAGAAGAAGCGCTCCGAGATCCTGCAGCTCCTCGTGCTGGAGCCCCGCTACGCCATCCTCGACGAGACCGACTCCGGCCTGGACGTCGACGCGCTCAAGGTCGTGTCGCAGGGCGTGAACGCGGCGCGCGGCCCGAACTTCGGCGCGCTCGTCATCACCCACTACCAGCGCCTCCTCAACCACATCGTCCCCGACAGGGTGCACGTGATGGTGAACGGCAGGGTCGTGCGCGAAGGCCCGAAGGAGCTCGCCATGGAGCTCGACCAGAAGGGCTACGAGTGGATCCGCGAGGCCGTCGGCGCCTGATCGGCGACCGACGCGAAGGGCTGAAGGGACACCAGAGTGTCTGACCTGCATATCGATACCACCCAAGCCGTCCACCCCGACGCTGCCAAGCTCGAGGGGATGGAGCACACCAAGCAGTACGAGTTCAAGCTCAAGGAAGAGTACTTCTTCAAGTCCGACCGCGGTCTGACGAAGCGCGTCGTCGAACAGATCAGCTACATGAAGAACGAGCCGGAGTGGATGCTCAAGTTCCGCCTCCGCGCGTTCGAGATCGCCGAGAAGAAGGGCCGCCCGAAGTGGGGTCCCGACCTCTCCGACCTGAACTTCGACGACATCTTCTTCTACGTGCGGCCGAACGAGAAGCAGGGCACGGCCGGCTCGTGGGACGACATCCCCGAGGACGTGCGCAAGACCTACCAGCGCCTCGGCGTGCCGGAGGCCGAGCAGCGCGCGCTGGCCGGTGTCGGCGCGCAGTACGAGTCCGAGATGGTCTACCACAAGCTCAAGGCGGAGTGGGAGAAGCTCGGCGTCATCTTCCTTGACACGGACACGGGCCTGAAGGAGCACCCCGAGCTCTTCAAGGAGCACTTCGCCACCGTCATCCCGCCGGAGGACAACTACTTCGCGGCCGTCAACTCGGCCGTATGGTCGGGCGGCTCGTTCGTCTACGTGCCGGAGGGCGTGCACGTCGAGGTGCCGCTCCAGGCGTACTTCCTGCTCAACGCCGAGAACATCGGCCAGTTCGAGCGCACCCTCATCATCGGCGCGCCCGGCTCCAAGTTCCACTACATCGAGGGCTGCACGGCCCCCGCGTACACGAGCAACTCGTTCCACTCCGGCGTCATCGAGATCGTCTGCCAGGAGCGCAGCAGCGTGCGCTACTCGACCATCCAGAACTGGTCGCACAACGTCTACAACCTCGTCACGCAGCGGGCCATGGTCCATGAGCACGCCAGCATGGGCTGGTTGGACGGCAACCTCGGCTCCAAGGTCACGATGAAGTACCCCAGCACCTACCTCGTCGGCGAGGGCGCGCACGGGGAGGTCCTCTCCATCGCGTTCGCCACGGACGGCCAGCACCAGGACGCCGGCGCCAAGGTCATCCACGTGGCCCCGAACACGACGAGCAGCGTGGTCAGTAAGTCCATCTCGAAGGGCACGGGGCGCTCCAGCTACCGCGGCCTCGTCCAGGTCCACGAGGGGGCGACGAACGCCCGCTCCAACGTGGAGTGCGACGCGCTCCTCTTGGACGAGAACGCCCGCACCGACACCTTCCCGTACATCGAGATCAACGAGAAGACCGCCCACGTCGGCCACGAGGCCACCGTGAGCAAGCTCGACGACGAGCAGATCTTCTACCTCATGACCCGCGGGCTGGCAGAGGACGCGGCCATGGCGCTGATCGTGCGCGGCTTCCTCGACCCGGTGGCCAAGGAGCTGCCCCTCGAGTACGCTGTCGAGCTGAACCGGCTCATCGAGCTCGAGATGGAAGGGAGCGTCGGCTGACGTGGCTGCCCTGACAGACAACCCCGCCGTCGGTTCGGACGCGGTCGAGAGCATCGTCTCCGCCTACCGTGAGCCCGCGTGGCTGGCCGACGAGCGCCGCGCCGCGCTGCGCGCGTACGCCGAGCAGCCGTTCCCGACCGAGAAGACGGAGGAGTGGCGCTACACGCAGCTCAAGCGCTTCTCGTTCTCCGGGCTCGAGCTCGCCAAGGCGCCAAAGGACGAGAGCGTGCCCGAGCGCATCCGCATGCGCATCGCCGACTCCGACGCCGAGGGCGTCATCGTCCACAAGGGCAACAAGGTCGTCATGCACCAGGCCGCCATCAAGGAGGCCGGCGTCGTCTTCACGGACCTGCGCACGGCGCTCCGCGACCACGAGGCCCTCGTGCGTGAGCACCTCTACGACGTCGTCAACGCGCGCCAGACGAAGTTCACGGCCCTCAACTCCGCCCTGTGGGAGAACGGCACCTTCGTGTACGTGCCCAAGGACGTCGAGGTCGAGCTGCCGCTCGGCGCCTTCACGACCGCCGACTCAGGCGGCATCGGCCTCGGGCGCACGCTCATCGTCGTCGACGTCAACGCGCGCCTCACCTTCATCGACGAGTACACGAGCGAGCCGTTCGCCGAACGCCTCTTCTTCGACGCCGCCACCGAGATCGTGCTGAAGGACGGCGCCAAGCTCCGCTACGTCAGCCTCCAGAACTGGGGCCGCAACGTCGCCCACATCAACAAGCTGCGGGCGCACCTTGGCAGGGACGCGCGCCTCGAGTCCGTGACCGTCAGCCTCGGCGCCGACGCGGCGCGTGCCGAGGTCGAGAGCCGCCTCGAGGGCCCCGGCTCCGAGAGCGAGATGCTCGGCCTCTACTTCGCCGACGAGGGCCAGCACTTCAACCAGTTCACGCTCCAGCATCACGCGACCCCGCGCGGCTTCTCGGACGTACTGTTCAAGGGCGCCGTGCGCGACGCGAGCCAGGCCGTCTACTCCGGCATGATCATCGTCGACCCGCACGCGCAGAAGACGGACGCCTACCAGACGAACCGCAACCTCCTCCTCGACGAGGTGGCAGAGGTCGTGTCCATCCCGCAGCTCGAGATCGCGGCGAACGACGTCAAGTGCTCGCACGGCTCCACCACCGGCCCGGTGCCGGAGGACCAGCGCTTCTACCTCATGAGCCGCGGCCTGCGGCCCGAGGTCGCCGAGCATGTGCTCGTGACGGGCTTTCTCTACGAGGTCATGAGCCGCGTGACGCTCCCGAAGGTGGCCGAGTACGTCGAGCGCGTCGTGCAGGCCAAGCTGGGCGTGCCAGGGGTGAAGGAGAAGCTGTGAGCATAGCCGCGGAGGCGTTCGACGTCGGAGCCTCCGAGGAGTTCCCCGAGGGCTCCATAACGGCGCGCGTCGTCGGGGACACCGAGATCGTGGTCATCAGGCAGGGCGGCGAGCTGTTCGCCCTGCCCGACCGCTGCACGCACCAGCGCTACCCCTTGAGCGACGGCGAGCTGGAGGACGGCAAGATCCGCTGCCTCCACCACGGCGCGACGTTCGACCTCCACACTGGCAGGGCGACGCTGCCGGCCGTGAAGAAGATCCAGCTCTTCCAGGCGTTCGAGGCGGACGGGCGCGTGGTCGTATCGTTGCAGGAGCTGTAGGGGCGGGTGCCGGGGGGCGCCGCCGTCAGGTGATGGGGGTCTGAGGCGCGTGCTTATCCTTGTAAATTGAAAGTCAGACTTTTAATATGCAAGGATGAAGGTTCAGAGGCGCTTGCAGCCGACCGTCGAGAAGGCGCTGGCGCGCTTCCCCGTCGTCGCGCTGCTCGGCCCACGCCAGGTCGGGAAGACTACGTTGGCCGCCGCTATCGCCGAGCGCGCGGACCGTGATGTGCTCCGTCTCGATCTGGAGCTGCCGTCCCACGTGGCAAGGCTTGCCGACCCGGAACTGTACTTGGGTCGCTATACAGAAGCCCTCGTGGTTCTGGACGAGATCCAACGGGTTCCCGAACTCTTCCCGGTGCTGCGCGCGCTGGTGGACGCCGACCGCCGCCCAGGGCGATTCCTACTCTTGGGCTCCGCCTCGCCCGAACTCCTGCGGCAGTCGGCGGAGACCTTGGCCGGCCGGATCCGCTATCTGGAGTTGGCGCCTTTCACGATCGACGAGGTAGGCCGTACGCAGGAGAACCTGCTGCGCCTGTGGCTGCGCGGAGGGTTCCCCGGGAGCTACCTCGCCGCCTCCGACGAGGAGTCGTCGGAGTGGCGCTCCGAGTTCATCCGCACCTACCTGGAGCGCGACGTGCCGGCGCTGGGCATAGACCTTCGTGCCGAGCCGTTGCGGAGGTTCTGGCGGATGCTGGCACACCGCCACGCACAGCTATGGAACGCGAGCGAGATGGCACGTAGTCTGGGCGTCAGCCCGCCGACGGTCGCGTCCTACCTGGATGTACTGGTTGGAACGTTCCTGGCGCGGCGTTTGGAGCCGTACCAGGCGAACCTCGGCAAGCGCCTGGTCAAGTCGCCGAAGGTGTACATGCGCGACTCGGGGCTGCTGCACGCGCTCCTTGACATATCGGACCTGGACGACCTGCAAGGTCACCCCGTCGTCGGGGCGTCATGGGAGGGCTTCTTGATCGAGCAGCTCCTCACCATCGACCAGCCGAGGGATGCGGCTTTCTATCGGACGGCCGCCGGCGCGGAACTGGACCTGGTGGTGTCCCGCGGGCGGCGACCGACACGGGGATACGAGATGAAGTACTCATCCGCACCGGCAGTTGCCAAGGGCTTCTGGCAGTCGCTGACCGACCTGGAGCTGAAGCGGGCCGACGTGCTGTACCCGGGCGAGGAGCGGTGGCCCCTGCGAGAGGGCGTCGAGGTGGTGCCGGCCGTATCGGTGGGGGAGTGACGGGCCGTGCAGGCCCGGCCTCGGCGGTTTGCCTAAGCGATCACGACGCCGAGCACGACGCTGGCCTGCACGTGATCGGGCGCGAGCCCCTCGCTCGTCTTGAACGTGATGCCAACGGCGTCGGGTCCTATGCCTAACAGTTTCGCCACGGACGCGGCGATCTCGTCCCGGTATCTGCCGAGCTTGGGCGCGTCGAGCGTGACCACGGCGGCGACGTTCGTAACGTGCGCGGCCCCGGCGCGCTCTTCGAGGTCGGTCAGGGCGCGCTTCACGATGGTCCGGCTGTCGAGGCCGGCGAAGGCCGGGTCCGTGGGCGGGAAGAGCTTGCCGATGTCACCGAGCGCGTGCGTGGAGAGGAGCGCGTCCGCCAGGGCGTGCAGGAGCACGTCGCCGTCCGAGTGGGCGTCGGCGCCGCGCTCGGAGGGGACCGTGATGCCGCCGATCACTAGCGGCCTGCCCGGTGCGAGGCGGTGGGCATCCTGGCCGTGCCCGACGCGGAAAGCTGGTGACATGACCACATGCTAGCAGCGCGTGGTCGCCCCGCATGAGTTAGCCTCGAGCCATGCGGCACCTGTTGCGCCTGGGCGACCTACTCTTTCGAGACCTGCACGAGCTGTTCGCGCTGGCCGAGGCGTACCGCGACGGTGAGGGGCCGCGTTACGACGGCTGTGCCGCGCTGTTCTTCCCGCCCACCAGCCTCCGCACGCGCATGGCGTTCGAGCTGGGAGCCACGCGCATGGGGCTGCAACCGGTGACGTTCCCGCCGGAGACGCTCGACAAGCCCGAGGCGCCGGCCGACGTGGCCGGCTACCTCGCGCAGTGGGCCGACATCCTCGTGGCGCGCCACAAGGACATCGGCGTACTGGAAGGGCTGGCCGCCGCCGGGGCGCTGCCCGTCGTCAACGCCATGACGGACGTCAACCACCCGTGCGAGGTCCTGTCCGACCTCTTCGCGCTCTCCGCCACGGCCGACCCGCTGGGACTGCGCTACCTGTTCGTCGGCGCGGACGGCAACATCGCGAGGGGGTGGTCGGAGGCGGCGGCGGCGTTCGGGTTGGACCTAGTGCAGTGCTGCCCGCGGGAACTCGCCGTTCCGGGCGCGAGGTGGGAAGGCGACCTCGCGGACGCCGTTTCGCGGGCCGACGTCATCGTCACGGACGCCCCAGGGCCTCACACCGAGGCGCTCGCCCCTTACCGAGTGACCGCGGCGGTCTTGAGCTTAGCGCCGGCCGGCGCGCGCTTCGCCCCATGCCCGCCGTTCGTGCGCGGGCGAGAGGTAGCGGCCGACGCCACCGCCCACCCCGCGTTCGTCGGGTACGAGTTCAAGGCCGCCCTGCTGCCTATGCAGCAGGCGGTGATGGCGTTGCTCCTCGGTTCCGTCTAGCCGCCCCGTGCGATGATCGGACGCGTGTCTCCCACGGTCGGCGTCTTGTCGTTGGTTCTCGTGACGCTCATCTGGGGCAGCACCTTCGTCGTCGTCAAGGAGGCGCTCGACACCATCCCCGTGCCGCTCCTCCTGGCCTTACGCTTCACTCTCGCCGCGCTGCTGCTCTCATGGGCGAAGTGGGACCGGCGGGCTCTGGTGCCCGCCTTGGTGCTCGGGTCGTTGTCGTTCACCGGCTTCGCAGCTCAGACGGCCGGTCTCGCCATCACCAGCGCCTCGAACGCGGCCTTCATCACCGGGTTGTCTGTCATCCTCACGCCGATCGTGGCACGCGCCTGGCTCAAGAAGTCGCTCTCAGGCCGCGTCTACCTGGCGGCCGTCGTGGCGCTGGTAGGCCTCGCGCTCATGACGTTGCGTGAGGGCGTCGAGTCCGTCAACGCCGGCGACATCCTCATGCTGGCCACCGCCCTGTGCTACGCCCTCTACATCGTGTACCTGGGCGAGGTGGCAGGGAAGGTGCGCGGCACGTCGCTCGCCATGATGCAGCACCTGCCCATGGCGGCCCTGGCTTGGCTCTGGGCGGCGCCGCAGGCGGGCAAGCTGCCCACGGTCCCCGCGGAGACGTACCTGGCGATCGTCTACTTGGCGGTCGTGGCCACGGCGCTGATCGCCATCGTCCAGACCTACGCCCAGCGCGTCGTGCCAGCCCACCTCGCCGCCCTGATCTTCGTGCTCGAGCCAGTCTTCGCCGCGGGCTTCGCGGCGGTGCTGCTGGGCGAGCGGCTGGGCACGCTGGGGTGGATCGGGGCCGCCCTGATCCTGCTCGCCATGCTCGTAGCCGAGCTGCGGCTGCCGGGGGCCGCGCGTGACCGGCTGGCGGCGCGGGATCGTCAGGATGCGGGTCGGGGCGAGAGGTAGTACCTGTCGGAGTTCGGAACGGAGCCTAGAGCAGACCGACGTGACGTAAGGTCGAGTGAGCCCGGCGTCATCTGCTCCGAGCATCCACGCGGGACCCGCTGAGCTGTTGACCGCGGCTGCCCCGTGTCTCTATCGTGCCGCCATGCCTACTGAGAGCTCGACGGTGAACTGGCTGCTGCGCGGCGACCCAGCGATAAGGTGGCAGACCCTGCGCGACCTGGCGGGCGCGCCCGCGGAGCAGTATGCGCCGGAGCGCGCCGAAGTCGCTACGCGAGGCTGGGGCGCCGAGCTGCTGGCGCGCCAGCACGACGACGGTCAGTGGCGCGTCGCGAGGGCGGAGTGGCCGCTGGCGCCCACGCTTTACACGCTGCAGCTCCTCAGGCACTGCGGGCTCGACCCTCGGAGCGAGCAGGCGCGCCGCGCCGTCGCCAGGGTGCAGGCGGGCGTGCGCTGGGAGTTCTGGGGCAACGCCCCGTTCTTCGACGGCGAGGTGGAGCCGTGCATCAACGGCGGCGTCCTGGCCGTCGGGGCCTACTTCGGTGCGGCCTCCTCCAAGCTGGTCGACCGCCTGCTTAGCGAGCAGCTCGCCGACGGCGGCTGGAACTGCGAGGCCGAGAACGGCTCGGTCCGCTCGTCGTTCCACACGACCATCTGCGTGCTCGAGGGTCTGCTCGAGTACGAGCGCTCGGTGCAGGCCGCGCCCGCCGTGACGGAAGCCCGGCTGCGTGCCGAGGAGTACCTTCTCGAACGGCGGCTCCTGAGGCGCGCCAGCACGGGCGAGGTCATCGACACGTACTGGACGCGCTTCCCGTTCCCCGCCTACTGGCGTTACGACGTGCTGCGCGCGCTCGAGCATCTGCGGGCCGCCGGGCGCGGGCGCGACCCGCGGCTGGACGAACCGCTGGACATCGTCAGGCGCAGGCGCCGCAAGGACGGCCGGTGGTCGTTGGGTGAGCCGTACAGCTTCGATCACCACGGCATCGCCCTCGACCCGGGCCGTGGCAAGCCCAGTCGCTGGGTGACGCTGCGGGCGGCGCGGGTGTTGGAGCGCTTCGGGGGCGCTTAGGGGTTCGCGCGTCTTGTCCTTCTCGGCGGCGGGAGCCGCGCGCTCAGCGCAACTCGACTTGCACCCGCGACGCGCGGCCTTCCGCGTCCACCACCGAGAGCGTAACGAAGCCGGGTCCGTCCAGCGCCAGGCGGGTCTCGCGCTCGTAGCTGCCGACCGCAACGGGCGCGCCGTCGGCGAACCAAGTGAACGGCGCGCGGCCGCGTTCGACGCGTGCCAGGACGCCGCCCGCCAAGGGGACTACGGCGGCCCCGTCCGGCGGGAAGACGAGTTTCGGAGCGTCGTCTACCGCGACCAGCCGCGCGCCGAACTGCCGCAGTGGCGGCGGTAACTCGCCGTTGGACGCCACGATGAGCGTTCCGGGAGGCGCGGGCGGCAGCGGCCTCGGCTTCGCTCCTAGGCGCGCGAAGACCTCGAACAGCACGGGCGTGGCCACGTCGGCCCCGGTGATGGCCGGCACCGGCGTGCCGTCCGCGCGGCCCACCCACACACCGGCCACGCGTGCGCCGTCGAAGCCGATGGCGAGGGCGTCACGGTGACCGCTCGACGTGCCCGTCTTGATCGCCAACTGCCAGTCGGGCAGCGGCGCGGCGCGGCGTATGCCCGCCAGGATGTCCGCCACCTGCCAGGCGGCCTGCGGGGTGAGCAGCCGCGCGGCCGCCCCTGGCGAGGCATCGGCCGCGACGGCACCAGGCACCTGAGGTTCCGGGTCGGTCGCGCCGAGGGAACCCGTTGTCCGCGGCACCACACCGGGCGTGGCGTGGAGCGCCACCGCCTCACCGCCACGCGCGATCGTGGCGTAGAGCTGCACCAGCCCCTGCAGGCTCACGCCGATACCGCCGAGGGTGATGGCCAGGCCCGGCGTGCCGCCAGGCACCTCGGCCTCTATGCCCGCCTGCCGTAACGCCGCGAGCACGCGCGCCGGGCCCAGCGCATCGGCCAGCGCCACCACCGGGAGGTTCAGCGAGGCCCGCAGCGCCCCGCGGGCGCTGACCGGCCCCCTGAAGGTGCCGTCGAAGTTCTGCGGCGCATAGCCGCCATAGTCCTCCGGCCGGTCGTCGAGGAGCGTATCGGGGTGCAAGATCCCGTCCGAGAAGGCCAGGCCGTACACGAGCGGCTTGAGGGTGGAGCCGGGCGAGCGCAGCGCCTGCGTCATGTCCACGAAGCCGCGGCGCTCCTCGCTCGTGTAGTCGGCCGAGCCGACGCTGGCGAGGATGGCCCCGCTGTCGGGGTCGGCGACGAGCAGCGCGAGCGTCGCCTGCGCCGGCAGGTCGCGCAGCGCAGTGACGGCGACCTCCTCGAGCGCGGCTTGCAGGTCGGCGTCCAGCGTCGTCAGGTGCACCTGCCGGTCGGGCTCGGTCGCGCGCAGCCGGTCCGCCAGGTGCGGGGCGAGGCTCGGGAACGGCCGGCGCGCCGTCGGAAGCGCCTCACGGGCCGCCGCCGCGGCGGCCTCCCGCGGGACGATACCGAGCGTGGTGACCCGCTCCAGCACCCGGTCGCGCGCCGCCGCGGCGGCATCCGGGTGCTCGTCCGGCGCGCGGAGGCCGGGCGCCTGCGGCAGCGCTATCAGCAGCGCCGCCTGGGCCTCCGTCAGGCGCTCCGGCTCCTTCCCGAACCAGGCGAGGCTGCCGGCGCGCACGCCCTCGAGGTTGCCGCCCATGGGCGCCAGCTGCAGGTACAGGGCGAGGACCTGGTCCTTGGACAACACCCGTTCCAGCGCCAGCGCCACGCGCACCTGCCGCAACTTGCCGGACCACGAGCCCGTGGCGCCGTCCTCGAGCAGGCGTGCGACCTGCATCGTGAGCGTCGAGCCGCCCGAGACCACGTGCCCGTGCAGCACGATCTGGACGGCGGCGCGCGCCGCGGAGCGCAGGTCCACGCCATGATGCTGGTAGAAGCGTCGGTCCTCGTAGGCGACCAGCATGGCCAGGTAGCGCTGGTCCACCTGCTCGGGCGCCACCCCGAGCCGCCACCGCCCGTCGCCGACGGTGAAGGCGCGCAGCAGCCTGCCGTCGCGCGCCAGCACCTCGACGGAGGTGGGGACAGGCAACGGCGGCAGGATCGTCGTCGCCACCCATCGGTCGAAGGCGAGCCGACCGCCGAGGGCGAGCGCCAGCACGACGAGCGTAGCTAGGCCGAGGCGCGCCCGGCGCGAGGCCCGCCCCGATGCTTGGTCAGGCGCGGTGGGACGGCGTGCCGGCTCGCCGGGCACCTGGCTGCCCGGACCAGCCGAGCGCCTGGCGAGCGCGCGCGGGCTCACGGCCGGATCGTCACGACGTCCGTGGCGCTGAGCGCGTAGTTGCCCGGCCGGTACATGTCCTCGACCTTGGCCGCCGGGTAGCGGAACGTGCCCGGCGAGACCGCGCGCATGACGTACGCGAGCCGCAGCGGCTCCTCGGACGTCCACGTCCCCGCCGCCAGGAAGCGCTCGGAACGCGCCTCGGTCATGTCCGCGGTGAACGGCACGCTCAACCAGTCGAAGGCGCGGATGTCGCCCTCGCGCAGGAGGTTGGCGTTGTCGATCTCGAAGCCGGCCGCGAGCGCGTCGTCGATCATCAGCCGCCCGCCGGCCACGCCGCGGTCCGGCCGCACCTCCAGGACGACGACGAGGCGGTCGCCCACCTTCACGGCGCCGAGGTCGGCCGGCGCGCCGTCCGGGGTGTAGTGGCTGCGAGTGATGGTGTAGCCCACGCCCCCGGCCTCCGGCGCCACCTCGGGCACCCCGAAGGTCGTCAGCGTGACCAGCACGTCCTCGGCGCCGTCGTTGCGCAGGATGGCGGGCGCGCCGGCGTAGAGCCGCACGACGTTGCCCGCCACGGGCCGATCGTCCACGACGAGCCCTTGGCTCTGCTCGCCGAGCGCGACCGCGGCCCGCAGCGCCCATGCCGCCTCCTGCGTGGAGAGGAGGTTGGCAGGCGCCCCGTTGGCGACGAGGTTGGCGAGCCGCACGCGGTCGACGACCTTGCTACCGGCCTCGACCGCCAGCGCCAGGAGCCCGGCGCGGTCGCGCAGCGTCGTGCCGTAGTCGGCCCGCCAGCCGCCGTCGTCGGTAGGGGCGAGCGCCAGGTCTTGCGCGCGGGCGAACAGCGCCTCGGAGCGCTCCACCTCGCCGTAGGCCGCCAGCGCGGCACCCAGGTGCGCCGCCGCCAGGGGCGTGTCGAAGCGTTCCGCGAGTGTGTCGGCGTAGTAGCGGAGGTCGCCGATGGCGGCCTCGCCGGCGCGCGCCAGCACGTAGAAAGCGTAGGCGTAGCCGGCGGCGCCGCCCTGCAGGGTCCCAGCCTGCGCCACCTCGTTGCGCAGGTTGTCGAGCGCCATGCGCATGGGCGTAGCCGGCACGCTCAGCCCTTGCGCCTCGGCGCGCAGCAGCACGTCGGTGGTGTAGACGTCCAGCCATAGGTCGTAGTCGTAGTCGCCGGCACCCCACAGGCCGAAGCTTCCCGTGCGCCCTTGGCGCGTGAGGATGCGGTCGACGGCGTCTTGCGCCCTGCTTCGCGCCTCGGCGTCCGTGAGGAGCCCCAGCTCGCGTACCGTGCCGGGTGCCCACAGGAGGGGCGCGAGCGTGGAGGCGAGCTGCTCCGTGCAGCCGTACGGGTAGGCGAGCAGGCGCTGCACGAGGCCGGGCTGGTCGAGCGCCGCGCCGGCGCCGGCGAAGAGGGTCGCGCGCGCGGTGCCGGGCCGGAAGCCGGCGAGCGCGGCCGCGTCGAAGAGGAACGTCTCGCCGGGCGCCAGCACGAACTGCTCGGTGCGCGCCGTCTCCGGGTCGGTATGGCGGACGCTCAAGCGCACCTCGCGCTCCAGCACGCGCCCGTCGGGCGTGGTGAGGGCGATGCGGTACGTGTACTCGCCCGCCTCCGCCGGCTGCAGCGGCACGTCCACGACGGCGCGCCCGCCGGCGGCCAGCGTGACGGCGGCAGGCGCCTCGCCCAGGCCGTACCCTTCGACGCTGAGGCCCATCTCGCCCGCCGGCCCGCTCGCGTGGGTGAGCTCGATGCGCAGGCGGCTCGCGTCGCCGGGCGTCATGAAGCGCGGCAGGCTCGGCTGCACCACGACCGGGTCGCGCACGAGCACGTCGGCCTGCGCCTGCCCGACGGCCGCCTCGCTCCACACCACGGCCATCAGGCGCACGGTGCCGTTGAAGGCCGGCAGGTCGAACCCGAGCTCCGCGCGCCCGTCCACCAGCGTGATTGGGCCGGAGAACAGCGCCAGCAGCTCCTCGGCCGGCGCCGGGCCGGCGTTCACGGCCTCGGTCTCGGCGCCACCGCCGGAGCGCACCTGGCCGAGCGCGCCCTGGCTCGCGTCGATCAGGCGCCCGTAGAGGTCGCGGACGGCCACGCCGAGGCGGCGCTGGCCGAAGAAGTAACCCTGCGGGTCGGGGGCGGCGAAGCCCGTGAGGTTGAGCACCCCGACGTCCACCGCCGCGACGGTGGCGAACGCCTGGCCGTCCGGCACGTCGGGCACGCTCAGCACCACGTTCAGCCGCCCGCGCGGGTCGGCTGCTGCCGGCGCGGTCAGGGTCACGTCCAGCGCGCGCTCGCCGGGCGCCACCGCCGCGTGCGCCACGCCCAGGCTCCTGGCGGGCACGTGGCCCGCGGCACCGCTCGGGCGCACGAGGCTGGCGACCACGTAGGCGCCCGTGCCCCACTCCTCCGTCACGTTCAGGTCTACGGTCGTCTCGCCGTCCACGTCGACGAGGCGCAGGTCGACCACCTGGTCGGAGAGCACGGCCACCAGCGCGGTGCCGGCGCCTTCCGGCACGATGCGCAGGCGCGCGACGTCGCCGGGGGCGTAGCTGGCCGCGTCGAGCGACACCTCGAGCAGGTCGGGCGTGTCGCGCGTGGCGTCGACGCCGTACCAGCCGGCGGAGAAGGCCACGGAGGCGGTCGCGAAGCTCCCCGCCTGACGGGTGGACGCCTGCGGCTGACCGGCGGACGTGCCACCGTCGTAGGTGGCGCGCAGTTCGTACTGGCCCCACGTGACGGGCACGGAGACGTGGCCCGGGCCGCCCACCACGCTCACAGTGCCCTCGCCGACGCGCTGGCGTTCGGTGACCGGTTCCCAGAACCAGCGTCCGTCGACCGCGTACCACTGGTAACGGGTCAGCACGCGATCGACCTGCCAGCGCAACTCGCCGTCCAGCACGGCGCCGTCCGGCGCCACCAGCACGAGGTCGAAGCCCGCCTCGCCGTTCTCCGGCACGGCGCCGTCGAAGCTCGGGCGGATGCCGACGACCGGGCCGGTCGGGCGCAAGGGGAGCGTGAGGTCGCGTTCGACGGGGCGGGAGGAGCCGTCGAGGAGCAGGGCCTGGACGGTCAACGTGTAGGGGCGGGCGTCGAGCTCGAGGCCGGCGAGCGGCAACGGCGCTGCCAGCCGCCCGGCGGCGTCCGTCGTCAGGCCCGCGGGGAACACGCGCCGTTGCGTGTCGACGCGCTGGTCGTGGCGCCCGAAGGAGTAGCCGGGCCAGTCGGCCAGCTCGGAGGTCGTGGCCACGCCGACGCTGCCCGACAGGGTCAGGCCCGCGGCCGGCGCGCCGAAGAGGTAGCGCGCCTCCAGGCTGAGGTCGGGCGGGGCAGAGACGTCAACCGGCGCGCCGTCGCCGAGCGTCAGCGTGAAGTCGCTCCGCTCCGGCAGGAAGTCCTCGACCAGCACGGTCTTGGCCGCCAGCGCCGGGGCGTCCGGATCGGCGTAGGTCTCTAGGCGCCACACGCCGCGCGGCACGTCGCTCCCGAGCGAGAACGCCGCCACGTGCCCGCCCGCCACGCCGCCGTCCGTGACGACGCGCGCGTGCTCGACGCCGTCCGGCCTGACGAGCAGCACAGTCAGCGGCAGACCGCTGACGGCGCGCGCGCCCGCGTCGCGCACGAGGGCCGTGAGGTGGACGGTCTCGCTGGGGCGGTAGGCGCCACGGTCGGTGGTCATGAACACGTCCAGCGGGCCGGGGGAGAGGCGCCCGGCGACGCCCCGGTCCGAGAGGTCGAACTCCGGTTCCTCGAGCGACAGCACCGCCAGGTCGTCGGCGCCCTCGACGAGCACGAGAGCCGGGGCGGCGTTGCCCGTGCCACGCGCCAGGCCAGCCGGGAACATCGCGTGCCCCTCGGCGTCGGTCGAACCCTCGCCGAGCACGCGGTTCGAGCGCGCCACCAGCTCGACGTGCAAGCCAGCGACCGGCCGTCCGTCCGACAGGCGCTGCACGACCACGTGCAGGCCGTCCGTACCGGCCAGGGTGGTCACGCCCAGATCGGAGACGAGGAACCACTGCGTGGCGGGCGGGGTGTCGTACGGGTCCGCGCCGGGCACGCTCGCGCGCAGCACGTAGACGCCGGGGGCGAGCGCCCCGACGTCGTCGAGCGGCAGTAGCGACGTCGTGGTGTTGTTCAGGTCGCCGATCAGCTGGGCCTCGCCGTCCCAGACGGGCTCGGTCAGCAGGTCCTCGAAGCGCGCGCCGTCCCAGGCGCTCAGTGCCTGGAGGAAGCTGCCCTGCCGGATGGCGGTGACGACGTTCCGGTCCGACACGCGTAGGAGGCGCAGCTCCAGGCGGTCGGCGTTGACGGTCTCCACCGGTAGCGCGCGGGGGCCGGCGGCGGGCAGCACGTAGGTCCGGCCGGGGAAGCGCACCGTCGGTTCGCGGTCGCGCACGTAGACGGTCAGCGGCACGTCGCGTGCCAGGGAGTCGCCGCCGGCGCTCGGCAGGCCGGCGCGCAGCGTGAGGTCGTAGGTCTTGCCGTAGACCGCGCCGGTGACGCAGAGTTGCTGCCCCTCGACCTCGAGCGCCAGCGCGGTCGCCGTGCGGCGCACGAAGGGCGCGTAGTCGCGGGCCGGTGAGAGGTCCTCGGAGAACGTCACGCAGATGCGCGGCGCGGCGGTGCTGGCGTCGACGTCGTGCGAGAGGACGCGGAAGCCGAACGCCTCGCGCAGGCGCGCGAGCTCCTCGGGGGCGACGCCCGGGGTGAGACGGTCGGCCAGGCGCATGGCCTCCAGCGCGGCCTGGCCGCGGAAGGTCGCCTCCAGGGTCTGCGAGAGCACGACAAGCGCGGCCGCGCGGTCCGACTCGGGCAGGCGCAGCGTGGCGTTGAGCGCGGCCAGGAAGGCGCGGCGGTTCAGCGTGTAACGCCTGTCCGGGTCCTTGGCGGCCTGAGCTGCGAGGGCGCGGGCGTGCGCGAGCCAAGCCGGGCCGCTGTCCGCCACGGTCACGGCGGCGCCGGTCGCGGCCACGGCGTCGGCGGGCTCCTGAGCCTGGGCGGCGGCCAGCCAGTCTGCCTCCGTCCGCCCTTCTGCTTGGTAGCTCTCGGCCAGCGTCTCAGCCTGCTCGCGGGCGGCGGTGAGGTCGCTCGTGTCCAGGAAGGTGAGCGTCGCGGCGGCGGCCTCGGCCCGTTGCAGCGCGTCCGCCGGTTGTCCGGTGATAACGCCGGAGAGCGCGCCGACGAACGGCACCGGCTCGCCGAGGTTCTCCTTGAGGAAGCAGGCGCCCTGGCGAACGTTGAACGTGAAGGCCACGCACCCGCCCTCGCGCAGGCAGTTGGCCTGGCACTGCTCCAGCGTCACGTCGAAGAGCGAGGCGATGTCGTTGCCGGGGTAGTCGGTGTCCGACACCGTGGTGGCGTAACGCTCGGGGATGGTGGAGCCTTGCGCCGAGGCGCTCGGTGCCAGCCACGGGAGCGTCAGGATGAGTGCGAGCGCTAGTTTCGACCAAGGCATGGTCCGCCTCCTACACCTGAGGTGGGACCAAGCTAGCACGGGTCGTCGGTCGCTAAAGACCCGTGCCGGCGCCGTTCAGCGGACGAGCTCGATCTCCACTGCGATGCCGGCCAGTCCGCTCCAACCGCGGTCGGCGGTGACGGCTACGGCTCCATCGACCGTCGCTAACGCGAGGCAGGCGCGATCGCCGAGGGAGAGACCGGCTTCGCGGGTCGGTACACGGAGGTAGCCGCAGATGCGTGCCTGGTCTTCCGTGAAGGGGGCGACCTGCAAGCCTAGTCCGGCCAGCGCATCCTGGATGGCGTCTGCCGGCATGCCGTAGTCAGAGAGCTTGCTGACGACCTCGGCGTAGTTGACGCTGCTGATACTGGCGC
This sequence comes from Trueperaceae bacterium, assembly GCA_023954415.1. Taxonomy (NCBI): domain Bacteria; kingdom Thermotogati; phylum Deinococcota; class Deinococci; order Trueperales; family Trueperaceae; species Trueperaceae bacterium. The sequence goes on from JAMLIB010000004.1 coordinate 207,292, forward strand.
CGCCCTCCAGATGGCGCGCTACCGACTCCGCTCCTGGCTCGTCGTTCAGGAGCGCCAGGACGGCCGAGGCGTCCAGCACGCTCATGAGGCCTTGGCCGCTTCCTCGCGCCGTTCGGCGATGAGCTCGTCGACCAGCTTGGCTTCCTTCGGCACGTACTGCCTCACGAGCGCCTGTGCGTGTCGGATGCCGACCGCGGCGGTGCTTATGCGCAACTCACCCCCCTCGAGCCGGATGAAGAGGTCATCGCCTTCGCTCACGCCAAGGCCCTTGCGGTACTCGGCAGGGATGACGAGCCTGCCATTCGAGCCGAGCCTTACCCGCGACCGTTCCATACCGGCAATGTAGCACGATACTGGCAAGTCTTCAGTAGCATGGTAGCTGGCCCGGTCGTGGCGCGGCTCGCGCCGACAGTGTTCTACCGCTTGGGTTGCGGTCGCTTCTGGCCGTCAACGCCCCTTGGCCGCCCTGAACGCCTCGCCTTTCATCGGCCTCCCGACGATCGGCGCCAACAGGCAGACATCGAGCGCGCCGACCAGGACGAACAGGGCGCCGAGGGCGGCGAGGAGCCACAGCCACCCGCCGTTGACGACGCCCAGCACGATCAGGGCTGCTCCGGCGATCATCCGCGTCCAGCGGCCGGCCGGTGAGGCGAGGAAGTCTAGGATGCTCATGCTGGTCTCCTCTTTTCGAAGTGCTCGTGTCGGACCTGGCGCGTCGGGCGTGACGGACCCGCTCGGCTTGCCAGCCGCACGATATTATACCCCTATGGGTATATTGACGCTCGGGCCTATCAACGAGTTCGAGGTGGAGATGCTCCCTCAGGCCCTAGTCGAGGGTGCCCCGCGACGCGCCTAGAGCGCGAGGTGGAGCCTGAGGGCGGCTTCCAACGCCAGCGTCTCCTCGGGCGAGAGTCGCGCGATCACCGAGCCCGAGAGGCGGTCCTTGCTGACGGTTCGCACTTGATTGGCCTGGGCTTTGGACGGGCGGTCGAGCGTGGCCGGCAACGCAACGTCGAAGGGGTAGACCTTGCCGATGTTGGAGGTGATCGGTACGACGGTGAGGATGGGGGCGACCCGGTTGCTCGCGTCTCGCGAGACGATCACGCAGGGCCTGAGCTTGTTGGCTTCGGAGCCGCGGGTCGGTTCGAGGTCGACCCAGTAGATGTCTCCGCGCTTCACTACCAAGTCTCTTCCGGGAGGCCGTCGGCCAGAGTGCTGTCCCAGGCCGGGTCGATCTCGCTCGCCGCTTCCGCGTAAGCCTTCTCGAGCTCCTGCTCCCTGAGCAGGGTCAGGGCGCGCTCGACGACCTCGGACTTGGTCTTGAGCGCGTGGTCGCGTTTGTACGCCTCGACGAAGCTCGCGATCGTCTCTGGAACGGATACCGAAAGCTTCCGAGGGTTCATACTCCAGATTATACGCCCAAATGGATTATCAAATGGCAGATAGATCCCAGGCGGGCGCTTTGAGTGACCGATAATGGGGTCATGGCGAACTCCAAGAGCGCCGGCTCTCACGCGCCACTGCACGCCGACGAGCTACCGATCGATGGCGCGCTGGTGCGTGCGCTGCTCGACCGCGACCTGCCCGAGCACGCGGGCCTGCCGCTGGCACCGCTACGTGCAGCCGGCTCTACGAACGCCCTGTTCCGCCTCGGGGACGACCTGCTCGTCCGGCTGCCGAGGCAGCCCGGCGGTGGCGAGAGCATCCTCAAGGAGGCCCGCCTGGCGCCGCTGCTGGCGGCGGCCCTGCCCGTCGCGGTGCCGGAGGTCGTTGCTGTCGGCGGCCCGGGTTTCGGGTACCCGGAGCACTGGTCGGTGACCCGGTGGCTCGCAGGGGAGCATCCGACCTGCGCCGGGCTGGGCCGGAGAGCGGCGCCCGAGCGCCTGGCCCTAGCCGAGGACCTGGCCGATGTGGTTCGCGCGCTGCGCGAGGTCGACGTGCCGGAGCCGGTGGACGGCGAGCTGCGCTGGTACCGGGGCGGCGCCCTAAATGACTTCGACGTCTCGGTGCGCCACTACCTTGCCCTCTGCCGCGGCATCCGCGGCCTCGATCTGGACCTGGACAAGGCCGAGGCCATGTGGGAGAAGGCGCTCGCGTTGCCGGGCGCCGCCGAGCCCGGCCCCGACCGCTGGTTCCACGGCGACCTGGTCGCCGAGAACCTGCTGGTGGCCGATGGCCGGCTCGCGGCGGTCCTCGACCTCGGCGCGGTCTCGGTCGGCGACCCGACCGTCGACCTCCACGGCGCGTGGGAGGTGCTCGATGCGCCGGCCCGCAACCGGTTCGCCGCGCGGCTCGGCGTCGACGAAGCCGAGTGGCTGCGTGGGCGGGCCTGGGCGCTTGGCATCGCGCTCGGCGCGTTGTCGTACTACTGGGAGAGCATGCCCGGTCGGCGAAGCGATCGGTTGGCTATGGCGCGGAACGTGCTCACTGATTGACTCGGTTCATTTGACGGCCCAGCCCGCACCATGCTTGGAAATGGCGTTCGCGCTGCCTGCCTTCCCCGCAGGCCTCATAAGAGGCGAAACGCGATGGCAGCGACGAGGGTAGGGAGTAGCGCTGCCACCAAGAGGCCTAGGGGGCTGACGACTCCACCGGCGACGTGCTTACGCAAGATGGCGACGCCCGCCGGGTTAGGGGCGTTGGCGATGATGGTCAGTCCCCCACCGGTTACCGCTCCGGCCACGAGGGCGTACTTGAACTCTTGAGACAGGCCTTGCACGAGTGAGCCCAAGTAGGTGAGCGCAGCGTTGTCCGTGAAGGCGGTGAGGGCCGTGGCGCCGAAGAACACCTGATCGGCGGTCATGCGGGTGAGTAACGGTTGCAGCCACCAGGACTGCATACCGCCGAGTACGACGAGCCCGGCAAGGAAGAACGCGACCAGCAAGCCCTCCCGCAAGATGAGGCGGTCCTGATGTCGTTCGTAGGCGGCGGCGACGCCGAGGAAGAGGAGGAAGATGCCCATGAACATGGCCGGGTGATGGGCGAAGACGACGACGCCCGCCAGGAAGCCGATATGGGTCAAGACGAGAGGCAGGGGCACGGGGTTCTTGCCTGAGCTACCTGCGGGCGCTAGGCGCAAGAGCTCCTTCCGGAAAAGCAGGGTGGCGCCTGCGGCGTTCGCCAGAACCGCCAAGGCTGCTTTCCAGCCGAAGTTGCTCAACATGAAGCTAAGGCTCCAGTCCCATGTGCCGGCTACCATCAGCACCGGTGGGGCGGCGAAGTTGGTAAGTGTGCCGCCGATCGAGACGTTGACGAATAGAACGCCGAGCGTGGCGTATTTGAGCCGGTTCGAGACCTGTCGGCTGAACAGACTGTTGGCGAGGACCAAGGCCGCGAGCGTCATGGCAGCCGGCTCTGTGATAAAGGAGCCTAGCACCGGTACTACGGAGAGGACGACGAAGTAAAGCCCCGCGCTGCCCGGTAGCGGTATGGCGCGCGACAGGAGGCGTACGAGGCGCATGGCCGTCTGTATGATCGGTCGCGTTCCGGCGATGACCATGATCGCGAATACGAACATCGGCTCCGTGAAGTTACGCGAGTCCACATAATCGGTGGCGGCTTTCGGGCCTTCGGCCGCGACTATCGCCACGATGAGCACCATGGCCCAGAACCCGAACACCACTTCGACTTCGCCGAGCAGGTGCCATACCCCGGCATGCCGGGGGTTCGAGCGTTCTAGACGCGAGAAGATCTGAGCGGAGAACGTATGCAGAATAGCGACGCCAAACAGGACGGCGGCGATCAACTCTACGGTCGTAGGCGTCATGGTGGGGCATCCGTCACGGCAGCCAACTTACCACTCGCGGTCCGAATCCAAGATCTCGGATGGCGTGGAAGTCCGGCGTGGGTGAAAGAAAAGCGACTGCTTGCGATGAGACTCCTTACGGAGTTCCTCACGGGGTCGCGCTTAGGCTCTCAAGGCTCCACCTGCCGCAACTGCTCCACCACGCCCCTGTCCTCCAACGTGCTCGTGTCGCCGATCAGCTCCTGGCCCGTCGCCACGCTGCGCAGGAAGCGCCGCATGATCTTGCCGGAGCGGGTCTTCGGCAGGGCGTCCGCGAAGCGCACCTCGTCGGGGCGGGCGATGGCGCCGATCTCGGCGGCCACGTGCTTGCGGAGCTCCTCGCGGAGCTTGTCCGTCGCCTCGAAGCCCTTCTCGAGGGTGACGAACGCCACGATGCCCTGGCCCTTCAGCTCGTCGGGGCGGCCGACCACCGCGGCCTCCGCCACGGCGGGGTGCGAGACGAGCGCCGACTCGACCTCCATGGTGCCGAGGCGGTGGCCAGAAACGTTCACGACGTCGTCAACGCGGCCCATGACCCAGAAGTAGCCGTCGGCGTCGCGGCGCGCCCCGTCGCCGGAGAAGTAGACGTGCGGGACCTCGCCCCAGTACTGGTTGCGGTAGCGGTCGTCGTCGCCGTACACGGTGCGCAGCATGCCGGGCCACGGGCGGCGCATGACGAGGTAGCCGCCCTGGTCTACGCCCGCCTCGTTGCCGTCGGCGTCCACCACCGCGGCGTCCACCCCGAAGAGGGGCAGCCCGGCGGAGCCCGGTTTGGTGGCGTGCACGCCCGGGATGGTCGAGATCATGATGGCGCCCGTCTCCGTCTGCCACCAGGTGTCGACGATCGGGCAGCGGTCGCCGCCGATGACGCGGCGGTACCACATCCAAGCTTCCGGGTTGATGGGCTCGCCCACGGTGCCGATGAGGCGCAGGCTCGAGAGGTCGTGCTTCTCGGGGTACTCGCGCCCGAGCTTGATGAACGCCCGGATGGCCGTCGGCGCCGTGTAGAACACGCTCACGCGGTAACGCTCGATCATCTCCCAGAACCGGTCCGGGGCGGGGTAGGTGGGGTTGCCCTCGTACATGACCTGCGTCGCCCCGTTGGACATGAGGCCGTAGACGACGTACGAGTGGCCCGTCACCCAGCCGATGTCGGCGGTGCACCAGAAGATGTCGTTGTCGCGCAGGTCGAACACGTACTTCGAGGTCAGCGACGTGTGGACGAGGTAGCCGCCCGTGGAGTGCAGCACGCCCTTCGGCTTGCCGGTGGAGCCGGACGTGTACAGCACGTACGCCGGGTGCTCGGCGTCTACCGGCACGGCCTCGCACTCGTCGGAGGCGCCCTGCATGAGCTCGTGGTACCACTCGTCGCGCCCGGCCTCCATGTCGATCGTGTTCTCGGCGCGCCGCACGACGATCACGTGCTTCACGCTCGGGGCGGAGGCGAGCGCCTCGTCGACCGCCGGCTTCAGCGGCAGCACGGCGCCGCGGCGGAAGCCGCCGTCGGCCGTGATCACCACGCTGGCCTGCGCGTCGTTGATGCGATCCGACAGGGCGTGCGAGGAGAAGCCGCCGAACACGACGGAGTGCGGCGCCCCGATGCGCGCGCAGGCGAGCATGGCGACGATGGCCTCCGGGATCATGGGCATGTAGATGGCCACACGGTCACCGGTCTTCACGCCCTTGCCCTTGAGGACGTTGGCGAAGCGCTTCACCTCGGTGAGCATCTGGCCGTACGTGATGGTGCGCTTGTCGCCCGGCTCGCCTTCCCAGAAGAACGCGACCTTGTTGGCCTTGCCCTCGTTCACCTGGCGGTCGAGGCAGTCGTACGCCAGGTTCGTCTTCCCGCCCACGAACCACTTCACGTGCGGCTCGTTCCACTCGCGCACCTGCGTCCACGGCTCGAACCAGTGGTGGCGCTTGGCGGCCTCGCCCCAGAACGTCTCCGGGTCGTCCAGCGACTGGCGGTAGAGCCGCTCGTACTCGGTGGCGTCGTTCAGCAGGGCGGCGCGCTGGAAGGCCTTGGGCGGCTGGAACTCGCGCGCCTCTTGCAGGACGGATTCTATGGTGTCTGCCATGGGTTCTCCCGAGGATCGTGGAGTCTGTGGCGTGGCGTTCGAGATGAGTCTTGCGCGCGCCTGACAGCGAGTCTGTTCGTCGTTGAGGAGCATAGCCCAGTAGCGGGTGCGTGGCAAACGCCGTTCTCACGGTGCGCGCGGCTGCTCCCGCCGGCCCACCGTGCGGTGATCGGCCGGCCCTTGCTAGGCGGCGACCGCCTAGGACCCCGCCCGGAGCCGCTGGTCAGGCCCGGGGGCGCCGCCGCGGCAACTGCCACCATCCGGGCGTGAAGATGACGAACACCGTTACGACCTCGAGGCGCCCCGCGCACATCACGAACATGAGCACGAGCTTGCCTAGGACGGGTAGATGGTCGAGTTCGCCTATGGGGGCGAAGTTGTTGAGGCCCGGCCCCGTGTTGCCCAGCGTGGCGATGGCGGTGCTGAAGGCGGCCGTGAAGTCAGCGCCGAGGAACACGAGCACTACGGCCGTGAACGCGAACAGCCCGATGTACAGAGTGAGAAACGCCGCGACCGCCCGCAGGGCGTCCTCGGGGATGATGCGGCCGCCGATGCGGATGGGCATGACGGCGCGCGGGTGCAGCGCCCGCCGCACCTCGCGGCCCGTGATCTTGGCGACCATCAGCCAGCGCAGCACCTTCACGCCGCCGCTTGCCGAGCCGGCGCTGCCGCCGACGAACATGAGCGCCAGGAGCACGGCTTGCGCGGGGGTACTCCAAGTCTGATAGTCGAGAGAGGCGAAACCGGCGGTAACGACCATGCTAGTAGCTTGAAAGAGTCCGTGGCGGATGGCATCGAGGGGCGCGAGGTTCTCTCCAAGCAGCAATACGGCAAGCAGGGCCCCCGCCACGAGCTGTATGGCCAGGTAGACGCGGAACTCGGCGTCGCGCAGCACGTTGTGCTTACGGCCCGTGATGGTGCCGTAGACGAGGAAGAAGCTCGTACCGGAGAGAAACATGAAGATCACGGCGACCCATTGGGTGGCCGCGCCGTAACCGATGAAGCTCTCGGCGTTCGGGCTGAACCCCCCGGCTGCCAGCGTTCCAAGGGCGTGAGCGGCGGCGTCGAACGGTCCCATCCCGGTCAAGTAGTACGCGATGGAGCATACGAAGGTGAGGGCCATGTAAAGCCCAACGACCGCCATAGCCGTCTGTCGCAGTTTGGGTGTCAGGCGTTCTTCCTGCGGGCTAGGCACCTCGGCGTTGAAGAGCTGCCGCCCGGCGATCGCGAGTTGCGGGAAGACCGCAAGGAAGAGGACGAGGATGCCTACTCCGCCCACCCACTGCGTCAACGCGCGCCACAGCAGCAGGGAGGGGGCCACGGCTGAGAAGTCGGTGATAGTAGTAGCGCCGGTCGTAGTGAAGCCGCTGACGGATTCGAACGCGGCGTTCAGTAGTGACATATGGTGACCAAGCGCGTACGGCAGAGCGCCAAGAGCCGGAAGCACGACCCACGAGAGCATCACCGCCGCGAGGGCTTCCCGGCGGCTCGGTTCGGCGTTGGCGTTGCCGGCGCTGCGCAACCACCAGCCCAGTGGCACGCCGACCACGACGACCGCCAGGAAGCCGAGCGCGGGTTGCCGATCGATCGACGCGTAGGCGGTGAAGATGGCGGCAGCCATGCTGAGAGCGTGCACACCCGTTCCAAGGACGTAAGGCAAGAAGCGTCCTCGGCCACTATCCGATCTAGTCAACGGGCGGACAGGCAGCCTGACCGGGGGTATCAACTCGCCGCCCTCCTCATGCTGCTCGCTGCGTCTTCGCGTCTTGAACTACTCCTCGGCACCGAGGTGCGCCTATGTGGTGACCTCCACCAGCCTGGGGTGAAGACCACGAACACGGTCACCACCTCGAGCCGCCCCGCGTACATGACGAAGGTGAGCAGACCGCGACTGATGGGGTGCAAGTCCGCGAAGCTTGCCATCGGGCCGATGCTCTCCAAGCCCGGCCCGACGTTACCTAGGCAGGAGATCGCCGCCGTGAACGCCACTACGAAGTCGGCCCCCAGCATGACCAGGACCAGGGTAGTGACTGCGAACAACCCGATGTATAGGGTGAGGAACGCCGCCACGGCACGCACTACCTCCTCGGGCACAGTGCGTGCGCCGACTCTCACCGGCAGCACGGCACGCGGGTGTAGGGCGTGGATCAACTCGCGGCTCGTGCCCTTGGCTAGCACGAGCCAGCGCATGACCTTCACTCCGCCACTAGCCGAGCCCGCGCAGCCGCCTACGAACATCAAGATCACCAGCAACATCTGGGCCGGTAGGGACCATAGGGCGAAGTCGGCGGAGGCGTAGCCGGTGCTTGTCACGATGCTAGCCACCTGGAATAACGAGTGCCGGATCGCGTCGAGAGAAGAGTAACGGCCCACCAGTAACAGCGTGAGCACGCCGCTCGCGGTCAGAAGTATGAGCGTGTAGGTGCGGAGTTCGGCGTCGCGAAGGAGGTCGCGTGGCCGTCCGGTGGCGGCGCGGTAGAGCAGCGCGAAGTTGGCGCCGGCGAAGAACATGAACAGGATGGCGACCCATTCCATGCCGCTGCTCTGGAACCCCGCGAAGCTGAGCCCGTTGGGGCTGAAACCTCCCGCGGCGAGAGTGGTGAGGGCGTGGGCGACCGCGTCGTAAGAGCTCATCCCGGCGAGCCTGTAGCCGATCGCGCAGGCCAGCGTGAGTGCCGAGTAGACGCTCAGGACTGCCACTGCTGTGTTCCGTAGGCGCGGAGTCAGACGCTCCTCGGTCGGTCCGGGCGCTTCCGTGAAGAAGAGCTGCCGCCCGGCGATGGCCAATTGGGGGAACACGGCGATGAACAGCACCAGGATGCCGATGCCGCCCACCCACTGCGACGAGGCGCGCCACATGAACAGCGCCTTCCCGAACGTGGAGAAGTCTGTCAGGACGGTGGCGCCCGTGGTGGTGAACCCGCTCATGGACTCGAACACGGCGTTCAGAACGGACATGCCGCCGTCGATGACGTACGGTGCCGCGGAGAGCGTCGGTAGCAAGAGCCACGACACCAGCACGGCGACGAGCGCTTCGCGGCGGCTCGGCTCGGCGCCGCTCCGACCCCGGCCTCTCAGCATCAAGCCTAGTGGGAGCGTCACGATGGTCGTAGCCGCGAACCCTAGGAAGCGCTCGCGCAACAGCACTGCATACAGGGTGAACACCGCGGCGCCGAGGGCCAGGGCGAGCAGGCCCGCCCCGAGGACGTAAGGCACGAACCGTCCTCGGACATCGGCGTTCGGCATCAGGGCACCGGCGTCTTGGCCCGCCGCGCGTCCAGCCACTCCTCTACCTCGTCCACCTGGTCAGGAGTGGTCACGAGGTAGAGGTGGTCGCCGGGTTGCACCACGGTGTCGCCGCCCGGCACCATCACGCGCCCATCGCGCTCTATGGCGCCTATCAGCATGGCTTCCGGCGTACCGAGGTCCCTGACGCGTCCGCCGAGGGAGCCTTCCGGGAAGGTGACCTCCATGACCTCCGCCCGGTCCTCGATCGTGGCCAGGTGCTCGACCTCGTCGACTTGGAGCCAGTTGATCACCTCTTGGACGGCGGCGGCACGCGGGGTCAGCGGCGCGTCGATGCCGACACGCGTGAACAGGCGGCGGTTGCGGGTACGGCCGACACGCGTGATGACCTTCGGGATGCCGAGCTGCTTACTCATCAAGGACACGAGGAGGTTCTTGGCGTCATCGTCGGTGACGGCGACCATCACGTCGGCGTCCTCCGCACGCTCCTGTTCGAGTAGTTCCAAGTCGGTGCCGTCACCCTTGAGTACGAGCGCGCGCGGCAACAACTGGGCGAGTTTCTCACAGCGCTCGGGGTCTTCCTCGATGATCGTGATGTTGGCCCTGTCTGTCATCAACTGCTGCGCGACCATGAACCCGACGTTGCCGCCGCCCACGATCACCACTCTGGGAGAGCGCTTATGCGGCGCGAAGCGCCGTTGTAGTTCTCGCATGCGCTCGGTGGTGCCCATGAACACGACCCTATCGCCGGCCTCGAACACCGTCGCGCCGGTCGGGATGATGAAGTCCTCACCTTTGATGGCGCCCACGGCGAGCACGCCCTGCGGCAAGGCCAGGGAAGAGAGGTTCTCGCCACGGAAGGGGTCGTGGGGCTCCAGGAGGAACTCCAGGAGCGTGATCCGCCCGTTGGCGAAGCGTGCGCTGTCCACCGCGCGGGGTGCGCGCACGATGTCGGCGATCTGGTGCGCGAGGATCCGCTGGGGCCACAGCACGCGGTCGATGAGCAACCCGACGGACTCGAAGGCGCCGTCACGCTTGAAGGCGTCGACGTAGCGCTGGCGGGTGACGAAAGCGAGTGTCAGCTTGGCGCCAAGACCTTTGGCCGCGAGGCAGGCCAGGACGTTGACGTCGTCCGATGCCGTGCAGGCGATGAACGCCCTGGCGCGGTCAACCTGAGCGGTGCGTAGGTCGTCCGGGTCCGTGCCGTTGCCGCGCACGAACTGCACGTCTAGCGAGGCGAAGGCGGCCTCGCGCTCCGGATCCTGATCGATCACGATGACACCGTGGGTACGGTGCAGGGCGGCCGCGAGCAGAGCGCCGATCTCGCCACCACCTACGATGACTACCTGCATAGGTCGCTCATACTACAGTTACGCGCTCCGACTGCAAGGGGATCGGCCTCTTTACCAAGACTGAGTGAAGCGGAGTATCCGGCGAACCATGTCAGGCGCTTGGCGGACCGTGCCGCCGTGCCGTGACCGTCCCGATGGCCGCGACGAGCACTGCCCAAACCAGGAGCACGACGGGCGTCCACGCCCCGTAGCGCACCCAGAACGTGAGGCTGGGGCCCGTGTAGAACGACACGGCCAGGGTGGTCGCGACCCCGCGCGGGGCCTCGGCCGTCACGCGCCCCCACGGGTCGACGGCGGCCGTGATCCCGTCGTTGCCGGCGCGGAGCAGCCAGCGCCGCGTCTCGATGGCGCGCATGCGGCCCATGTCGAAGTGCTGGCGCGCGCCCGTGCCGACCCCGAACCACGCGTCGTTGGTCCCGAGGACCAGCACGCCGGCGCCGCGCTCGACCAGCAGGCGCTGCACCTGGGGGAACACGGACTCGTAGCACACGAAGGCGCCGAGCGGCCCGAGCGGCGTGGCGAGCGGCTCGATGGCCTCACCCTGCGCGGTGCTGGCGAGCATGGGGAGGCCGAACGCCCTGAACACGGCGGCGTAGAGCCCGCTCAACGTGTCGATGAGGGGCCACCGCTCGCCGAAGGGCACGAGGTAGTGCTTGTCGTAATGCCCGAGGGCCGCGTCCGAGCGCAACGCGATGAGCGAGTTGTAGTTGCCGCCGCCCTCGTACACGCGTCCGCCCACCACGAAGGTGGCTCCGGGCGCGGTGTCCGTGATGGTCTCGCGCAGGCCGCCGGCGTCGCCCGCCGTCAGGTCGTAGCCGATGACGGCGCCCTCGGGCCATACGACGAGGTCGAACGGACCGCTGCCGTCGCTCGCCGCGGCGAGCGAGCCTTCCTCCGTGAGGCGCAGGTGGATGCCCAGCTCCTGCGCGGACGAGGCGGCGCGCGCGAACGGGTCCACGTTGCCCTGCACGAGCAGCGCCCGGTAAGGGGCCGTCGCCTCGACGGTCAGGCTCGGCAGCCCGCGCTGGACGGCCGCGCCCCGGTCGAACGCGCCGAGGACGAGCGCGGCGGCCGCGAGCACGGCGGCCGCTACGCCGGGGACGAGCCACCTGCGCGCGAGCGCCGCCCAGGGCCAGGCTAGGACCGCGGCGGGCACGGTGACGACGAGGCTCAGCCCGTAGACGCCGCCGAACTCCGCGAGCTGCGCCACCGGCGTCTCGAGCCAGGCGTAGCCGAGCGTGCCCCAGGGGAACGCGAAGTAGCCCTGGGTGCGCGCCCATTCGACCAGCACCCACGCCACTGGGAGGAGCAGGAGGACGCGAGCAGCCCTGGCGCGTGGTGAGGAGGCGCCACCGGCGAGGCCGGCGACGCGCCAGGTGCCCCACGTGGTCAGGCCCCAGAACGTGGCGAGGATCAGGAGGAGGAACGGGTAGACGAACCAGAAGGCCGGGCCGAAGAGCACGGCGAACGAGCGCGGCAACCACAGGATGTAGAGGGCGAAGAACGGCAGGCCGAACGCCGCGCCCACCCTGAACGCCGCGCCGGCGTCCTTGGCGCGCGCGACGAGCGCGAAGACGGGCGCCGCCGCGAACGCGAACGGCCACCACCCCAAGGGCGGCAGCGCGAGCGTGAGGAGCAGGCCGCAGACTGCGGCCAGCAGCAGTGGCACGTCGGGTCAGTCGCTCGCGGACGATCCTACGAGTAAGCCCGCGACGAGGGCCACGCGCTCGAGCGACTCGCGCACGCGGACGTGCTCGTGGCGGGCGTGCGGGCCGCCCCCGACCGAGCCGAGGCCGTCCAACGTCGGAACGCCGATGGCCGAAGTGAAGTTGCCGTCCGAGCCGCCGCCGACCACGCCCCCGTCGAACTCGAGGCCGAGGGCGTTACCGACGGCCTGCGCGCGCTCGAACAGGGCCCGGTTGGCCGGGGTGAGCTCTAGCGGCGGGCGGTTGAGGCCGCCCGTCACGGTGAGGGTCACGCGCGAGTCGCGCGGCGTGTAGTCGTGGATGGCGTTCGTCACCCGCTCGGCCTCGCTCGCCTTGAGCACGCGGAAGTCGACGAACGCCTCCGCCTCCTCCGCGATCACGTTGGTGGCGAAGCCGGCGCGCGCCACGGTCACGTTGACGGTCGTACCGGCCACGTCGTCGCTCAGGTCCTCGATGAACACGAGCATGTGCGCCAGCTCACGAAGGGCGCTCGCGCCGTCCGAGGGGTTGTTGCCCGCGTGCGCCGACCGGCCGCGGAACTGGAGCCTGAAGCCCCCGACGCCCTTGCGCCCGACCTTCAGCGCGCCATCGTCACGCCCAGGTTCCAACACGAAGACGCGGTCGTGATCCCTCGCCAGACGCTCTATCAGCTCGCACGAGGCGTGGGAGCCCGTCTCCTCGTCGCTCGTGAGGAGGAGCGTGACGTCGCCGGCCAACCCGAGGCCGAGCTCAGGGACGAGCCTCAGTGCCGTGAGGGCGTTGGCGATGCCCGCCTTCATGTCGAGGGCGCCCGGCCCGGAGACCTTGTCGCCCGAGCGGACGAACGGCATGGCGCCCAGGGTGCCGATGGGCCAGACGGTGTCGTAGTGGCAGAGCAGGAGCGTCTTCTCGCCGCCCGCGCCGCGCGCGCGGCCTTCCAGGACGTCGCCGACGCCCTGGCGCTCGTGGCGCTCGACCGCCAGGCCGCTCGCGCGCATGTGGTCGGCGAGGCGCGTGGCAAGCACGTCGCAGGCGGCCTTGTCGTCGGTCGGGCTCTCGTGCGTGACGAGGTCGGCGAGCAGCTCCAGGTACTGGGCCTCGGCGGCGTAGGCGGCTTGCAGGATGGCGGACTCGCTCATGGCGCCGATGTTACCCCCCTGCTACCCCCCGTGGGCGCCTCCCTGGCCGCCGCTCTGGTTGCCGCCCTGGCCGCCGCCGCGCCGCCCGCGCCGGTTGCCGCGCTTGGGCTTCTGATCGGGGCCCGCACTGCGCCGGTCCTCGCCCCGCCGGTCTTCACCCCGGCGGTCCTCGCCCCCTGCGCCCGGACGATCGTCTGACTGGTTGCCGCCCTGGGCGTCGGCGCGTCCGCCGCCCCGAGCGGGCGGGCGCCGCCGGTTGCCGTCGCCGTTCGGACCGCGGGGCGGTACGACGGGCGGCCGCAACATGCGCTCTTGCCAGAGGCCCTCGGCGAGCTGCCTCACGGTGGGCTCGAACGTCGTGCGCGCGTAGCTGTAGCCGAGGCGCAGGTCGCTGTCGGCCTTCAACGGGTCCGAGTCGCGGCCGAGCTGGTAGCGGGAGAGGTAGACCTGGGCGAGCAGGACATCGCGCATGCGTTGCGGCTTGACGGCGTGCAGGTCCTTGAGCGCGTCCTCGAAGGCGACCATGGCGCCACGCGAGTCGCCACGCTCGCTCAACGCCTTGCCGCGCTTGAAGTGCTTGGCGGCGTTGTAGAGGAGCTCGCGCATGACGGCATCATAAGGTGCCGGCACGCTGCGGTTGCGACCCTCGCGTTCGGCCGCCGGCAGCGCCGGCGGGGTTCACGCCCATCAAGAACCCCGCGGCTGCGGTCGCGACCTTAGCGCTCTTCGCCGCCCACCGCACCCTTGCCCCTGCCGGCCGCGTACGCCGCCAGCGAGACGGCGACCGCTAGGTTGAGCGACTCGACGTGTGGCCGCGAGGCGATCCTGACACTCGTGCCGGGCGGCGGTTCGTCGGGCGCCCCCGCGCCCGGCCATTCGGGGCCGAACCACAGCGCGAACGGCGAGCCGAACTCCACGCTCGCGAGCTCCGCGTCGCCGTAGGCGCTGAACGAGTACACCCGGTGGTCCGGGTGGGCGGCAAGGTAGGCGGCGGGGCTCGCCACCACCTGACAGCGCATGGCGAAGCGCATGCCGACGGACGCGCGCAGCACGTGCGGGCTCCAGGCGTCCACCTTGGGTGAGACGAGCACGACGTCGTCGATGCCGAACGCCGCCAGGCTGCGCAGCGCGCTGCCGACGTTGCCCGCTTGGCTGGCCGCGACGAGCACGGCGTGGTCGCGCTCCGGCCGCACCGTGTCGGTCGCCTTGCGTACGACCGCCAGGCACCCGACCTGGGCGTTACGCCGGAGCCGGGTCACGCCGGCGTCGTCTTGCTCGCACGGCACGCCGGCGGTGCCGGCCGCGCTCTCAAGCTCGAGGCGCCAGCGGGGCTCGAGCCCGCCGTGGACGAGCACGGCGCGCACGTCGGCTGGTCGGTGCCTGAGCGCCTCCAGAGCGGTGAAGTGACCGAAGGCGTACGTGTACGGCAGCGCGGTCCGGTACGGCTCGAGCCCCTGACCGACCGGCGGCCGGCGAGCTGTTAGCGAGCCGTGGCTCATCGTGCGTCCGCGCCGCCTTCGCCGGCCTGCGCCTCGGCGTGGCGCGGCTCCACCGTGCCGAACGCCTCTCTGATACCCGCGGCGGCCGCTTCGACCGCCTCGGCCGGGGCGAAGTCGAGGGCGAGCACCCCGCGGTAGGAGCGCAACGCCGCCTGGCGGTCGCCGACGAGGTCGTAGACCTGGCCGATGCGTGCCAGGAGGAAGCCCGGCAGGTAGTAGGGCTCGGCGAAGTCCGAGCGCAGCGCGAGCTCGAGCACGGCGAGCGCGTCGGCGAGCTCGCCGTGCTCCAGGATGAGGTTCGCCTCGTGGTAGCGGGCCTCGGGCGCGTCCACCGCCCTCAGGGCGCCGAGGAGCGCCTCCGGGTCGTTCGTGTCGCCGAGCATCGCCACGTCGAGGAGGGAGCGCGTGCGTTCCTCGGCGCCCGGCTCCGCGGGGAGGGCGGCGTCCGGGTACTCCAGGCGCGGCGGGGAGCTCATGGCCGCCAGGGCCTTGCGCAGTTCCGGCACGTCGTCCACGCCGGCCAGGAGCGCGACGCGGCGGTAGGGCAGGGCCGCGACGCGTTCGGCCACGACGGCGGAGCGTGCGGCGAGCCACCCGGTGCCCGGACCCTCGCCGAACTCGGCGGCGCGGCGCGCCTGGTGGGCGTCGATGGCCGGCAGCAGCTCTGCGAGGATGCGCTTCAGGTCTAGCGGGGTCCGCAGCAGCTCCTCGAGCGGCGCCTGCGTGCCCCGTACGCGCCTCACGCGCTCGGCCCCCGCCTCGAACTGCTCCAGGTAGGCGACGAAGTCGCGCTCGTCGTCTGCCTCGCCGGGCTCGCCTGGCAGACCTGGGAAGCTGCC
The DNA here is from genome assembly GCA_023954415.1 of Trueperaceae bacterium. Classification (NCBI taxonomy): domain Bacteria; kingdom Thermotogati; phylum Deinococcota; class Deinococci; order Trueperales; family Trueperaceae; species Trueperaceae bacterium. Next base: position 222,914 of record JAMLIB010000004.1, read on the forward strand.
GACGGTGTGAACGGGCATGCCGTGCCGCACGGCCCACGGCACGACGGCCAGGGGGAGGGCCAGCTCGTGGGTGCCTTGCCAGCCGGGGTCGGCCAGCGCCCCGGGCGGGAGGGCGGCGACGGCCAGCGCCTCGACCTCGGCAGCCCGCACGACCTCCCTCACCCTCACGGCGTTGTAGCGCGGGAAGCGGGTGTGGAACGGGCCGACCAGGGGGACGACGACGACCTCCGAGGGTCGGTTCATGGCCACATGCTACGTTCTCGCGCGGGTCGGAGGCGGCGGGGTAAGGTGGCGGAGTGATCGCCATCGCGGCCCACGACCTCTCGGACGGCCCATGTGTACCGGACCGTATAGACAAGCGTCCTGCCGGCAAGACGCAATGGACGGCGTAGATGTACCGGACCGATAGACAACCCGCTTGGCAGCGCGACCTCGCCTGGGCGAGCGCGGTGCTCCTCGCCGTGTCCGTCGCGGTGGGTGCCGCCCTGTTCAGCCTGGCCCGTTCCAGCGGCCCGCAGACGGGCGTCGACCTGATAGAGAGCGTGGTGCGCCTCACCTTGAGGCCGGGCGACGGCGGCGCGTCCGTCGGCGTCTCCACTCTCACGGAGTACCGGGCGGGCGAGCGGCTCAGGCTCCTCCCGGGGCTCGACGTGTACGCGGACGCCACCGAGATCCCCGAGTTCACCGCAGAGGCGGCCGTCAACCGCGGCGCCGGCGTCCTCAGCGACGAGTTCGTCACTGGCGGCGCGGCCGCCGTCCTCGCCTCCGTCACAGACCCGGCGCTGAGCGCCCAGCTCGAGCTGGCGCTGAACGGTCCGATCGCCGCCCTCGTCAACGCCGACCTGAGCCGCGAGCTGCTCGGGGCGGGGCTCGACGACGGCACGCGCCTGGCCGACTGGCCCGCCCAGGCCGCCGCCAACCCCGGCGAGCGGGTCCAACCCATCGTGGGCGTGTTCGTGACCTTCCCGCCGCGTGAGCTGCAGGGCGCGACCAACCGCGAGATCGGCACGGCCGTCGTGGCGGCCCTAGCAGACGAGGTGATGCAGGGCGGCCTGCCGCAGGCGCTCGCCGTTGTCACGAACGACAACCTGAGGGCGCGCCTGACGCGAGCGGTGGACACGAACTTCAGGGCGCAGGCCCACGAGCTCTTCTCGGCGGTGCTCGCCGGCTACGCCTCGACGATGACCACGCGCCTGGCGGAGGCGAGCAGCGTGCTTGCCGGCGCCGCCGACGTGGAGGGCGGCAGCCTCAGCGGGCTGCTGCCGGCTTCCGCCCTCGCGGGCCTCACGGCCCAGCAGGCCGACGCGCGCATCATCGAGGCGTTGGCGGAGCGGGCGTACGCGGCCGGCGGCGTGGCGGCGGCCCAGCAGCTCACGGGTGCCGGCCAGGCCCAGCGCGTGCGGCGGGTCGCGCCGCTCATAGACGCCTTCGGCTCGGCCGCGCATCGCCGCTACCTGGTGTACACCTACCTCGCCGGCGCCGTGACGCTGCTCCTGATCGTCGCCCTGGTCGCGTTCTCACGCGGCTTCCAGCGCCTCGTGAACCCCGGCATCGCCATCATGATCGGCGCGGCGCCGCTGGCCTACGCCCTCGATAGGGTGCGCGCCTGGATGACACCGGACGCCACGCTGCCCCCTGGCGCCGGCGCGGAAGGTGTGCCGGCCACGCTCACGGGCCTGGCGGCCTACGCGCTGGCCGCGCTGCCGCCCGGGGCGGTGTCCGGCCCGCTGCGTTACCACGTCGTACTCCTGCTGGTCGGCGCCGCGCTAGTGGTGCTGGCGCTCCTGCTGTGGCTCCTGCGCGGCCTGCGCCCGCGGCGGCGGGGGTACCGCTAGCGGGAACGCCCGGCCCGGCTTCGGCGGTTGAGGCTACGGTCGAACGGCGGTTTCGGACGGTCGGACGCCGATCGGTCTGGCGCTGTCGGTCTGGCGCTGGTCAATCGAACACCGTGGGCAAGGCCGCGTCCCGGAAGGCGGCCAGCGGCCCGTCCTCCCGCCCGAGCCCCGCCAGGCTGGCGTACGGCAGCGTCACCTCGAACGCGCCTTGGGCGTACGGCCCGACGGCGTACGGCCCGAACATGAACGACAGGCCCGTAGGCCCGAGCGTGAAGGTCTCGAGGTCGGCGATGGTGAGGGTCACGGCCAACGTACTGTCCGTGTCTTCCTCCAGCCACGCCGCCCCCTGGGCCTGCAGGTCCGCGGTGACGAGCGCGAGGACGGGCGTCTCCCAGTCGACTGTTTCGTCGAACAGGTCGTCCAGGTACAGGTAGCCGCTCGTGCCGGTGTCGAAGAGGGTCGAGTCGTACCCGGTGTTCGGGTGCGCCCCGCCCGTGTAGTTGGTCGTGCTCCGCAGGATGCTCACGTAGGCGCCGGCCACGCCCATGACGTCGCGGTACGTGTCCTCCGTCCAGCCCCAGCCGAGCTCGAGGGAGTCTGCGGTGGCCCGGCCGTCGGCAACGAAGGCGCGGAGCTGGCTGTAGCCGTCCGACTCCTGCTCCTGCTCGAGGTCCTTCAGCGCGGCGCTGGAGAAGCGCGGCCACACGGCGCTCGCCTCGATGCGCCCCTCGGAGAGCGAGAGGTAGGCGTACTGCGCGGCGCGGGCGAGGTCGCCTTCCAGCGTCGCGGCGTCCTCCGTAGCCGCCGTGAAGGTGAGCGCGGTGCTCAGCACGGCGCCGTCGTCCGTCCACTCGTCGTGCCTGACGGCCTGCAGGTGGGCGATCACCTGGCCGGTGGCGGGCTGCTCGTCGGGGAGCATGCCGTAGAGGACGGCGAAGCTCGGGGAGTCGCGGAGGTCGGTGGCCCGCAGGTCGATCGCGATCGTGCCGTCCTCCGCCTCCGTGCCGGACCCGGAGAGGGAGAGCCCCCTGGCCTGCAGGAGCACTCTGGCCGAGGCGCTGTCGTCGCCGAAGCGGGTCAGGTCCACGAGCACGTACTCGCCGCCGAGCTGACCGGCGTACACGGCGCGCCACGGCTCCGGGGCGGCCATGGCCACGGCGAGCAGGAGGGCGAGGCCGATGGCGACCAGGGGCCGCGCGAAGAGGTTGCGTGAGGGGGTGACCATGCGATCAGTGTAATGCGCGTCCGCGCCGGGCCGGGTTCGCGCGTGACGGGCGGTCTATCGTGATGCATGACACGAGACGGGGTGGGGGAGGGCGGGTCCGTCGAGCGCGTCGGCGGACCCGCCGAGCAAGCCATCAATGGGGCGGAGGGCTCCGCCGAACCGCGTTCCGCGCGTGGGGCCGCGCTCGTGGTCGTCCACGGCATCGGGGCTCAGCCGCCGCTGCGCACGCTCGGCCTCTTCGCGCAAGGGCTGGCGCGAGCGACCGGCCCGGACGGTGCGCGGTTCGGACCGCCGGAACTGCGGGCCGCCATCGTGGGCGGCCGCCTGCGGCCCTGCGTGCGCTTCGAGGAGCGGCGGCACGGCGGCGCGCCGCGCACCGTGGACGTGTTCGAGTACCACTGGGCGGAGCACTCCGTCGAGGGCATGAGCGTCTTCGGCAGCTTCGCCTGGCTGCTCGGCGTGAACCTGGCCGGTCTCGACCTGCGCAGGCAGGTCCCCTTCATCGCTCACGCGACCGAGCCCGGGCACCTCGGCGGGCGCCTCGCGCGCCAGCTCCTGCACGTCGTCGGCCTCGCCGGGTTGGCCGTCGGCTTGCTGGTCGTGGCGCTCCTAGCGCTGTCCGGCGCGGGCGGTCTGCTCGCGGCGCTCGAGGCGGCCTGGAACGCCCTGCCTGCCCTCGGCGCCCTGCAGGCCGTCCAGCTCTTCGCCTTCCTCAGCCTCGGTGCCACGCTCTGCGTGCTGGGCCGCGACGGCTGGCTGGCTTGGCGGGAGGGCGCGCGGGTGGCGCGCCTGCACGCGGGCGGAAGCGCCCCCGCGTGGCGCGGTATGTACGCGGCGGCGGCGCGGGCCTGGCGCGGCCCGGCCCTGGTGGGCGCCGTGATCGTTCTGGCGGCCCTCGCGCTCGTTGCCGCGTGGGCGCGCGGGCCGCTGCTGGCGTTCGCGGACGCCCTGGAGGTGCTCGTCCGCCAGCCGAGCGTCCTCCTGAGCGGCTTTGGCCTGGCGGTCGCGCTCGCGGCGCGGTGGGTGCTGCGGCGCTACGTGAACGACATCGCCCTCTACGTCACGAGCGACCGCGTCTCCAAACGCGCCCGCACCCGGCGCGCCATCCTCGACGAGGGCGAGGCCTTCCTGCGTGACCTGCTCGCCGGCGAGCATGCCGAGGTCTACCTGGCCGGCCACTCCCTCGGCAGCGTCATCGCCGTCGACCTCATCGACCGCCTCGCGCGGCGCCCCGACGCGCTCGCCGACCCGACCCTCGGCCGCCTGCGCGGCCTGCTCACGTTCGGTTCGCCGCTCGACAAGGTGGCGTACTTCTTCAGGCAGCGCCCCGGGGAGGGCGAGGCCGTGCGCGCCCAGCTCCTCTCGTTCCTCCACGGCGTGAGGCGCAGGGGCAACCTGCGCGATTACGGCCCGTACCAGGCGCGGCCGTACGAGCTGCCGTTCGGCGCGTTGAGCTGGTGGCAGGTTCACGCTCCTGGCGACCTGCTCAGCGACCGGCTCATCCACTACCGGGTAGACAGGCGCGTCATCCTCCGGCGCTCCAACCCGTTCACCGCCCACGGCGCCTACTGGTCCGACGCCACGTTCTTCAGGGTGGCGCTCGACTGGATGGGGTTCGGTTGAGAGAGTCCGGCCGAAGCCAGGTGGACGCCGGCTAGTACCGCCGCGGTCCGACTCCGGTGCTAGGCTGACCCGCATGGAAGCCACCCACAAGCGCATCACCGTCGTCGGCGCCGGCATGGCAGGCAGCGAGGCCGCGCTGGCCGCCGCCCGCCTCGGGGTGGCGGTCGACCTGATCGAGATGCGTCCGACGAAGCTCACCCCGGCGCACAAGACGGGTGCTTTCGCCGAGCTCGTCTGCTCCAACTCCTTCGGCGGCGAGGGCGAGAGCAACGCCAAGGGCCTGCTGCAGGCCGAGATGCTCAGGGCCGGCGGCGTCGTGATGGGCAGCGCCCACGCGAACCGCGTCCCGGCCGGCGCGGCGCTGGCCGTTGACCGCGAGCCGTTCTCCCGGTCCGTGACCGCCGCCGTGCGTGCGCACCCGCTCATCACGGTTCACGAGCGCGAGCTGACGAAGGTGCCCGACGGCATCGTCGTCCTCGCCACGGGGCCGCTGACCGCCGACGCCTTGGCGGCCGACATCAAGGGCCTCCTCGGCGACGAGTTCCTCGGCTTCTACGACGCCGCCGCGCCCGTGATCGCCTACGACTCGATCGACATGACCATCGCCTACCGCAAGGGCCGGTACGGCCAGGCGGCCGACTACATCAACCTGCCCTTCACGCCAGAGGAGTACGGCGCGTTCTACGCCGCGCTCGAGGCCGCGCGCTCGCACACGCCGCACGATTGGGAGAAGCTGGAGTTCTTCGAGGGGTGCATGCCCGTCGAGGAGATCGGACGGCGCGGCCGCGACACCCTCCGTTTCGGCCCCATGAAGCCCGTCGGGCTCGAGCATCCGGAGACGGGCAAGCGGCCGTACGCCGCCGTGCAGCTCCGGCAGGAGGACGCCGAGGGGCGCATGTGGTCGCTCGTCGGCTTCCAGACGGGCCTCAAGTGGGGTGACCAGAAGGCGGTCGTGCAGCTCATCCCCGGTCTGCAGGACGCCGAGATCGTGCGCTACGGCGTCATGCACCGCAACACGTACCTCAACGCCCCGCGGCTCCTCGCGCCCACGCTCGGCATGCGCGACCACCCACGGCTGTTCGTGGCCGGCGTGCTGGCCGGCACCGAGGGGTACCTGGAGTCCTCCGCCACCGGCTGGTTGGCCGGCAGCAACGCCGCGCGCCAGGCGCTCGGCCTGCCCGGCGTCGTCCCGCCGGTCGAGAGCATGCTCGGCGGCCTCGTGCGCTACCTCGCCACGGCGAACCCGCAAGGCTTCCAGCCGATGAACGCGAACTGGGGCCTCGTGCCCGACGTCGAGAAGGTCAAGGGCCAAGGCAAGCGCGAGCGGCGCGAGGCCATGTACCGGCGCGGGCTGGCGGCGTTCGAGGCTTGGTTGCCGGAGGTGGGCGGTTCCGCCGAACCGGCCGGCGCGGGCCAGGTGCTGGTACCGGCCTAGATCGCTCCGGCGCCGCGTGAGGATCCAGAGGTACTACGAACAGCCGGACCGGCTGCTGACGGCCACGCTGGAGGCGCTCGCGCTCGCCGGCGCGGCGACCGACGGCTTCAAGTCGCCCATAGACGTCGACGCGGCCATGAACGTGGCGAAGGAGATGCCCGTCCTGTACGTGGCCGAGGAGGACGGCACCCCCACCGGCTTCCTGTACGTCTTCGCCCCGCGGCGCGACGAGATCGAGGTGAACGCCCTGGTGGCTCCCGGTTGGCGCCGCAAGGGCGTGTTCACTGCGCTACTGCGCGAGGCGGTGGCCAACGCCGCCCTGGCCGGGTACCGCAAGGGGCTGCTCGTGTGCGACGCGCGCTCCGCGACCGGCAAGGCCGTGCTGGAGCGCTGGGGCGTGCCGTTCGAGCACGCCGAGCAGCAGATGGTGCTCGCTGTCACGGCCCGACCAGGTCCGGTGAGGGAAGGCCTGACGCTGACGGAAGCGCACCTGGATGAGCTGCCGGAGCTTGCGGTCCTGAGCTCGGCCGCCTTCGGGCTCGACGTGGTTGCCACGACCTCACTTCTCGAGAACAGCATCCGCTCGGAGGAGCGCACGCAGTGGGTCTTGAGCGACGCCGGCAGGCAGGTCGGCGTATGCGCCAAGGTCGAGAAGGGCGGCGCCTATGAGCTATACGGACTGGGCGTTCACCCTGATGAGAGGCGCCGGGGGTACGCGCGGGCGCTACTCGACCTCGCGGTGGAGCGGGCCTGGGGCTCGGGGGTTAGGAGCGTGCTCCTGGACGTAGATAGCGCGAACATTGCGGCGTTGGCTCTGTACCACGGCTACGGTTTCGAGCGGGCTCAGAGCACGCTATATCACGTGTTCGAGTTCGCTCGGTTCCGGGGCGGTCGCTGACTCGGCGTCCTTGTCCTCGTTCAGCGTACGTTCGACGGCGCGGATCACCAGTGAGTTGATGCTGATCGCGTTGTTTTCGGCGCGCTGGGCCAATCTGCGATGCAGGCCAGGATCCATACGGATGACGACCTTGCCCGAGTACGGCTTCTCCGGCGCTTCTCCAAGTTCGCGGCACCATTCCAGGTACTCGTCGACCGAGTCGTGGAAGGCTTGTTCGGCGTCGCGGACAGTGTTTCCCTCGAAGTGGATCACGTCCCTGAGTCCGATGACCGTTCCGCTTAACACCCCTGCGGCGATGTCTATGTCCAGCGCGGCCGTATAGCCCTTGTACGGCGTTAGCTTAGCCATTCCAGTCCTCCAGGAAAGACCTGAGGCGAGCGATAAGTATCTTGCTGCACTCGTCGTCCGGGTGGGGCCGGTGCACGACGAGTTTTCTGCCGCTTGGGGCTAACATACGGAACCTCGATTCTTTCGCGCCGGTTACTGAGCACCCGATGGCTTCCAGAAGGCTTACCGCCTCGGCCCACCGTATGGTTGCCGCCGTTGGCGTGATGCCTATGCGCCGCAAGGTGTCCAAGTGCCTGTTGCTCAGCTTGCTATGCGGCATCCGTCCCAGGCCCTTTCGGAATGCTAGCATGAAGTGCTAGCATCTGAGCTTCGTCACCGGCGCATGGCTGGGCGGCTCCTACGAGCGACCTGGCATGGCCTCGTGATGCTTGTTCGATTCATACGACGACGCGACGGCGGCCCCCACGGCTCGGAGCCTAGGGTGCATAGGCATAGAATGCCGCCATGTTCGCCGTCGACCTGCGCTCAGATACCGTCACCGTCCCCACTCCCGAGATGCGCGCCGCGATGGCGGCCGCCGAGGTGGGCGACGACGTCTACGCCGAGGACCCCACCGTCAACCGCCTGCAGGAGACGGCGGCGGAGCTGACCGGCTTCGAAGGCGCCCTGTACGTCCCCTCGGGCACGATGAGCAACCAGATCGCGCTGGCCGTGCACACGCGGCGCGGGTCCGAGGTGATCGTGCCCGAGGGCGCGCACATCTACGAGTACGAGCCCGGGGCGATGGCCGTGCTGTCCGGCGCGCTGCCGCGCTTCGCGCCCGCCGTCCGCGGCGCCCCGACCGCCGAGGGGGTGCGAGCCGCCATCCGCCGCAGCCCGCACCAAGCGCCCACGGGCCTCATCACGTTGGAGAACACGCACAACCTGGCGGGCGGCGCGGTGGTGCCGCTCGCCACCCAGGCCGCCATCCAGTCCGTGGCGCGCGAGGAGGGGATTCCCGTCCACCTCGACGGCGCGCGGGCGTTCAACGCCGCAACCGCCCTCGGGGTCGGCATCGCCGACGTCACGCGCGGGTTCGACAGCGTGTCGATCTGCCTCTCCAAGGGCCTCGGCGCCCCCGTCGGCAGCCTCCTCCTCGGCAGTCGGGCATTCCTCGCCGAGGCTCACCGCTACCGCAAGCTCCTTGGCGGAGGCATGCGCCAGGCGGGCGTGCTTGCCGCGGCCGGCCTCATCGCGCTCACGCGCATGCCGGCCGGGCTCGCGGCCGACCATGCGCGCGCCAAGCGCCTCGCCGAAGCGCTAGCTGGCGCTCCTGGCATGACGCTCGACCCGGCCCGCGTCGAGACGAACATGGTCTTCATCGAGGTGGGCGACGCGGCGGGCCTCGTGCAGCGCTGCGCGGCGCGCGGAGTCGGCCTGAGCAGCATGGGGCCGCGCACGGTGCGGCTTGTCACGCACCACCAGGTGGACGACGCGGGCATAGCTCTGGCCGTCGACGCGATCGTGGCCGCTGCCGGCTCCATGGCGCGCGCCGCGCGGGCCTAGCCATGGCGGGGAACGCCGCGGCGAGCCGCTCAGCGCCATCACGTGCGCGCGGCCCGGCGTGAGACGCGCCTACGTCATCGCCTACCCGGCCGGCCACTCGCTCAGCCCCGCCATGCACACGGCCGCGTTCGCGGCCCTCGGCCTCCCCGCCACCTACGAGGCGTGGGCGGTGCCTCCCGACGAGCTCCCCGCCGCCTTCGAGCGGCTGAGGCTGCCTGACGCCTACGGCGCCAACGTCACCGTGCCCCACAAGGAGGCCGCCGCCGGGCTCGTGGACGAGCTGACGAGCGAGGCGCGCGCGCTCGGCGCGGTCAACACGGTCGTGAACATGGGAGGTCGGCTCCTCGGCGCGAACACCGACCCGGACGGCTTCGCTGCGAGCCTCGCCGCCGTGCTGCCGGGCTACCCGGACGCGCTGCCGCGCGACCTGCGCACGCTCGTGCTCGGCGCGGGCGGCGCGGCGCGGGCCGTCGTCTGGACGTTGCTCGAGCGCGGCGTCCACGTGGATGTCCTGAACCGCGAACAGGAGAGGGCGAAGAGGCTGGTGGCACAGTTCGACCCGGGTGGCCGGCGTGCCGGGGTGGTCGAGCGCCTGCCGTCGGGAGACCCCGCCGCTCGTGACCGCGCCACGGGGGTCGAGCGCGATGGGGGCGGTGATCCGCGTCCAGCCATGCTCGACCTCTCCCGGTACGCCCTCCTCGTCAACACGACGAGCGTCGGCATGGCCGGCGGTCCCGACCCGGACGGTCTGCCGTTGATCACGCGCGCCGAGCTGGCGACGGCGCGGCAGGGCTGCGCCGCCATCGACCTTGTCTACCGGCCCGCGACCACGCCCCTCCTCTCGGCGGCTGCCGAGCTAGGGCTGAAGACCGAGAACGGCGTGACGATGCTGGTCGGGCAGGGGGCCCGGTCGTTCGGCATGTGGACCGGCGTCGAGGCGCCCGTCGCCGTCATGCGGCAGGCCGTGGAGGTGGGTCTGGCGGGGCGCTGAGGGGGCGGAGGGACGCTGCCGAGCCGGACCCCGCCTCGCCCGAGCGCCGGAGGCGCCGCCGAGCGCGATGAGCGGTCGCCGATGCCCGACGCCGCCCCGCTTGTGCGCCTTGGTACTATCACCCACGTGAGGGTAGCCATCTTCGCCGACGTCCACGGCAACCTCCCGGCGCTCGAGGCCGTGCTGGACGACCTCGGACGCCAGGACGTCGACCGCGTGATCATCAACGGCGACTCCGTGAACAGGGGACCGCAGAGCGCCGAGGTGGCGCGCCTCCTCGCCGGCTTCCCTCACGAGGCCACCCTCGGCAACCACGACGACCTCATGGTCATGGTCAACGAGCGCGACCCGTCCCTCGGCGAGACGCTCGTAGACCCGTTCTGGTCCTCCACGCGCATGACGGCGGCGAGCCTCGCGCCAGGCGGCTTCCTCGAGGCGGTGAAGACGCTGCCCATGACGCTGCGCATCGAGCTGCCGGGCGCGCCGAGCGTCCTCGTGTCGCACGGCAGCCCGCGGCACTACCGGGAGGGGTACGGCCCGGCGCTGACGTCCGAGACGATCTCCGAGATCGTCGAGGAGTACCCGGCGGACGTCTTCGTCGGCTCGCACACGCACCGCCCGCACTTGCAGGGGTGGGCGCGGTACACGGTCATCAACACCGGCTCGGTCGGGGCCCCCTTCAACGGCGACCCACGCGCGCAGTACCTGATCCTCACGCTGACCGGAGGCGCCTGGGAGCACGAGTTCAGGCGCGTGCCCTACGACCTCGACGAGGCGGTGGCCGCCTACGCGGACTCCGGCCTCCTGGAGGAGGGCGGCCTCTCGGCGCACATCTTCCGGGACGAGCTCGCGCATGCCCGGTCGTACATCGTGCCGTTCCTCATGCGGTGCGAGGAGGGTGCGCTCGAGCGCACGTGGGAAGGCTGGGAGGCCTACAAGCGTATGCGTCCGGAGCGGTTCGTGCCGCCGGTGCGGTCAGTGGAGATCGGGTCCAGCACGGAGCCTTAGGAGCTCGAGCGGTACCGTAGGGACCTCGTGGAGCTGGTTCGCGAGGACCTTACGGAAGGCCTCTGAGGCTCCAGCCCTGGTCCGAGACCCGGAGCCTCAACGCCCCGCACTACGCCGCGCGACGAGCGTGAGCATCACCGTGGTCATGATGAACGCCACGAACGCCAGCGTCGGGATCGTGATGAACCCTAACCAGTCGATGTACTTGAGGCTGCACGGCACCCCGCTCGAGCACACCCCGTGGCCGAAGCCCGGGATGCGCTCGACGAGGATGTGATAGCCGCTCACTAGGATGCCGAGGGCGCTCAAGGGGAGCGCGTAGCGCACGACCTTCGTGTCCTGCGTGAAGCTCGCCACCCCGAGGACGAGCACGAGCGGGTACATCAGGATGCGCTGGTACCAGCAGAGGGTGCAGGGCACGAAGTGCCTGATCTCCGAGAAGTACAGCGACCCGAGGGTGGCCACGATGGCCACCAGCCAGGCCGGGTAGATGAGGCTCGAAGAGCCTTGTTTCACTGGAGGGCGTTCTCGATGGCGCGGCTGATGTTGGCCACGGTGGGGTTGGACACGAGCACGCCGTTCACGAGCACGGAGGGCGTGCCGGTGAGGTTGGCCTGGCGGGCCGCGGCCTCGTCGGCCGTGACATCGCGCGCCGTCTCGCTGCCGCTGACGCACTGGCGGAGCTGGTCGGCGGCGAGCTGCGGCGCGTACTGGATGGCGAGGTCTAGGGCACGGCTCGTGTTGCGGGCGATGTCGTTCTGCGCGCGCATGAGGATGGGCTCGAGGGTCACGAAGGCCTCGTTGCTCTGCTGGTAGACGCACTCGCCGAGGACGGCCATGTAACGGGAGCGTACGGCCGGGTCGATCACGGGGAAGTTCAGGTAGTAGAAGGCGGCCTTACCGGTGTCTGCGAAATCCCGCAACAGCTGCGGGGCGATGTTCTCGCTGAACTCGGCGCAGTGCGGGCAGAGGAAGTCGATGAAGACCGCGACCTTGACCGGCGCGTCCGCGCTGCCTGCGCGCGGCTGCGAGGCGTAGTCGATGGTGGCGACGGGCGCGGCCGACGACGAGGTCAGGCGCGGAACGATTACGGCGGCTAGCACCACGAGCACGGCCACGACGATCGTCAGCAACGTCAGACGTTGAGAGTTCATGCTGCGCAGTGTAACGGACGACGTATGAGGACGCTGCGGCCTGCGAGTGGCGGCGAGGCTAAGATCGGCGCATGGCCGCCTTCGTTCCCCCCGCCACCTACCGCGCGCTGCGCGTGAGCCTGGAGGACGGCGCGGCCCGGCGCGCGGTGCTCGACGTGCCGTGGTCCGTGCTGCCCGACCACGACGTCACGGTGCGCGTCAGCCACTCGAGCCTCAACTACAAGGACGCCCTCTCCGCCAGCGGCAACCGCGGCGTGACGCGCGACTACCCGCACACGCCGGGGATCGACGCCGCCGGCACCGTCGTCGCGTCGCGCGACCCGCGCTTCGCCGAGGGCGACGCCGTGGTGTGCACGGGCTTCGACCTCGGCATGGGCACGGCCGGCGGGCTCGCGAAGTACGTGCGCGTGCCCGGCGACTGGCTCGTGCGCCGGCCTGCCGCCCTGAGCGCGCGCGACGCGATGGCGCTCGGGACCGCCGGCCTCACGGCCGCGCTCGCCGTTGACCGGATGGCGGCGGCCGGAGCGACGGCGGACCTCGGTCCGGCCGTGGTGACTGGCGCCTCCGGTGGGGTCGGCAGCCTGGCCGTCGCGCTGCTCGCCGGCGCCGGTTACGAGGTCGTGGCCAGCACGGGGAAGGCTGCTGCTGCCGAGCTGCTCGGGCGCCTCGGCGCGGCGCGTACGCTCCCTCGGGCGGAGCTCGCGACCGAGTCGCAGCGGCCGCTCCTCTCGGCCCAGTACGCGGGTGGGGTCGACACGGTCGGCGGAGCCACCCTCGCCAACCTCCTCAAGAGCACCGCGATCGGTGGCGCCGTCGCGGCCTGCGGCCTGGTCGGCGGGTCCGACGTGCCCCTGACGGCGTTCCCGTTCATCCTGCGGGGCGTCGCGCTCCTCGGCGTCGACTCGCAGCACGCGCCCATGGCCGTGCGCGAGGCGGTGTGGGAGCGGCTCGCCACGGACGCGCGGCTGCTCGGCCTCGTTCAGGACGCGGAACTCGTGCGGGAGACCGGGCTGGACGCCCTCGAGGAGCCGTTCGCCGCGTTGCTCGCGGGCGGCGTGACGGGCAGGATCGTCGTGCGGCTGTAACGCCTCGACCGGGGCGCGGCGCCCGCGCTGCTAGACTCGCTTGAAGAAGTCGCGCCCTCCCGACCCGGTGGAACGGGCCGCGGGCGAACATCGAAAGGAGCCCCCACCATGGCCTTCAAGCTTCCCGACCTGCCGTACGCCACCGACGCTCTCGAGCCGAACATCGACGCACGCACGATGGAGATCCACCACGACAAGCACCACGCGGCCTACACGAACAACCTGAACGCCGCCATCGAGAAGCACCCGGAGCTCGCCGACAAGAGCGCCGAGGACCTCGTCAAGAACCTCGCCCAGGTGCCGGACGACATCCGGACGGCCGTGCAGAACAACGGCGGCGGGTACCTCAACCACAACCTGTTCTGGGAGATCATGGGCCCGAAGGGCGGCGGCGAGCCAAGCGGCGCCCTGGCCAGCGAGATCGAGAAGGCGTTCGGCTCGTTCTCGGCCTTCCAGGAGAAGTTCGCCGCCGCCGCGGCCGGGCGCTTCGGCTCCGGCTGGGCCTGGCTGGTCGTCGGCAAGGACGGCGCCCTGAAGGTCTACTCGACGGCCAATCAGGACTCGCCCCTCATGCAAGGCGACACGCCCGTGCTCGGCCTCGACGTCTGGGAGCACGCCTACTACCTCAACTACCAGAACCGGCGCCCCGACTACATCAAGGCGTTCTGGAACGTCGTCGACTGGGGAGCGGTAGGCAAGAAGCTCGCGGCTGCGCGCTGAGGCGGGGCCGGCCGTGTGCCGCGTGCCGCCCTGGGTGTGCGGGCGTAGCGGTCGATAACGCGCCGGCTGCGGCCGCCCGCTGACCGAGCACCACTAGGCAAGAGCCCACGCGGAACGAGCGTCCGCGTGGGCTTCTTCGTAGCGTCGCGGCATGCGCGTCCTGCGCCGCGACCCACTTGCCCGCATCCTGGCCCTCGCCTGCCTCGGCCTGGCGCTGGCCGTCGGCCTGGGCACGTTCGCCCGCCGTCCGGTCGCGCCGCGGGTGGTGAGGCCGCCCATCACGGTCTCCGTGTCCGGCGAGGTCGTGCGGCCGGGCAGCTACGAGGTCGAGTTCGGCGCGCGCGTCGAGGAGCTGCTGCGGCTCGCCGGCGGCTTCCTGCCGACCGCGGCGCGCGCGCTCGTCCAGCTCGCGGCGCCGCTGACGGACGGCCAGGCCGTAGTGGTGCCGGCGCTTGCGGCACCGGGCGGGTCCGCGCGCGTCTCGCTCAACTCGGCCGACGCCGCCCAGCTCGAGACTCTGCCGGGCGTCGGCCCGGCCACGTCGCGGCGCATCATCGAGCACCGGCCCTACGCGCGGGTCGACGACCTGCTGCGCGTCCCTGGCATCGGGCCGAAGAAGCTGGAGCGCCTCAGGCCGTTGGTGACGTTGTGACGGGTACGTTCGTGCCGTGGCCGCTCCCGCTCGCCGTCGGGGCGGTGCTCGGGGTGGTCGTTACCGCGCCGCTCGGCCCTGGGGCCACGTGGGTGGTGGTCGCGGGGCTGGCGGCGGCCGGCACGCTTGCCTGGCGAAGGTGCGGTTGGCGCTGGCCGCACGTGGTGGCGCATGCCGGGATCGTCGGCCTCGCGCCGTTCTTACCCGTCGTGGCGCTAGCCGCCGCCGTCGGTGCCGCCCGCATGCAGGCCTGGCAGGCGGGGCCGAGCGAGCGCCAGCGGGCCGTGCTCGCCGCGGAGTACGCCGGCGCTGAGCACGAGTGGCGGGGGCGGTCAGACGGCGAGTTCCTGAGCACCACGGCGCCCGTCGCGGCTCGGCTCGCCATCGTCATGCCGCGCGGCGCGGCGGTGCCGGTCGGCGACGTCATGCTCGTCGGCACGGCCGAGCCCGCGCCCGGCAAGCGGAACCCGGGCGGCTTCGACTACGCCTCACACCTCGCCAGGCGCGGCGTGGCCGGGCAGCTCTTCGTGCGCGGAGCGGTCGCTCCGACCGACAGCACGTTCCGCCTGATCGACCGCCTGGCCGCCGGGGTCGGTGCCGGCCTGCCGGAGCCGGCGGCGGGGCTGATGCTCGCGCTGACCCTCGGGAAGCGCGAAGACCTCGGGGGCCTGCGCGAGACGTTCGGGGCCGCCGGTATGGCCCACCTGCTGGCGCTCTCCGGCCTCCACGTCGGCATTCTGCTGCTCGCCCTCGGCAGGTCGTTGAGCCGCCTGCCCACCGCGCGGTTGCCCGTGCTGGCAGCGGCCACCCTCGGGTTCGTCCTCCTCGTCGGCCCCAGCCCGAGCGTGGTGCGCGCGGCCACTATGTCGCTCGCCGCGCTGGCCGCCACCGCGCTCGGGAGCGGGCGGGCGCACGCCTGGGCCACGCTCGGCCTCGCCGCGCTACTAGGCACCTTGAGCGCTCCCCAGATGGTCCTCGACCTCGGCTTCCAGCTCTCCTACCTGGCCGTGGCGGGCATGCTCGTCTTCTTGCCGCCCTGGACCAAGGCGCTGACCGGCCCGGGGCTGGGCGGCCGTTCGCTTGGCGGCGGGGCTCCCACGAGATCGCGCGGCCGGCTCGCGCGGCTGGGCGGCGCCCTCGTGAACGGCGGCCTGGTGAGCGTGGCGGCGCAGTTGCCGACGCTCTCCCTCGTGGCGGGCACGTTCGGCGGCGTGCCGGTGGCGTCGCCGCTCGTGAACGTCGTCGCCGTGCCACTAGCGGGCCTGCTCGTGCCGCTCGGCTTCCTGGCCGCCGCCGCTGGGCTCGTCGCCACGCCGCTGGCGGCGCTCGTGAACCACGTCACCGGTCCGTTGGCGGGAGCCCTCATCGGCGCAGCCGAGCTCGGCGCGCGCCTGCCGTTCGCGGTGTGGGGCGAGATCGGGTCGGTGGGGCACGTCGCGTGGGTGGGCGCATGCGTCGGCATGGCCGCGTGGGCGCACGGGCGGTTGCGGGCGGCTCAGGCGCTCGCCGTGGTCCTCCTGTGCGGCGGCGCCACCGTGGCCCTGACCCCGCGCCACGGCGTGCCGGACGTCTGGTTCCTAGACGTCGGGCAGGGCGATGCCGCGCTCATCCGCCTGCCCGGCGGCACGGGCGTGCTCGTAGACGGTGGGGGCACCCCGTTCTCCGACTACGACGTCGGCAAGCGCGTGGTGCTGCCGGCGTTGCGCGCCCTGGGCGTGCGGCGGCTCGACGCCGTCGTCTCCACCCACCCGGACGCCGACCACCTGGAGGGGCTCCTCACCGTCCTCGGCGCCATGCCCGTCGGCCTGCTCGTGGCCGGGCCGCCCGTACCCGATAACGCTTTGGATGTGGCGCTGCGCGAGCTGGCGGCCGCGCGCAACGTCGAGGTCCACGAGGCGTGGCGCGGTGAGCGCCTGGTCGTCGGCCGCGCCGGCCGTGTAGTCCTCGACGTCCTCAACCCGGCCCGCGGCCCCGATCCGCCCGCCGGCAACGACGCCTCCGTGGCGCTCGTGCTGCGCCTGGACGGCGTCGCCAGGGCCGTGTTCCTGGGAGACATCGGCGTGGCCGTGGAGCCGGAACTGCCCGTGCCGCCCGTCGACGTGCTGATGGTGGGCCACCACGGTTCTCGAGGCAGCACCGGCGAGGGGCTCGTGCGGGCGGCGAGCCCCTCGCTCGCCGTCATCTCCGTCGGCAGGAACTCGTACGGTCATCCGACGGCCGAGGTCGTGGACCGCCTCGCGGCCCACGGCGTGACGGTGCTGACCACCCAGGAGCGCGGCGCCGTGCGCGTCGGGCTGCGCGGCAGCACGACGTGGTCGACGATGGTGGGGCCGTGAGGTTCGCCGGCTTGCGTCGGCTGGTGCGGCCGTCGTGTGCCGGGGAACGCCCGTCGCGATCGTCGGTAAGTGTGCCGCGAAGGTGCGGCCGCCCGCGTGACCGACGAGGAGCCGGGGTAGGGGGTATGCGCGGCTGCCGCGCGCGGAGGTGCGTGATAGATTGCCCACAGTGTTGCTGACGGTTCGTGTGCTATCGGAGCAGGGTCCCGTGCGGGTCGAGCTCGCACGCTGGGAGGACCGGCTCGTGGTCGTGAAGCGCCTCCTCGGCACCCACCCCGTCGCCAGCCAGCGCCTCGAGCGCGAGGCGGCCGTGGTCGGCAGGCTCCGCCACGAGAACATCGTTCCCCTGCTCGGCATCTCCGGCGACGCATCGCTCATCTACGCCTACTGCCCGGGCGTGTCGCTCGAAGCCGCGCTCGAGCGCGGGCCGCTGCGGCCGCGCCGGGCCATGAAGATCGCGCGGGACGTCCTGAGTGCGCTGGCCTACGCCCACGCCGAGGGCGTCCTGCACCTGGACGTGAAGCCGGCCAACATCCTGGTGAAGGGCGAGACGGCCCTCCTCACGGACTTCGGCTTCGCCAAGGACCTGGGCCTCACGGCCATCACCACGCAGGACATGCTGCTGGGCACACCGAGCTTCATGGCGCCCGAGCAGTTCAAGGGCGTGCGCACGGACCACCGCTCCGACCTG
Organism: Trueperaceae bacterium; assembly: GCA_023954415.1. NCBI lineage: Bacteria > Thermotogati > Deinococcota > Deinococci > Trueperales > Trueperaceae > Trueperaceae bacterium. Next base: position 240,400 of record JAMLIB010000004.1, read on the forward strand.
TACGCCACGGGCGCTGTCATCTACCACATGCTCACGGGGGCCCCGCCGTTCGGCGGTCAGGTCGTGCGCTGGCTCGCCGGCGACGACCGGGTGCCGCTCGACCCGCTCCCCGAGTCGGTCGCGCAGTACGAGCCCATCGTGGCGAAGGCGCTTGCCCGCGACCCGGACGAGCGCTACTCCTGCGCCGAGGAGTTCCTGGCCGCGCTCGAGGACGTCGCCTTGGCCGCGACGTAAGCTCGGACCCATGATCAGCTCGTTCACCGGCGACCCGTTCCTGGCGCGCCGCGCCGCGCGTGCGGCGATCCTCGAGGCCGGCCTCGACCCCGCCGGGGTTACGGAGCTGGGCGAGGGCATGAGCGCTCAGACCGTGCTCGAGCTCGCTAGTCAGGGCGGCCTGTTCGCGCAGGCGGCGCTGTTACTCGACTTCGACGCGGCCTTCCAGGGCCAGGCCGGGGTGAAGCCTCGCAACGAGGTCATGAGGGCGCTCGAGTCCGTCGGCGACGGCGCGGTGGTGTTCGTGCTCGACCCGAGCGCCACCCCGGCCCGGCAGAAGGCCCTGAAGGCACTCGGCAAGCAGACGCACCTCGCCCTGCCACGCGGCGACCAGCTCGCGCGGTGGGTGGGGAACGAGCTGAAGGCGGCCGACGTCGCCTTCGAGCCCGCCGTGGCCACCTACCTGGCGGAGACGTTCGGGGACGACGCGGCCAACATCGTCTCCGAGATCCAGAAGCTCGCGGCGCTGGACGAGAAGATCGGCCTGGAGCGGGCGAAGGCGGTCGTGAACGTCATGGCGACGTACTCGGCCTTCGACCTCATCGAGCGCGTCGCCAAGGGCGACGTGGCCGGCAGCCTGAGCATCGCTCGGAGCCTGGTCGAGGGGGGAGAGGCCGTGCCGCGCGTGTTCGGCGCCCTCACGTGGCAGTTCATGCTCGTCGCCAAGGCGGCCGGGCTGCTGGAGCGCAGCGGAGGCAAGCGCGTGAGCGGGGCGCAGGCGGCCGGCGAGCTCGGTGCGGCGCCTTACGCGGCCGAGAAGGCCCTGCGCCTGGCGGCCGGTCTGGACGAGGGAGCCGTGCGTGAGTGCCTGGGCGGGCTCCTCGCCGCGGACGTGGCCGCCAAGTCGGGCGGCTCTCCCGAGCTGGCGTTGGAGGCGGCCGTGATCGATCTCGCGCAGAGGTGGCGGGGTGGGTTGGGTGCGCGTAGGTGAGACGGTCCGCGTGCTGCTATGCCGCGAGGGAGATGTTCAGAGGAGTGTTCGGATAATCGGCTCGAACGAGTAGCTCAGGCGCCGCGACCGACCTTCACCCAGACAGACCCCCCAGCCTGCGACGCCACAGCCGCCTCGATGAACGCCACGCCGCGGGCGCCGTCGCTCACGCTCGGGTAGTCCGGCACCGCGCTGCTTAGGCCTGCGTCGCTTGGGCTCGCACCGCCCGAGCTTGGCGCACCGGTGTCCGCCGAGCGCTCACGCAGCCTTATCGCCTCCGCCACGTTCCGATAGACCTCGGCGAACGCCTCGATGAACCCTTCCGGGTGGCCGGACGGGATGCGCGTGGCGGCAGCCGCGGCGGCGCCGAGGTACGGCCCGCCCGCCCGGGTGAGCACCTGCGTCGGCGCGTTCAGCAGGTGGACGACCAGGCGGTTCGGGTCCTCCTGGCGCCAGTGCAGGCTGCCGCGGCTGCCGTTCACCGTGAGGCGCAGGTCGTTCTCGGCACCGATGGCGACCTGTGACGCCACCAGCACGCCCTTCACGCCGCCCGTGAAGCGCAGGAGCACGTTCGCGTCGTCGTCGAGCCGCCTGCCCGGCACCACGGGGGTCAGGTCGGCGCAGAGCTCCTCCACGTGTAGGCCCGTGACCGAGGCAGCCAGGTTCTCAGCGTGGCTCCCGATGTCGCCGATGGCGCCGCCCGTGCCGGCCAGCGCGGGGTTCGCGCGCCACGCCGCCTGTTTGTTGCCGTCCTCCTCCAGGCGCGTGGCCAGCCAGCCCTGGTGGTACTCGATGACGACCTTCCGCAGCTCACCGAGCGCACCCGAAGCGACGAGGCGGCGCGCCTCCTTCACCAGCGGGTAGCCCGTGTAGTTGTAGGTGACGCCGAACACGACGCCGCTCGCCGCGACCGCGGCCTCCAGGGCGCGCGCCTGGGCCGAGTCCACCGTCATCGGCTTGTCGCAGATGACGTTGAAGCCCGCCTCCACGAACGCGCGCGCGACCGGGTAGTGCATGTGGTTCGGGGTGACGATGCTGACGGCCTCGATGCGCTCGGCGGGGTCGAGCGCGTTCTCGGCCCCGAGCATCTCCTCCCACGTGCCGTAGGCGCGCCGCAGGCCGAACTCGGCACCACTCGCGAGCGACCGCTCCGGCGTGCTCGAGAGGGCGCCCGCCACGAGCTCGAAGCGTCCGTCCAGCCGAGCCGCCATGCGGTGCACCGCGCCGATGAAGGCGCCCGTTCCGCCGCCGACCATGCCGAGGCGTACGGGTGCGGGGTTCTTGGTCATGTGACGTCGCACCTCCTCAAGTGAACGTGCGTGAGCCTAAGGTAGTTACTAGGGTACCCGACGGGCCTGCTTCGCTCCGGATAGTGAGGTCCGCCTGACTGCTCGGCACCGTACCGCGTGTTGTCGCCGAGGTATTGCGGTTGGTCACCAGCGTAGACGAGGCCGCGCGCACCGGCTTGACGCGGTACGTGACTTTGCCAAGATGGGTAGCGAGTGACCAAAATGCGGAGTGACATATTGATCGCTCTTACTGCGGCCCTGGCTGCTGCCGTGGTGTTCGCTCAGGCACCGGTTCCTGCGATCGGTCCTGGTTCTACCGTCGCGGCGGTGGCGCTGCGTGCGGATGGAGCCATCATCGTTGCCGGCACGACGCAGGGCAGCCAAGGGGGGCAGTCCAGCCAGGGTGGCTTGGATGCCTTCATCGCGTGGCTGACGCCTGAGGGGCTTCTGGAGCGCGTCTTGCAGTTCGGGACGTCTGGTGATGAGCGTGTCGGTTCGCTCATCCTCGATGAGCAGGGGAATATCTATGTGACGGGCGACACCAATATGCAACTCTCGTTCGCCGTCGGTACCGGCGCACAGTTCGTCGTAAAGTTCACGCCCGAAGGCCAACTCCTGTGGGCAAAGAACTTTGGTGGCAACGAGTCGTATTCACCGCCGGTCATTGCGTTGGACGGCGCAGGTGATGTCATCGTCGCCGGTTCACAACCGAGCGGCAGGACGAAGTCCTATGGGAGGCTGGGGCAACAGCCGTTCTACGAGGCGTACTTGGCCGTTCTCACGCTGGACGGAGAGTTGATTGATGACCATGTCTTCACAGTAGATGAAACCCAGGCGCCCACGGAAGCCTTGCCGTTGTCAGACGGAAGCTTAGTGATCTTGGGGCTGCAGTCTCTCGAGCTCTTGGCGGCGATGGCCCGGAGTCACACGGTTTCGCTGCCCGCATGAGCAGGAATGGCGAGGTAATCCATCAAGTGGCTCTCACTCGCCGAGGTGACAACACGTTTCCCGTTAGAGGTCTGTTACTGGGGCATGGGGAAGTGGTCATAACGACGGGTACGGGTATAGGCATCGGCGAGATGGATGGCAAGCCGGGTGGCATTAGCTACTATGCTGCCATCGGCATACTCAATCAAAACTTTGAGCCGGTTTGGATGAAATCCTTCGGCGAAGCTCGGAGCTACGTTGGTACTGGCGTCGCCGTGAGTCCTGTAGGAGAGCTGGTTCTGGTCGGTTCTGGTAACGGTGATGTTGGTGGTGAACCCCAAGGTGCTAGTGATGTTTTTCTTGGCGCCTATACGATTGAAGGCGTGAGGCTTTGGCTCACCCAGTACGGTACTCATAACTTTGATCTCGCCAAGGCAGTGGCCGTTACTGCAGAGGGGACGATTATCGTTGTTGGCTCGTGGAATGGAGACTGGAAGCATATCGTATATGGATTGCCAGGCAACATACTTGAATTGGGCGAATCGTGGTTCATCGCCGCTCATGCTCCTGACGGTGAGATGCTCTGGATGAGGACGTTCACTGCGAGTGACGCGGACTCAGGTGAAGGCCCTTAGCCAGACTGCTTATGAACTACGAACACCCACTGCCGACGCACCTCATGCGCGCAGGCGCAAGATTGCGGCACCACTAGCGCGCCCTCCGCGCTGCTAGTGAGCGGCATGGGCAGGTTGGCGCCTTCGTTGAGTCGCCTGCTAGACGCTGCAGTAGGTTAGCCTCATCTGATGGAACCGCTATTGGAGCGCCTCCTGGCCGGCAACGAACGGGCCGTAGCTCGCGCCATCACCCTGGTCGAATCTGACGACCCGCGCGGCCGCGAACTGCTCAAGCGCGCGCGGCCGCGCACGGGCCGGGCGGCCGTCGTCGGCATCACCGGCTCGCCCGGTAGCGGCAAGAGCACGTTGACGGACGGCCTAATCGCGGCGGCTCGTGCGGCGGGGCGCAAGGTGGGCGTCGTGGCCATCGATCCGACGTCGCCGTTCAGCGGCGGCGCCATCCTGGGCGACCGCATCCGCATGACGCGCTGGCACTCGGACTCCGGGGTGTTCATCCGCTCGATGGCGACGCGCGGTCACCTCGGCGGCCTCGCCGCGGCCACCCTGCAGGCCGTTGCCCTCCTCGACGCCGCGGGGTTCGACACGGTGTTCATCGAGACGGTCGGCGTCGGCCAGTCCGAGGTGGAGATCGTGACGGCGGCCGACACCACCGTCGTGGTGCTGACACCCGGCCAGGGCGACGCCGTGCAGGCGTTCAAGGCCGGCATCATGGAGATCGCCGACGTGTTCTGCGTCAACAAGTACGACCACCCCGGCGGCGACCGGTTGCGCAGGGAGATCCGGGCCGCGCAGGAGCTCGGCGAGCACGGCGAGTGGCTGGCGCCGGTGGCCACCACCGTCGCGTCGAAAGGCGAGGGCGTCGATGACCTCATGCGCCTGGTGGACGAGCACCGCGCCTACCTGGTCGCGAGCGGCGGGCTCGAGGCCGCGCGCAGGCGCAGGGTGCGCTCCGAGGTGAGGTCCGCGCTAGGGGAGAGGCTGCGCCGCCAGCTCGTGGACGGCGAGGAAGAGGCCGTCGACGCCGTCCTGGCGGGCCGCCTCTCACCCGAGGAGGTCGTGGACGACCTGCTGCGCGATGTCCTCTTCCGCTCACCCTGAGTGGCGAGGGCCGCTAGACTGACCCCACCATGATCCATGCCGTCTACCCCGGTAGCTTCGATCCGTTGCACAACGGCCACGTCGACCTCATCCGCCGTGCCGCGCGCATCTACGAGAAGTTGACGATCGCCGTGCTGCACAACGAGGCCAAGGCGAACGCGCTCTTCGACACGAACGAGCGCGTCGAGATCATCCGCGAGGTGGTCGAGGGCATGGAGGGCGTGACGGTCGATTCGTTCGACGGCCTGCTCGCCGACTACACGCGCAAGATCGGTGCCACGGTCATCGTCAAGGGCCTGCGCGCCATCTCCGACTTCGAGTACGAGCTGCAGATGGCGCACCTCAACCGCCAGCTCAACCCGAACGCCGAGACCACGTTCATCATGACGGCCACGCGCTGGTCGTACGTGTCCAGCACGCGCGTGAAGGAGCTCGCGCGCTACGGCGCCGACGTCGCGAAGCTCGTGCCGCGCGCCACGTTGCGCCGCCTGCACGAGAAGCTGCCCCACTAGGCGTTCGCTGCGCGGGATTGGGACCCGCCCGCACCGCTACGGCGCGCCGGTGGTCGAGGGGCGCGCGCAGCCCAGGGCACGCCGTCGCCGCCCTGACTGCCCATATACTCTCTGGTCGCGCCCACGGGCGCCCCTGTCCGCCGGGCGCCACGGGCTGCCCGAGCGGCACGAGAGGAAGTCCATGTCTTACTTGCTTCGTGGCGTCGCCGCGGGCGGCGGCATCCGCGTGGTCGCGGCCGACACCACGGCCTTGGTGAGCGGGGCCGTGGAGAAGCACGGCGCCACCCCCACGGCGGGCGCCGCCCTCGGGCGTACGCTCACCGGTGCGCTGCTCCTGTCGCACGTCCTGCTCAAGAACAGCCGCGACCGCGTGACGCTCCGCCTGCGCGGCGACGGCCCGCTGGGCGGCGTCATCGCCGACGCCGGCCTGGACGGCACCGTGCGCGGCTACGTCAACAACCCGCACGTCGACCTGCCGCTGAGGCAGGACGGCAAGCTCGACGTTGGTGGCGGCATCGGGAGGCAGGGTGAGATCAGCGTCGTGCGCTCGCACGCCCCTTACGGCGACCCGTACGGCAGCTCGAGCGACCTCGTCAGCGGCGAGGTGGCGGAGGACATCGCCACGTACCTGGCCGTCTCCGAGCAGGTCCCCTCCGCCGTCCTCCTCGGCGTCTACTTCGACGGGCACAGGCGCGTGAAGCGCTCCGGCGGGGTCATCCTCCAGGCGCTCCCCGGCGCCGACGAGGGCGCGCTGACCCTCCTCGAGGCCAACGTCAAGGCGCTCGGGCAGCTCACGACGGCCATGGCCGACGCGCCCATCCTGGACGTGGTGCGCGACCAGCTCCTGTGGGGCATGGACTTCGAGCTCCTCACCGACCCGCCCTTGGGCGTGGCGTTCGCCTGCCGCTGCTCGGACGAGAAGGCGCTGGCGGCCCTCGCCTACTTCACACCGGCGGAGCGCCGGCAGATGGCAGCCGAGGACGGCGGCGCGGAGGTCGTGTGCCACTGGTGCGGCGAGAAGCGCTGGGTCGGCGCGGAGGCCATCCTCGGCATCTCCGGCGCCGAGGTGCGCTGCCCCGATTGCGGTACCCTCTGGTACCGGGACGGCCAGACGCGCATGGTGCGGGACGCCGAGCTGTGCACCTGCGGCCGTCCGGTGGTCTTGCCCAACTGAGCTGCGTCAGATCGACCTAGCGGAGGCGCTTAGTGCGGCCCGGTCTCGTACTGCTACTGCTCTTCCAAATGGTGCTTTGGGGATCCGCTTACCCGATGATCAAGCTCGGTCTGGGCGGCATGTCGGCCGACCACCTGACGCTCCTCAGGCACCTCGTGGCGTCGGTGGCGTTCCTGCCCATCCTCCTCGCCATGCGCTCCCGGCTTTTGCCGCGGCGGCAGGACGTGCCGTACCTCTTCCTGCTCGGCCTGCTCGGTTACACCATCTACCACTTGGCGCTGAACTTCGGCGAGCTGCACGTGAGCGCCGGCGCCGCGAGCCTGATCATCGGGACGGCGCCCGCCATGACGGCGCTCCTCGCCACGGTCATGATGCGCGAGAGGCTCCCGGCGCTCGGCTGGCTCGGGTCCCTCGTCTCGTTCGTCGGCGTCGCCTTCATAGTGCTCGGCGACGCGGGCGGCGGGGTCTCGTTCAACGCCTGGTCGTGGCTCGTGGTGATCTCGGCGGTCGCGTCGTCCTTCTACACCGTCCTGCAGAAGCGGCTGTTCACGGTCTACCGGCCCATCGAGGTGGCGGCCTACGCGACCTGGGCGGGCACCATCCCGCTCCTGGTCTTCCTACCCGGCCTGGGCGCGGACGTGGCCGACGCCCCCTGGCAGGCCCTGGCGGCCACGCTCTACATCGGCGTTTTCCCGTCGACCATCGCCTACAGCATCTACGCCTATGCCCTGTCGAAGGTGCCTGTCACGCTCGTGACGGCCTTCCTCTACCTCGTGCCGGTCATGAGCCTGCTGTTCGCCTGGGTCATGCTCGGCGAGGTGCCGGCGCTCGTCACGGCCGTTGGTGGCGCGGTGGCCATCGGCGGGATCGTGTTACTCAATTATGCGAAGGCGCGGGCTACCAGTCGGACGGTTTAGCGATCGGACCCTTGGTCGAACCCACGGGGTCCGGGAACTGGCATCTGCTCAGTGACGGTTTTATATGCCTGACGTCGCTCACTAGCCGTGCCAAGCTTCCGACTGGCCTGTTCTCCGGAGTAAGCAGAATGACTGGCAAGCCCACCTCTTTGACCACGATGCGGACAGGCTCTGCAAGGTCGGAGTCGTTGGTGATGATCGCCGCCTGCTCGAACGCACCCAAGAAGGCATCGCGGACCAGATGCGCGCCGAAGTAGAACTGTTGCCTACGCGGCATGTCAGGGTCCCGCTTACCGGAAACACGAGCCGTGTAGTAGTTGATGCGCTCAACAACGGCGGAGGACGGCAGCACCGCCTCAGACAGCTTCAGGAGATCAAGCCACTTGTGGTGTGTGCCCTTAAGGGCACGGTAGTACAGGTTGAAGCCGTCGACATACACGAAGGTGCGCACGTCGTGTCTCCTATAGCAGGAGAGCCCGCAGTTAGCGCTGCGGGCTCTCCTGAGCCTACGGCACGCCGTAGGTGGGTTGGTTCAGAGTAGACGGTCGTATCTGATGATGTCAATGAGCCATAAACAATCTCGCTTGCAGAGGTGTCTTGCTAGGAGGCGACCGGTTCAGGACTTCGCCGACCGGTCTCCCAGCCGGCGCTCGTTGCCGGCCACCAGCCGCTGGATGTTGCTGGAGTGGCGGTAGACGGCCAGCCCGAGCAGGGCGGCCGCCAGTAGGAGCCGCGGGCCGATGTACTCGCCCTGCACGATGACGAAGAGGGGCAGCGCCGCCATGCCGACTAGCGAGCCGAGCGACACGTAACGGCTCAGCAGGATGGTGAAGACCCCGAGCACGAGGCACATGAGCGTCGTGAGCGGGTCGATGACCATGAACACGCCGATGCTCGTGGCGATGCCCTTGCCGCCCTTCATGCGTAGGAGGACGTTGAAGTCGTTGCCGAGCACGGCCGCGAGGCCGGCGAGCGCCGTGACCCATGGGCCCAGGCCGACGATGCCGGGCAGGAGCGTGGCCAGCGCGCCCTTCAGCGGGTCGAGGATGACGACGATGACGGCCGGCACCACGCCCAGCGCCCTGAGCACGTTCGTGGCGCCGATGTTGCCGGACCCGACCTGCTGGATGTTCACGCCCCGCACCTTGGCCACCAGGTACCCGGACGGGATGGTGCCGAGGAAGTACGCGACGACGATGGTGATTGCGGCCAACAGCACGTCCAGCAAGGAAACCCTCCGGGTCCCGCCACTCGCATGTGCGGACCGTTCCTGATTGTAACGACTGCGCCTGCCCGCCACGGTGCCTCGGTGAGTGGACCTCGCTACCGGGCGGTGAGATAGGCCGCCTAGGTCCGAGGCGAGCGCCGCGTTACCATCTGGCGATGACCACGGCCACCCTCTTCGCGTTCGTAGTGGCGGTGACTGGCGCGTCGACCGTGCGCTGGGCCACGCGCATGGCGCCGCTGCCCGGCGAGTTCCCGCTCAAGACGCTGCTGGGTGCCATCGCCGCGGCGGCCGTCGCCGTCGCCGGCCTGGGCGACCAGCCCCTGCCGAGCACCGTTCAGTGGGCGGTGCTGGCGGTCGCCGCGTTGTACGTCTTCGCCCCCCTCGCGCTCGTCGCGGCCGTCCGCTCGGGCGCCTGGCGCTTGGCGAGGGCCGCCACCTCGCTCATGTACTGGACCCCGGGAGGCCGAGCGTCCGTCGGGCGCCTCTTGGCCCAAGCGGCCCTGCAGCAGGGCGACTCCGAGGCGGCGTTGGCCCTCACCACGCGCCACGACGCCGTCCTCCTCTCCCAGGCCCGACTCGCGAGCGGCGACTACGCCGGTGTGCTGGAGCTCGAGGAGCCGGCAGGCGCGGGCGCGGCGGACAACGGCAACCTCGTGACGGCCGCGCGCATCGAGGCGCTCATCGCCCTCGGGCGCGTGGAGGAGGCTCGGCGGGAGACCGGCCTGCTCAAGACGCGGTTCGAGGCCGGGAGACAGGGGCCCCTCGCCTACCGTTCCCTGGTCCTGTCCGAGGCCCGCTTGGCCGCCGAGCAGGGCGACCTGGACGGCACGCGCAAGCTCCTCGAGCAGCCGTTGGCGGGGGTGACGCCTGCCACGCTCTACGAGATCCTCGGCACGGCCGCCGAGCGCTCCGGCAGGCACGCCGCGGCCGTCCGGGCCTACCAGGCGGCGTACACGGCCGCCACAGGGGCGTCGCGGAGGCGGCTGGAGGCCAGGTTGAAGAGCCTGGGTGCCACACCACCGACCGCGACCGCCCTGCTGGCGCGGCGCCCGCTCGCCACCTACCTGTTGGCGGGCGCCATCGCCCTTGCTTACCTGGCGCAGGTGCTGGCGGACCGCTACTACGGCGTCGTCTCGGTGCGCGGCCAGGGGCTGTACGTGAGCAACCTGGTCGCGGCGTTCACCCAGGGCCTGCCGGGCGTGCCCGACGCGGGCGCCTGGTGGCGCTACCTCACCTACGCTTTCCTGCACGGCAACCTCGTGCACATCGGCATGAACCTGTGGGTGCTCTTCGACATCGGCCGCCTCTACGAGCGCAGGCGCGGCTGGGGCGACCTGCTGGCCGCCTTCACCGCCGGCACGGCGGCAGGCGCCTACCTCACGACCGTGTTCCAGGCCGGCGTGCCCGTCGTGCTGGTCGGGGCCTCCGGCGGCATCCTCGGCGTGGCCGGCGCGCTGCTGGCCGAGGCGGCGCTCGGCAAGTCGGCGTCGGACAGGCTGCTCCTGCGCAGCCTCCTGCAGTGGGTCGCCATCCTCATCGTCTTCAGCCTGGCCGTGCCGGGCGTCTCGCTCTGGGGCCACGTGGGCGGCATCGTCGGCGGGTTCGCCTACGGCGTCATCCGACTGCGCACGCGCCTCGGCGCCCGGTTCTCGCAGGCGGTCGGCTGGTTCTGCCTGGGCCTGCTGGCGCTGGCGCTGGTGAGCGCGCTGACCACCGTGGTGCCGCTCCTGCCGTGAGGGCGGTTGGCCGCGCTGAGCAGTGGCGCGCTCCTGCCGGGGGCGGTTGAGGTAAGGTTGTACTCAGTACAAAAGTGACCAGCGGGTGGGCGAGCTCCGATCACCCGTCAGCACCGCATGGAGGCTCCAGGATGTCCACGCCAGACCGCAACCCGCAGACCGCCGGCGCCACGCCGAGCGCCCACGTGACGGCCCCGACGGGCGGAGCCTTCCTCGTCGAGCGCCAGGACGCCGCCACGGTCCTCATCCCCGAGGCGTTCGACGACGACCTCAAGATGTTCGCCACCACGGCGCGCACGTTCGTGCAGCGCGAGATCGTTCCGGACTTCGCCAAGCTCGAGGGCCTGGATTACGAGCTCTCGCGCGAGAAGATGGCCAAGGCCGGCGAGCTCGGGCTGCTGGCCGTCGAGGTGCCCGAGGTCTACGGCGGCCTCGGCGCTGGCAAGGCGGCCGCCTCGGTCGTCACCGAGGCCGTCGCGGCCTCCGGCTCGTTCAACGTCACGTTCAACGCGCACGTCGGCATCGGCACACTGCCCCTCGTCTACTTCGGCACGGAGGAGCAGAAGGCGCGCTACCTGCCCAAGCTCGCGACGGGCGAGTGGGTGGCGGCCTACTGCCTGACAGAGCCGGGCTCGGGGTCCGACTCGCTCGCCGCCAAGGCGCGCGCCGACCTGGACGGCGACGAGTGGGTCCTGAACGGTACGAAGATGTGGATCTCGAACGCCGGCTTCGCCGACCTCTTCACCGTGTTCGCGCAGGTGGACGGTGACAAGTTCAGCTGCTTCCTCGTCGAGAAGGGCGCGCCCGGATTGAGCCTCGGGGCCGAGGAGCACAAGATGGGCATCAAGGGCTCCAGCACGCGGCAGGTGATCCTCGAGAACGTGCGCGTGCCCAAGGGCAACCTGCTCGGCGAGGTCGGCAAGGGCCACCGGATCGCCTTCGGCATCCTCAACATCGGGCGCTTCAAGCTCGCCGTCGGCGCTGCCGGCGGTGCGAAGCAGCTCATCGGCCTGGCGCAGGCGTACGCGAAGGAGCGCCAGCAGTTCAAGGCGCCCATCGCCACGTTCGGCCTCATCCAGGAGAAGATCGGGCGCATGGCGGCCGACACGTACGCGCTCGAGAGCGCCGTCTACCGCCTAGCCGGCAGCATGGACGCCGCCACCGCCGGCAAGCCGGACCCCACCGCGCAGCTCGCGGCTCTCAACGACTACGCTGTGGAGTACTCGTTCATCAAGGTGTTCGGCTCGGAGATCCTCGACTACGTGGTCGACGAGGCCCTGCAGGTCTACGGCGGCTACGGCTTCTCGGCGGACTATCCGATCGAGCTCGCCTACCGCAACAGCCGCATCAACCGCATCTTCGAGGGCACCAACGAGATCAACCGCGAGCTCACCGTCGACCAGCTCCTGAAGCGCGCCATGCGCGGCGAGCTCGACCTCCTCGGGCCTGCGCAGGCGGCGATGCTGGGGCGGCCCGTCGAGAAGGTGGCCGCGCCCGAGGCCCAGGCCGACGCCGAGCTGGCCCTCGCCAACCTCAAGCTCGGCACGCTGATGGTGGCGGGCATGGGCGCCATGGCGTACATGCAGGGCCTCGAGCGCGAGCAGGAGCTGCTGGCGCGCGTGGCGGACATGGTCGGGCTCGCCTACCTGGCCGAGGCGGCGCTGCTGCGCGCCGAACGCCTTGCCGGCGCGCGCGGGGGCGAGGTCGCCCTCCTGCTCGCCCGGCTCTACACGTTCGCGGCCGTTGACCGCGCGCGCGACCTCGGCACGGAGGCCCTGCGCCGGATCCCGCGCGGCGAGGAGACGCTCCCGCGCTTCCATGCCTACCTGGCCGAGCACGGCGTCGACCTCGTTGAGCTGCGGCGCCAGGCGGCGCAGGCCGTGTACGCGGCGGACGGGTACCCGTTGGGTTGAGGCGGCGGCTCCCGCTGGGCGCGTTGGCGGGCTAGACGAAGTTGTTGACGGGGCGTACCGCACGGCGTGGGTGCGCGAGTCCGCCCTTGTTCTGTACTGCGGGCGAGCGCCGTAGGCCCGCCCGCCGCCTAGCCGTTCTAGTCCGCAGTCGCTTGCGGACCCTCCCCCGATGCCTTATTATTTAAGGTACATCTGAGGTAGTGGGTCCGCGGTCGCGTCCGACCGGCCCAGCGCCCGGACGGAGGCAGGACCATGGAGAAGGAACGTGCTAAGGCTCTTGATTCTGCGTTGTTGCAGATTGAGCGGCAGTTTGGGCGTGGGGCGGTTATGCGGTTGGGGGCGGTGCCGGTTGGTGTGGGTGGGGGTGGGGTGGTTTCTACTGGGTCGTTGAGTGTGGATGTGGCGTTGGGGGTTGGTGGGTTGCCTCGGGGTCGGATCGTTGAGGTTTATGGTCCTGAGTCTGGGGGTAAGACGACTCTGGCTTTGCATGTGGTGGCTGAGGCGCAGGCGGTTGGTGGGGTGGCGGCGTTCGTGGATGCTGAGCATGCGTTGGATCCGGTGTATGCGGCGGCGTTGGGGGTGGATGTGAATGAGTTGTTGGTGTCGCAGCCGGATACGGGTGAGCAGGCGCTGGAGATCGTTGAACTACTCACGCGTTCGGGTGCGGTGGATGTGATCGTGGTGGATAGTGTGGCGGCGTTGGTGCCGCGCGCTGAGATCGAGGGTGAGATGGGGGATTCTCACGTTGGGTTGCAGGCGCGGTTGATGAGTCAGGCGCTTAGGAAGTTGACGGGGGTGTTGGCTAAGTCGAATACGACGGCGATCTTCATTAATCAGATTCGCGAGAAGATCGGGGTGATGTACGGGAATCCGGAGACGACGCCTGGGGGGAGGGCGTTGAAGTTCTATGCGAGTGTGCGTTTGGAGGTTAGGCGTAAGGGGGATGTGAAGGTGGGGGTTGAGCGGGTGGGGTCTAGGGTGCGGGTGAAGGTGACGAAGAACAAGGTGGCGCCGCCGTTCAGGGAGGCGGAGGTGGACATCATGTTCGGGCGGGGTATCGATAAGTTGGGGGACTTGGTGGGGATAGCTAGTGATCTGGGGGTGGTGGTGAAGAGCGGTTCGTGGTTCTCGTACGCTGGTGAGCGTTTGGGTCAGGGTAAGGAGCGTGCGGTGGAGTTCCTTGCCGCGCGTCCTGAGTTGGTGGCTGCCATCCGGCAGCAGGTCATGCAGGCACTCAACCAAGGAACAAAGACCCGGGGTGCCGGTAGCGATAGCGAGGAGATCGATACGGATGATGTGGGGGTCATGGAGGCGTAGAGGTTAAGGCGGATACCTTAGTTGCTAAGGAAGCACTAGATGGCAACGGTCTTATCCAAGAATGATGTGAGCTCGTTGCCGACCACGTTCACCACTCGGCTATAGCTCTGGCCGACGGCCTGCATCCGCGGAAGCTGTATCGGCTCAGGGACGACGGCGTGATGATCGAGTTGTCGCGAGGGGTGTTCCGGCGAGCAGATGCTCCGCCAGCGACGTGGCCGGACCTCTTTCACCTCAGCTGACCATGACTCGGACACCGCGCCGGAGGATGCGATGCGAACGATGGTCCACATGAGTGATGCGCAGGTCGAGGCCCTCGACGCCCTTGCCAAGCGAGGGCGTCGGTCTCGCGCCGCCCTCATCCGGGCGGCGATCGACGATTATCTCGAACGCCATCGTTGCGAACAGGTCGAGGAGGGCTTCGGTCTGTGGGGCGAGCGCGAGGTCGACGGCTTGGCTTTTCAGGAGAACGCACGCCGTGAAGGGTAGGCGCGCCGTTCGCCGACCGGCCCACGCCCGGCACCTACACAAGGTCTACACATTCGCTGCCTAACATGTTGAGGTTGCGACCGGCGTGGCTCTTGAAGTGGAGCCGGCCGCGTTAGGGAGTGTATGTGATGGAGACAACCGCGCCCCGCTTGTCCACGGGCCGCTCGCGCCTCAGGTGGTGGTTGGTGGGCCTGGTGCTCGCCCTCGCCGGAGGTGCCGTGGCCTACGTACTGCTCACGAGGCCAACGGCGGCCACTACGACAGCGGTGCAGTCGCCCCAGACGTTGCCCATCGTCTTGCGGCCGCACGCCGTCACCGTCGCCGGCCCCGGGACGCTGGAAGCGAGCACGTCGCTCAACCTGACGGTGGCGGCCGGGCTCAGCGGGCGCATAGCCGCCATCGCCTCCGTCGGCGACAGGGTGAGCGCAGGCGATCAGCTCGCCAGCCTCGACCCCACCGCGTTCGAGCGCTCCCTCAAGCTCGCGCAGTTCGACCTGGAGCGCGTGCAGGCGCAGCTGCGGTCGTTGGAGTCGAGCCAAGCCCAGGCGCAGGCTTCGGCGGCGCAGCAGAGGGCCTCCGCGGAGGCGACCCTCGCGACCGCCCAGCGCACGGCCGAGACCAAGGCGGAGGACCTCGCGCTCGTGCAGAACCTCCGCGGCCTCGGCGCCGAGAGCGACGAGGCGCTCCGTAACGCCCAGGTGGCCAACACCGATGCCTCGCAGGCCGCCGCGACCGCAGCGTCCGACCTCGAGGCGCTCAAGAACACCCTGGCGCTGCAGGCGGCGGCGCGGCAGAACGACCTGACCAACTCCCAGCTCAGCGTCGCGCAGGCCGAGTTGGACGTCGAGGAGGCCGAGGCCGACCTCGCGTCGCTGACCGTGTCCGCGCCGTTCGGCGGGGTCGTATCGCAGGTCAACGTCGTGGTCGGCACGGGCGTGAACGACGCGACGAACCTGCTCACGTTGATCGACGACTCCAGCCTCTCCCTGATAGTGCAGATCGACGAGACGCAGGTCGGGACGGTCAAGAAGGGCCAGTCGGCGACCGCCACCCTCGACGCCTTGAAGCGTCCTGGGTTTCGTAGAGGGTCTTCTCTCACGCGGCCTGCCTCGGCAGGTCCAGGTTCTGATTGTAAGCAGCCTCGTACTTCACGGGGCTGAGGTAACCGAGTTTCGAATGCAGGCGGCGCTCGTTGAACCACGCCACCCACGCCGTGGTGGCGGTCTCGATCTCCTGCCGGGAGGTCCACGCCCGGCCGCCGGGGCGGATGAGCTCCGCCTTGTAGAGCCCGATGGTGCTCTCGATTAGCGCGTTGTCGTAGGCGGTGCCGACCCTACCGATGCTGCCGGCCATGCCGTGATCGAGCAGCTTCTGGCTGAAGGCCAAGCTGGTGTATTGACTGCCGGCATCGCTGTGAACTATGACGCCCTGCCCGGTGAAGCTGGGGTTCGTGCGCTTCCTGATGCTGATGGCTTGATCCAGCGCCTTGGTAACGAGCTGCGCGCCCATGCTGGTGGCCACCGTGAAGCCCAGGATGCGCCGGGAGAACACGTCCTGCAGGAACGACACGTACACCGTGCCCTCGCGGCTGGGGACGTAGGTGAAGTCCGACACCCACACCGTGTCGGGCGCCTCCAGGCTCCAGTTGCGCTGCACCAGGTCAGGCGCGCGGGCAGCGCCTACCTCCGGGTAGGTGGTGCGCACGCGCTTCAGGCGCGTGGCGCCCCTGAGGCCGGCTGAGCGCATGATGCGCGCCACCTGGTCGCGGCCCGCTGCCACGCGCCTGTGCCTGAGTTCCTGCCACACCTTGCGGACGCCGTAGCACTCGTAGTTGGCGTAGAACACGCACCTGACCTCGGCCAGCAGCCGCTCATCGGACAGCGATCGAGCCGAGGGCGGTCTCTTCTTGAAGGCGTAGTAGGTGCTGGGGGTGATCTGGTAATCGTGGTCCCTAAGGACACGGCAAATCGGCTCGACCCCGAACGAAGCCTTGTAGGCATCGATGTACGCGACGATCACTTCAGTTTGCGGTCGAGCTCCGCGGCGGCGAAAAACGCCGAAGCGGTCTTGAGAATCTCGTTAGCGCGCTTCAGCTCGGCGTTCTCGCGCCTGAGGCGCTTCAGCTCCTCGTGTTCGCTGCTCGTCACGCCTGCTCGTTCGCCGGCGTCGACCTCGGCGCGTCTGACCCAGCCGCGCATGGTGTCGATGGGGATGCCTACCAACTCATGAACGCGCCGGAACGAAGCCGTAGCTGACTCCTCGGGCGCCTCGCCGCGGCGCTCCTTGAAGAGCCTGATCACTCGTTCTCGCGTCTCGGGATCGTACTTGCTCGCCATGACCCATTCTCTCCAATCGTGGGAGAAAAGAGTCTCTACCGAACCCAGGACGCTTCACCTTGCCCGGACAGGTCTTCAGCGGCACCGTGACCTCCGTGTCGCCCGTCGCTCGCCTCGAGAGCAACATCGCGATCTTCGACGTGGTGATCACGCTGCCCAACCCCGATCTCCTGCTGCGCCCCGGCATGACGGCCGAGGCCGAGATAGCCGTCAAGGAGGTCGCCGAGTCGCTCACCGTCCCGAGCCAAGCCCTCGTCACGGGGCCGCGCGGCAGCTCCATCACGGTCATGACGGAAGGCGGCACGACCGAGAGCCGCCCGGTCGAGGTCATCGAGACGGTCGGCTTCCAGAGCGTGGTGACCGGCGATTTCACCGGCGCTACCCAGGTCGTCATCCCGAGCGGCGTGGCGGTCGTCGGGCAGGGCCAGGCGACCGGCGGCCAGGGCGCCACCCAGCTCGGGCTGCCCGGCGCGGCCGGCGGTAACTTCGGCTTCGGCGGGGCCGGGGGCGGCTTCCCCGGTGGCGGGGGCGGCGGCTTCCCGGGCGGCGGTGGTGGCTTCCCAGGTGGCGGCGGGGGTCAACGATGAGCGAGCCGCTACTCGAGCTGCGTGACGTCAGCAAGTCCTACCGCTTCGCCGGCGGCGAGTTCCAGGCCCTCAAGGGCGTGTCGCTCGCCGTGCACGAGGGTGAGTACGTGGCCCTCATGGGGCCGAGCGGCAGCGGCAAGTCGACGCTCATGAACGTCCTCGGACTCCTGGACAGGCCGACGGGCGGCAACTACTTCCTCCGCGGGCGAGACGTAGCCGGCCTCAACGAACGCGAGCGCTCCGAGGCGCGCAACGTCTACATCGGCTTCGTCTTCCAGGCCTTCAACCTCCTGCCCCGCCTCGACCTGTTCGAGAACGTCGAGCTGCCGCTCGTCTACGCCGGCGCACCCGGCGCCGAGCGGAAGCGCAGGGCGCTGGAGCTGCTCGAGCTCGTCGGCCTGGCCGACAAGCGCCACAGCCGGCCCAGCCAGGTGTCTGGCGGCCAGAAGCAGCGCGCGGCCATCGCCCGCGCGCTCGCCATGGAGCCCGCGCTGCTGTTGGCGGACGAGCCGACCGGCAACCTGGACACGGCCACGGGCAACGAGATCCTGGCGCTGTTCTCCGACCTCCACGCGGCCGGCTCTACGATCCTCCTCGTGACCCACGAGCCCGACGTGGCCGAGCACGCCCAACGCACGGTGGTCGTTCGCGACGGCCTGATCGCGTCGGACGAGCGCCATGCGTTGCGGGGGGTGCAGGCATGAGCTCGCACCAGGGGGCGGCGACCGTTCGGGGCGTCGCCCGGTCTTCCCGCGCCGGGCAGGGGCGCTCGGCCAGGCACGGGCTCGGCCCGATCCAGGTGTTCCTCATGGCGTGGCGCAGCCTCAGCGGCAACGTCATGCGCTCCGTTCTGACGACCCTTGGCATCATCATCGGGGTGGCGTCCGTCGTCGCGCTCACCGCCGTCGGCACGGGCGTGAACGCCGGCGTGGAGCAGAGCATCACCAACCTCGGCACGAACCTGCTCACGGTGAGCGGCTCCTTCGGTGGCTTCGGCGGCGGTCTCGTGCGCGGCGGTCCGAGGCAGAGCGTGACCGTGGCGGACGCAGAGGCCATCCGCGACGCCGGCTGGGAGTCGGTGGCCGCCCTGGCCCCCGTCGTGCAGACGAACTCCCAGCTCAAGAACGGCAGCCTCAACGTCAACGCCACGGTGATCGGCACCTGGCCCGAGTTCGCCGAGGTGCGCAACACGCCCCCAGAGTCGGGCACGTTCTTCAGCCAGGCCGACGTAGACGGGCGCAACCGCGTCGTCGTCCTCGGCAGCGACATCGCCTCCGAGCTCTTCCCGGACGGCTCGGCGATCGGGGGGACCGTCAAGATCGTGGGCGTCAGCTACACGGTCCTCGGCATCCTGCCGGACAAGGGCGCAGGCGGCAACAGCACGAACAGCAACGTGCTCATCCCCCTGTCGACCTACCTCCAGCGCGTCGGCCGCTCGTCGGCGGTGGGCCAGCCGACCGTGCAGAGCGTGTACGTGCAGGCGCGCTCAGCCGACGACCTCAAGACGGCGCAGACCCTCATCAAGAACCTGCTCGACGTGCGGCACGGCACGCAGGACACCCGCGACTTCCAGGTCCAGAACCAGGGCGACGTGCTGGCCAGCTTCTCCGAGATCACCGGCACCCTGACCCTCTTCCTCGGCTCCGTTGCCGGCATCAGCCTCCTCGTCGGCGGCATCGGCATCATGAACATCATGCTCGTCTCGGTGACGGAACGCACCAGGGAGATCGGCATCCGCAAGGCCCTGGGCGCCAAGCCGCGCGACATCCTCGCGCAGTTCCTCACGGAGTCGTCGCTCCTCTCCGTCGGCGGCGGCCTGATCGGCATCGGGCTCGGCCTCCTGCTGGCCTTCGTCGTGCTGCCGCGCTTCGGCCTGAACGCGGTGGCCACGCCCGGCTCCATGATCGTGGCGTTCGGGTTCTCGGCGTTCGTCGGCGTCTTCTTCGGCTTCTACCCCGCCAGACGCGCGGCCTCGCTCGATCCGGTCGACGCGCTGAGGTACGAGTGATGCCGTCACGCCTGCTCAGGTTCATCCGTGCCGGCCGCGCCTCGTGGGTGTTCGCCATCTTGACCTGCCTCTCGTTGGCCGCCGTGCCGGCCGCGTTCGCCCAGGGCGCGGCCGCGAGCAGCGAACCCGCCGGCGCGCAGGGCGCGTCGGAGGGCGCGTCGGAGAGCGCGTCGGAGGGCACGGTGCAGGGCGCGGCGGAGGTCGCCGGCGAGGTCGTCACCTTCGCCAGGGCGGTCGAGCTCGCGACCGACGCCAGCTCCGTGCGCACGGCCGAGGCGCAGCTCGAGCTGGCCAACCTGTCGCTCCAGTCGGCCCTCTACCCAGTGTCGGCGACGGCCACCGGCGGCCTTAGCACCAACACCGACTTCACGGGCGACGGCACGACCCTCGGCCTCGACGTCTCGGTCAACGCCAGCCTGAGGTTGGGGTGGGGCTCGTCCGGCGACTCCATCGCGGCCGCCAGGCGCACGGTCGAGGCGGCGGAGGCGGCCGTGCTGAGCGCGACCTCCGACGCCGTCCAGCAGGCCGTGCGCCTGTACTCCGACGCCCTGGCCGCCGTCGACGCGCGCGACGTGGCGCGGCTCCAGGTGGACGTGGCCAAGCTCCAGGCCGACGCCGCCCACGCGCGCCGGGCGGCCGGCGCCGTGCTGCCGTCGGACGTCACACAGGCCGACCTGACTCTGAAGAGCGCCGAGCTCGACCTGAGCGCGGCGGAAGCGACGCTGGCGGCGGCCTACACCGACCTCTCGATCGCGCTCGGCGTGAGCGTGAGCGGCGTGGCGAGCGAGGTGCCCGACGCGCAGGAGCCCGCCGTGGACGACCTCGTCGCGGCCGTGGCCGCGCGCGACGACGTGCGCGCCGCCCAGCGCGACCTCGCGTCGGCCGCGGACGCCGTGGACCAGGCGGTCAGGGCGAGCGGCGTGAACGTCTCCGCTAACGCCTCCGTCTCCGCCACCTCCGGCGCCACGTCGCTGAGCCTCGGCGCCTCGCTCGACTCGCGCGATCAGACGCCCTCCCTCACCAGCCGCCTCGCCACCTCTACCGGCGGCTCCAGCACCGGCGGCGCGGCGTGGCGGGCGAGCCTCGGCGTGAGCGCCAGCGTGCCTCTCGGCCCGCCGGACACGCGCGTAGCGTCGGCCGAGCTGAGCTACGCCCAGGCGCAGGCCAAGCTCGAGCAGACGATCGCGAGCGCGAACGTGGAGGTAGGGGCCCTGCGGGTCCAGGTCGAGGCGGACGCGGCCAAAGTGCAGGTGGCCGAGGCCCGCTCGGCGCTGGCCGGCGACGCCAGCGCCGCCGCCGACGTGCGCTACGGCCTTGGCGTCGTCGGCCAAGTCGAGGTCGTCCAGGCGCGCATCGCTAGCTTGCAGGCTGACGGTCAACTCAGGAGCGCACGCTTCACTCACTTGCTCGACCTCATGGCGCTCGCTAGGGCCCTGGGTCGTCCTGCCACGGAGGTCATCAGATGAGGTCAGTTCGCCAGGCGCGGCGGGTCTTCGCGCTCACCCTTACGCTCTTCCTCTCGCTCTTCTCCCTCCACGCCGGCGCGCAGGCCCCGAACGCCCTCACGCTCGCCACGGCCTTGACCGACGGCAGCGAGGCCGCCACCGGCGTCGTGAGCGCTCGCACGGCGCTGAGCAAGGCCCAGCGCGACCTGGAAGTGGCGGCCGCGGACCCGAGCACCACCCCCATCGCGCGTGCCTCGGCCGAGCGGACCGTGGCCGGCGCGGAAGGCGACCTCGCCGTCGCCCTCGCGACCGCCGCGAGCGACGTGGTGAGCGCGTACACGGACGTCCTGCAGGCCGAGACCACGAGAGCGCTTGCCGAGCGTCAGCTCGACATCCTCACCCGGACGCTCGAGGCCACCAAGGTCCGCTTCGGCGCGGGCGCCGTGACGAGCGTCGACGTCTCCAAGGCGGAGAGCGACGTCGCCGGCCAGCAGCGCACGCTGCAGGAGGCCGAGACCGACCTCATGTTCGCCAAGGACTCGCTCGCCGCGCTGCTCGGCAAGGACGTCGGCGCCCTCGAGCCCGTGACGGAGGCCGACCTGCTGCCCGACGCGGACATCGAGGCCGCGAGCGCCAACGCCCTTGACGGCAGCGCCCGCGTGGCGACCGCGAGGCGCAGCCTCGAGGCGGCGCGCCTGCAACTCGCCGCGGTCGACAACGCGCTGAGTGCCAGGGCGGACATAGACACGGCCAGGACGGCGGTGGGCACGGCGGAGGACACGCTGAGTGACACCGAGGCCACCGTGACGCGCGACGTCCAGCGCGCGCTTGCCTCCGTGACGGCCGCCAAGAACCGCTACCGCGGCGCGCTCGACTCGGCCGCGGCCGCGGCCACCGACCTGGCCGCCCAGCAGGTCCGGCTCTCCGCCGGCACGATCTCGGAGCTGGCCTACGCGCAGGCCCAGCTGACCTTGGCGAACTCGCGGGCGTCGGCCGCCAGCGCGCTCCACGCCCTGCTGTCGGCGCAGTACGCGCTGCTGCTCACGGCGGCGCGCTGAAGGACCGGCGAACCGCGAGAGCCCCGATAGCGGCGTCCAGACGACCCCGGCCGGAGACCTTCGGCCGGGGTCGCTCTTCGCCGCGATGATCAACTACGGCGCGGGTCGAAGGCGTCCCTGAGCCCGTCGCCGACGAAGTTGATCGCTATGACCGTGATCATGATCGCCAGGCCGGGGGCGACGGCGAGGAGCGGAGCGGAGAGCGCGAACTGCTGCGCCTGGTTCAGCATGTTGCCCCATGTGGGGGTGGGGGGTTGGATGCCAAGCCCGAGGTAGCTGAGCGCGGACTCTGTCAGGAGGGCGCGGCTGGCGATGAGGGGCGCGGCCACAAGCAGCGGGCCCTGCACGTTCGGGAGGATGTGTCGGAACAGGATCCGGAAGTTCTTCGCGCCGAGGGCCTTGACGCCCTCGACCTGGTCGCGTTTGCTCAACGAGATCGTCTCCACCCTGACGATCCGCGCCAGGTCCATCCAGGCGAGCAGACCGATGACCACCACCAGGACCGTGACCGTGGGGCGCATGACCGCGGCGATGGTCAGCAACAGGAAGATGGCCGGGATGGCCAGCAGCGCGTCGGTCACGCGCATCAGGAGCTGGTCGAGCCAACCGCCGAAGTAGCCGGAGACGATCCCGAGCGTCGACGCGGTCAGCAAGGCGATCACCATCGCGGAGAGCGAGACCGGCACGGAGACGCGCCCCGCGTACAGCAGTCGTGCCGCGACGTCCCGGCCGATCTCGTCCGTGCCGAGCAGGTGCTGGGCCGACGGCGTCATGAGCATCTGACGGGGGTTCGGCTTCACGGCGAGGCTGGCCGGCACGAAGTACGGCCCGATGACGACGGCCGCCACGATGAGCACGAGCAGCACCACGCCGATCAGGGCCAGGCGGTTCCGCAGGAACGCGCGCAACGCGCGCCGCCCGGGGCGCTGAGAGCGCTCGCGGCGGCGGTCCGCGCTCGCCGCGGCCTCATCGCTCGGAGCGGAGCCCGGCCCGCCGCTGGCGCCGTTGCCCCCTAGCGCTTGATCGGTCACGCGCTGGACGGGGTCGGGCTTGGTACGGGCCGAGGGGTTCATCGATACTCTACCCTCGGATCGATGAACGTGTAGACGACGTCGGCGACGATGGTGAGCAGCGTCACCAGCAGGGCCACGAACACGAGGATCCCCATGAGGACCGGGAAATCGGCCCGCGCCGCGTGGTCGACCATCAGCCTCCCCATGCCGGGCCAGGCGAAGACCTGCTCGGTGATGAGCGAGCCGCCCATGAGCTGCGGCATGTCGACGGCGATGATCGTCACCACCGGCAGTAGCGAGTTCTTCAGGCCGTGCTTGAACAGCACGCGCCACTCGCGCAGCCCCTTCGCGCGGGCTGTGCGTATGTAGTCCTGCGAGAGCACCTCGATGAGGCTGCTTCTCACGTAACGCACGTAGCGGGCGAGCATGGAGAACGCCAGGATGCTCGCCGGCAGGATCAGGTGCCGCGCGATTCCGGCGAGGGTCGGGCCCTCGACGAAGTCGTACATGCCGCCGGACGGCAGGTAGGGCAGACCGCGTTGCCGCGTCCAGAGCGAGAAGAACACGATCGCGAGGATCCCCGTCCAGAAGGTCGGGGCGGAGAACGAGATGATGGAGACGGTCGTGATGGCGTAGTCGGCGCTCTTGCCGCGGCGCACCGCGGACAGCACGCCGAGCGGTATCCCCATGACGATGGTCAGCGCGAACGCCGTCCCCATCAGGATCAGGGTGTTCGGGAAGTGGGTGGCGATCAGGTCCGTGACCTTGCGTCCCGAGACGAGCGACGCCCCGAAGTCGCCCGTGGCGATCTTCGTCAGCCAATCCGCGAAGCGCACCGCGATCGGCCTGTCGAGGCCGAACTGCTTGGTCAGCCTCTCCAGGTCCGCCGCCGTCACGTTGCCTTGCAGGTAGAACGACAGGGGGTTGCCCATGTACTGGAGCAGCACGAAGGTGAAGACGGAGATGATGAGCAGGAGCGGGACTATCGACAGTAGCCGCCTCAACACGTACGTGAGCATCGGTATCCCCTCTCC
The DNA here is from genome assembly GCA_023954415.1 of Trueperaceae bacterium. Lineage (NCBI taxonomy): Bacteria > Thermotogati > Deinococcota > Deinococci > Trueperales > Trueperaceae > Trueperaceae bacterium. The sequence continues at coordinate 264,320 of JAMLIB010000004.1, forward strand.
TGCGTCACCGACACAGGGCCGCTCTAAGCTGGCTTGACCTGCCTTAGGCCGTCGTCGACCGGAGCCGGGTCCGGCGCGAGCTGGAGGCCGGCGCCCTCGGCCGTCAGCAGCAGGAGGGTGGCGAAGTCGTCGGCGGTGTGCCCGCGCCCGATGAGGGCCTGCACGGCCTCGCGCGTCGCGGCCGTCACCGGCATCGGCACGTTCAGCTCCCTGCCGGCCGCGAGACCGAGGTCCAGGTCTTTCCGGAGCAGCGGCGGGGTGAAGGTCGGCTTGAAGTCCAGGTTGACCAGCGCGGGGGTCTTGTACTTCGTGAACACGGAGCCCATCACGCTGTTGTTGATGAAGTCCAGGAAGGCGCGGCGCTCGATGCCGCCCTTCTCGGCCAGCACGGTGATCTCGGCCAGCGCCTGGGTCACGACCCCGAGCAGGACGTTGTGCGCGATCTTTACGGTGCGGGCCAGCTCCCCCGTGCCGACGTAAGTGACGCCCTCGCCCAGCGCCTCGAGGTATGGCAGCGCCCGCTCGAACGCGGACCGGTCGCCGGAGACGGCGACGCTCAGCCGCCCCGCCTTCACGACCTTGCCGTTGCCGCTCACGGGGGCCGCCAGGAGCTCGGTGCCGACCGTGGAGGCCTTCGCCCTGACCTTGGCCGAGGTCTCCGTGTCTACCGTTGACGAATCGATCAGGATCCTCGGAGCCTTGCCGGGGACGGAGAGGACCCCGTCGGGTCCGGTCGTCACGGTCAACAAGGTCGCGGGGTCCGCGACCATCGTGAACACGATGTCCCGGTCCGCCAGCTCCGCCACGCGGTCGACGACGGTCGCCCCGTACTCCGTGAGGGGCTCGGCCTTCGACCGCGTGCGGTTGTAGACGGCCACGTCGAACCCGGCCTTCAGGAGCCGCGCTGCCATGGGGAAGCCCATGTTGCCCGTGCCTATGAAGCCCAACCGGTCTCTGGTGTCACTCATCGTGGAGTTGCCCCTCTCGTGGCCGCTGCATGGCGAAGCGCGACCCGCCAGGTTGAATGATGGTCATACCGCGCTATGCGTACAAGGGTCCCTTCTCGGGGCGGCCGTCGGCGATGGCTGGCATGATTGCACGGGACTCCGCGGGTGTCAACGACGGCGGCGAGGGGCGGATAAACACGGCTAAGACGCGTTTAGTGTGCGAAACGGGCGCCCGGCGGCCTTGACGCCTCCGACCACCCGTGCTAGCTTGCTGCGCAAGGTGGACAGCGCGCTCCTGCGCCACGGTGGTATAACCACCGTACCGAGATGCTTCGCGTCACGAGCCGACCCCAGGTCGTGCGGGACGCGCGCAGCACGGGCGCCGGCGGTCTTCGAGGCGCCTCGCGCCCGGCGCGCGGTCGTGAACCGTCCTAGCACGCTAGTCCGTAGGCAGGGAGGTGCGACGAGTCGGCTGCAAGACCGGAGTTATCGCGAGGGTCCCAATTGCTCGGGCTGGCCGGTTCAGGCCAGCGAGTCATGACGAGCGTAGAGGAGCTGCATGAAGACCAACGGTGGACGGTATCTGGTAGTGACCCGGTTGCTGGTCGGGATGATGGTGGCGGGGCTGTTCCTCGCGGCTGCGAGCGCGCAGGACGGCCGCGCCGAGGGCAAGTCCGGGGGAACCCTGATCATCGGTCAGCTGCAGGAACCCGCGAGCATGGTGCTCGCCGAGTCGAGCACGCCCGTGTCGGCGCAGTACTACACGGCCTTCCTGGTGAACGAACCGCTGCTGAAGGTCGACCACGACTTCAACCTCGTCCCCGGCCTACTGGCCGAGGTACCGACGCTCGAGAACGGCGGCATCAGCCCCGACTTCCGCGTGTACACGCTGCAGCTGCGCCCCGGCCTGCTGTGGGACGACGGCACGCCGATCACCGCCAACGACATCGCCTTCACGTGGCGGTGGGTGAACGACACCACCAACGCCGCCTACACCACCCACGGCTGGGAGAAGGTCGAATCTGTGGCCGTGAGCGAGGACGGGCTGACGGCGGTCGTCACGCTCAAGGACGCTTTCGCTTTCTGGCTCGACGAGGCCGTGATCGGCATGGGCATCGCCCCACAGAGGGCGCTCGAGGCCGCGGGCAGCAAGGACGCCTTCAACCAGCAGGTGGTCGGCAACGGTCCGTTCAGGATGCTCGAGTGGCGCGTCGGTGACGTGCTCATCTTCGAACGCAACCCCCACTACTACCGCGGACCGGCCAAGCTCGACCGGATCGTGGTGAGGATCATCCCCGACTCCAACGCCCTCAGCGCCGCCCTCAGGGCAGGCGACGTGCAAGTGGCCATCGGCCTCGGCACCTCGGACGCCGCCCAACTGCAGTCCGCCGCCGGCGTCGACGTCATCAAGACGACCTGGCCGCAACTCGAGCGCGTTTTCTTCAGCCAGACGGTGCCCGGGGAGCCCAACACACCGCACCCGATCCTCACCGACAAGGCCGTGCGCAAGGCGCTCGTCATCTCGGTCGACATGGACGAGATCCTCGACAGCATCTACTTCGGCATCAACCCGCGCGCCGTCAACGAGCTCTCGGGCACGGGCTACTTCAACCAGGACCTCCAGCCTTACCCCTACGACCCTGAAGAGGCGAAGCGGACGCTCGAGGAGGCCGGTTGGGTCGATACCGACGGCGACGGCGTGCGCGAGAAGGACGGCGTGCGGCTCAGCCTCACGTACTCCACGGCGGCCGGCAACCGGCCGCGCGAGTCCACCCAGGCCATCGTGCAGCAGGCGTGGGCCGAGATCGGCGCGGAGGTCAGCATCCAGAACTACCCGGCCCCCAGCTTCTTCGGCGGGTGGCAGGGCGTCGCGTGGGGTAGGCGTTACGACCTGGCCCAGTTCAGCAACGGCATCTTCGCGCTGCAGCCGAACCTGTCCGACTGGTGGCACTCCGACTCCATCCCCACACCTGAGAAGCCCTTCGGCAACGGCCACTCTGGGTGGTCGAACCCGCGGGTGGACGAGCTGCTCGACGAGCACCGTCACGGCGTCTCCGAAGCGCGGGCGCGCGAGATCCTCGACGAGGTGCAGCAGATCATCTACGACGAGTACGCGATGTTCCCGCTCTTCAGCGCCGCGACGATCTTCGGGGTGAGGACCAGCGTACACAACGTGCACCCGACGTCCTTCGGCGTGCACGCCGGCCTGTTCTGGGACGTCTACGACTGGTGGATCGACTGACCGGCCCGTCCCTTTAGGGTCATGAGCTCTCGTTCCGGGCATGGGCGCGCGCAAGCGTCGCCCATGCCCGTCGCCTAGAAGGGAAGGTTGTCATGGAGCGCGACGAACTCGTCGCAGTGGCTCTGGGTGAGCGGCCAGCCGGCTTGGTCATCCGCGGCGGCAGGCTGGTGAACGTCTACTCGGGCGAGATCTACGCGGCGGACGTCGCGGTCATGGGGGAGAGGATAGCGGCCGTCGGGGACGTCGACCGGTGTGTTGGCCCCGACACCGCGGTCGTCGACGCGAGCGGTAGGTACCTCGTCCCCGGGTTCATCGAGACGCACTTCCACGTCGGTGCCACGTCGCTCGGTTCCACCGAGCTGGCCAAGCTGCTCGTACCGTACGGAACGGCGGCGATAGTCACCGACTTCACCGAGGCCACGAAGCTGAAGGGCGCCAAGGCCGCGCGCTTCTTCCTCGACGAGGCGAACCGGACGCCCCTCAAGGTCTATTTCTCGCCTTTCTACACGGCCATGCTCGGCACCGCCGAGCGCCCCGGCGTGTCGCCGGAAGAGTTCGAGGAGATGCTCGCCTGGCCCGAGTGCCTCGAGTTACGCGAGTGGAACGTGCAGTCGCAGCGCCACGCCTCCCCGCTCGTGCGCGCTGCGGGCGAGAGCGCGCTGCGGCGCGGCAAGCTGCTGGCCGGCCATATGCGCGCGCAGCTGGGGGCCGTCCTGCAGGCGTCCGTCTCGGCGGGCACCCGGTCCGACCACGAGGCGTACACGCTGGAGGAGGCGGTCGAACGCATCCGCGCGGGCGTCGCCGTGCAGATCCGCTTCGGTTCGGCGCACTGGACCGAGACGTGGGACCTCCTGCGCGTGGTGACTGAGCGGCGGCTCGACCCGAGCCTCGTGATGTTCAGCACGGACGAGCAGGAGGTGGTCGACATCCGCGACCTCGGCTTCATGGACCATCGCGTAAGGCTGGCCATCGAGGCGGGCGTCGCGCCCGTCGAGGCCGTTCGGATGGCCTCGCTGAACCCGGCGCGCTACCTCGGGGTGACGGGCGACCTCGGCGGCGTCGCCCCCGGCCGCCTCGCCTTCGTCTCGCTCGTCGACGACCTCAGGTCGTTCGAGGTCACCGCGGTTGTCCACGGCGAGCAGGTCGTCGCGCGCGACCGGCGCTACCTCGGTGAGCTCGAGCGGCCCGAGTACCCCGCCGACTACTACGGCACGGTCAAGCTCCGCGCCCCCCTGACGGCCGAGGACTTCCGCGTCCCCGTGGCGGCGGGCAGGACGACCGCGACGGTGCGGACGATCGGCTTCGATCAGGCGGCCAGCGGCACCCGCGAGGTCTTCGTGGACGTGCCCGTGGTGTCGGGCGGCGCGGCGGCCGATCCGGCGAACGACGTGGTGAAGCTCGCCTCGTTCGAGCGGCTGGCGCGAAGCGGGAAGCGCGGTGTCGGCTTCGTGCGCGGGCTGGGCATGCGGCGCGGCGCGCTCGGCTTCACCTACCATCCCGGCTCGTGCGACCTGGCGATCATCGGCTCCGACGACGCCGACATGGCCCTGGTCGGCAACCGGATAGCCGAGCTCGGCGGCGGGCTCGTGGTCGCGATCGACGGCGAGGTCGTCGCCGAGGTCCCGATGGGGCTCCTCGGCATCGTGTCTGACCGCCCCGTGGACGAGGTCGAGGCCGGCATGCGTCGCGCCAAGGAGATCATCGCCGGGGACCTAGGTATCGACTTCCCCGGCAACGTCTACCGCCTGGCGGTCCTGTTCATCCCGGGCGTCGCGCCCGAGCTGCGCATGGCGATCGACGGGCTGCTACGCATCGCGTACGCCGGGGACCGGCTCGACGTGAACGTCGTCCCGGTCGTGGTCGACGCGCCGGACGCCGGCGCCTCCGCGACCGCGGCCGAGAAGGGGAGATAGGCAGTGGAACGAGACGAACTGGTCGCGGTGGCGCTGGGCGAGAAGCCCGCCGGGCTCGTGATCCGTGGTGGGCGCCTTGTGAACGTCTACTCGGGTGAGATCTACTCCGCCGACGTCGCCGTTCTCGGCGATCGCATCGCGGCCGTTGGCGACGTCGACCGCTGCGTTGGCGAGGGCACGAGGGTCGTCGAGGCCGGCGGCCGTTACCTCGTCCCGGGCTTCATCGAGGGGCACATCCATGTGGGGGCCACGTCCCTGGCGGTCACGGAGATGGCGAGGCTACTGGTGCCTTACGGCACCGCCGCCATCGTCACGGACTTCAACGAGGCCACCAAGGTCCAAGGGCCGCAGGTGGCGCGCTACTACCTCGACGAGGCCAAGCGCACGCCGATGACGGTCTACTACTCGCCCTTCCACACGAGCTTGATCCCCACGGACGGCCGCGAGGGCGTGACGCTCGAGCAGCTGGACGAGATGATGAGTTGGCCGGAGGCCAAGGAGCTGCGCGAGTGGAACGTGCAGCAACACCGTAGTCCGAACGAGAAGGTGCGGCGGGCCGGCGAGATGGCCAGGGCGCACGGACTGCGGCTGGCCGGGCACCTGCGGCTCTTCATGGACGGGCTGCTGCACGCCTCGGTCGCTTCCGGGGCCGTGTCCGACCACGAGACCTACACCGTCGAGGAGGCGGTGGAGAGGATCAGGGCCGGCGTGGCGCTCCAGATGCGCTTCGGCTCCGCTCACTGGCACGAGATCCACGACATCCTGCGGGTGGTCACCGAGCGCCGGTTGGACTCCAGCCTGATCATGTTCAGCACGGACGAGCAGGAGATCGTCGACGTGCGAGACCACGGTTTCCTCGACCACCGCGTCCGCATGGCCATCGAGGCTGGCGTGGCTCCCATGGACGCCGTGCGCATGGCGTCGCTCAACCCGGCGCGCTACCTGGGCGTCACCGGCGACCTGGGCGGCATCGCGCCCGGTCGCAAGGCGTTCGTCAACCTCGTCGACGACATGCGCTCCTTCACCGTCACGGAGGTCGTCTACGGCGAGGAGGTCGTCGCCAAGGACCAGCGGTACGTGGCCGCGCTCGAGCGGCCCGAGTACCCGCGCGAGTTCTACGGCACGGTGAGGCTGAAGCGGCCGCTCACGGCGGAGGACTTCGCCATCGCCGCGCCGAGCGCCGCGGCCGCCACCGCCAAGGTACGCGTCATCGGTTTCCACCCGGAGGCCATGGGCACGAAGGAGGTCCACCTCGATCTGCCCGTGGTCGACGGCAAGGTGCAGGTGGACCTGGGCAGGCAGGTCGTGAAGCTCGCGTCCGTCGAGCGCATCGGGGGTATCGGCAAGCACGGCGTCGGCTTCGTGCAGGGCCTGCCCCTGCGGCGTGGCGCGTTGGGCTTCACCTACCACCCCGGGCCGTCCGAGCTCGCGCTCATCGGCACCAACGGGGAGGACATGGCGCTCGTCGGCAACAAGATCGCCGAGCTGGGCGGGGGCCTGGTGGTCGCCGTCGACGGCGAGGTCCTAGCTGCGGTGCCGATGCCCTTGCACGGCGTCGTGTCGGACGCCTCCGCCGAGGAGGTCGAGGCCGGCATGCGGCATGCCAAGCGGGTCATCGCCGACGTTCTCGGCATCGACTTCATCAGCAACTACTACCGGCTCACGGGCTTCTTCATCCCGGGCGTGTCGCCCGAACTGCGCATGTCCGTCAAGGGGTTGCTGAAGGTCGCCTACGCCGGCGACCAGCTGAAGGTCGAGCCCATCCCGGTGGTGATCGACGGAGCGGGGCCGTCGGCATGAGCAGCGTGGTCGGTATGGGGGCGGTCCCGGCGGACGACCGCGACGCCCTCGTCGCGGTGGCGCTCGGAGAACGGCCCGCCGACGCCGTGATCCGTGGCGGCAGGCTCGTGAACGTCTACACGGGCGAGGTACACCCGGCCGACGTGGCCATCCTCGGCGACCGGATCGCCGCCGTCGGCGAGGTAGGGCGTTGCCTCGGCCAGGACACGCGCGTAATCGAGGCGGACGGACGCTACCTGGTGCCAGGCTTCATCGAGACGCACATCCACGTGGGCGCCACCTCCCTGACCATGACGGAGCTGGCGCGCCTGCTCGTGCCGTTCGGTACCGCTGCCCTGGTCACCGACTTCACGGAGGCGGGCAAGATGCGCGGCAAGCGGGCGATGCGCTTCTTCCTCGACGAGGCGAACCGCACGCCCCTCAAGGCCTACTTCTCGCCCTTCTACACGACCCTCATGGGCATCGAGGGGCGTCCGGGCGCCAGCATGGAGGACCTCGTCGAGATGCTCGAGTGGCCGGAGTGCGTCGAGCTGCGGGAATGGAACGTCTTCGCGCAACGCAACGACAACCCCGCCCTCGCGGGGCTCGGCCGGCTCGCTCGCAGCTACGGCAAACGCCTCTGCGGGCACCTGGACGGGCAGGCCGGACCGACCCTCCAGGCGAGCGTGGCGGCCGGCAGCCTCTCCGACCACGAGGTCGCCACCGAGCGGGAGCTCTTGGAGCGGCTCCGCCTCGGGCTCGCCGTGCAGGTGCGGTTCAGCTCGGGCGCCGACAACCTCGGGGTGCTAGCGGCGCTCGCCAGGGAGTGGGTCGACACGCGCAACGTCATGTTCGCCACGGACGAGGAGGACATCGACGACCTGGCGCGCCTGGGGCATCTCGACCACCGGATCCGCGCCGCCATCGGGATGGGCATACCGCCCGTCGCGGCGGTGCAGATGGCGACCATCAACGCGGCCACCTACCTAGGGATCGGAGGCGACCTGGGCGGCATAGCGCCGGGCCGGCGCGCGTTCGTGAACCTGGTCGACGACCTGCGGCGGTTCGCGGTCACCGAGGTGGTCGCCGGCAGCGCGGTGGTGGCGCGCGCGGGTCGGTACGTAGGCGAACTCGCCGCCCCCGAGTACCCCGGCGATTTCAGGGACACGATCAGGCTGAAGGCGCCGCCGAGCGCGGCCGACTTCGTCGTCCCGGCGCCGGTCCCTTCCGACGAGGACGGCGTCGCGGCGCTCGTCATCGACATCCGGCCCTACGACGTGCGTACCGAGGCCCTGACCATGACGCTGCCCGTGACCGCTGGCGCCGTGACGGCCAGTCCGGGGCTCGGGGTGGCCAAGGTCGCCATAGCGGAGCGGCACTTCGCCAGCGGGAAGATCGGTCGCGGGTTCGTCAGGGGGTTCGGGATAGCGCGTGGCGCCTTCGGGTCCTCGTACCACCCCGGCCCCCTGCACCTCGCCGTCGTGGGCATGGACGACCACGACATGGCCGTGGTGGCCGCGCGGGTGGCCGAGCTGGGCGGCGGGTTCGTAGCGGCCGTCGGCGGGGAGGTGGTCGCCGAGGTGGCGCTGCCGATCCTGGGCTTCCTGACCTCCGAACCGGCCGAGGAGGTCGTCGAGGCGTTCCGCGTCGTCAAGCGGGCCGTTCGGGACGAGCTCGGCGGCGAGTTCGACGGTCTGTTCACCGGCCTCGCCTACCTCTGCATGCCCGGGGTGCTGCCCGACGTGCGGATGACGGTCGACGGCCCCGTGAACGTCCGGCTGGGACGAGATCGCCTGACCGTCACCTCGGCGGACGCGTTCCCGAGTCCTGGCGCGGTAGGGCTAGAGGTATGATGGTCACACCAGGCGATGGAGCTCCGCTCAGCGCAGCGCAGGGATCGCTGCTGCTCCGCTAGCGCGTGCCTGTGGCTGGGGGAAGGGATGACCGTGATCGAACCACTCAAGCAACAGCGGTTGTACGAGAAGGTGGCGGAGAAGTTGCAGGACCTGATCAGCACGGGCGAGTTGTCCGCGGGGGATCGCCTGCCGAACGAGCGCGCGCTCGCGGAGCAGTTCGGCGTGAGCCGCACCGTCATCCGTGAGGCCAGTAAGGCGCTCGCGGTCAAGGGCCTCATCGAGGTCCGGCCCGGCCAGGGCACGTTCGTCGTCGACGCCACGGGGGACACCCTGTCGCAGTCGTTCCAGACCATGCTTGGCCTCGACCCGGGGGTCGGCTCCCAGGAGAACCTGGTGGAGGTGAGGGAGATCCTCGAGCCGGAGATCGCCTACCGGGCCGCTCTCAGGGCCCGGCCGGAGGACATCCGGGCGCTGCAGCAGGCCGTCGCCGCCATGGACAAGTGGATGAACGACATGCCGCGCTACATCCAGGCGGACAACGCCTTCCACCTGGCGCTGGCCGTTGCCACGCAGAACGTCTTCGTGCCGCGCCTCATGGCGTCGGTCGTCGACGTGCTGCAGGAGCACCGCGGCCGCATCTTCCACACGGACGGCGGCCCGGCTCGCGGGCAGGACCACCACAAGCGCATCCTGCGAGCCGTCGAGGAGGGCGCTCCCGAGGCGGCGCGCGAGGCGATGCGGAGTCATCTGGCGCAGGTACGTAGGGACAGCACGCAGCCCAAGCAAACCGCGGGGGTCCCGTGAGGCATTCGACCGGAGAACGGCGGAGAACGCCACGGAACCGGAGAGCGCGAGGAGTGAAGTGATCGAGACCAAGGAACCGTCCACTCACGGCGTGCCGCAGGTCGGCGCCGAGGTCGGCAGCCGCCTCTACAAGCAGATGTGGAGGATCCGCGTGTTCGAGGAGCACGCGAACGAGCTCTACCTGGCGGGCAAGATGCCCGGGCTGACGCACCTCTACACCGGTCAGGAGGCCGTCGCGGTGGGCGTCTGCGAGGCGCTGGAGCGCGCGGACTACATCACGAGCACGCACCGCGGGCACGGTCACTGCGTGGCCAAGGGCGCCAGGCTCGACCTGATGTTCGCCGAGCTCCTCGGCCGCAGTCCGGGCTACAACCGCGGCAAGGGCGGCTCGATGCACATCGCCGACCAGGAGAACGGCAACCTCGGCGCCAACGCCATCGTGGGCGGCAGCGCCGGCATCGCCACTGGCGCCGCCCTCTCGGCGAAGATGCGTGGCAGCGGCCAGGTGGCCGTCTGCTTCTTCGGGGAGGGCGCTCTCGGTCAGGGCCTGCTCAACGAAGTGATGAACATGGCTCAGCTTTGGAAGCTACCCGTCATCTACGTGTGCGAGAACAACCGCTACGGTGAGTACACGCACTTCAGCGAGACCACCGCCGGCACGGTTCGCGGCCGGGCCGAGGCGCTCGGCATGCGGGCCTTCGAGGTCGACGGGCAGGACGTCATCGGCGTCAACGAGCTGCTGACGCGGCTGGTGGCTTCCGCCAGGACCGGTGGCGGCCCGGCGCTCGTCGAGTGCCACACGTACCGCTACCACGGCCACCACGTGGGCGACATCAACCGCGAGTACTACCGGCCCAAGGCCGAGGAGCTCGAGTGGCGCGAGCGGCGCGACCCCATCAAGCTCTTCGGGGAGCGGCTCGTGGCGGCCGGTCTGGCGAGCGCCGAGGAGTTGGCCGCGATGCAGGCCGCCGTGCGTGAGGAGGCGGCCGCCGCGCTGGCCTTCGCTCTCGCCGCGCCGTTCCCGGACCCGAGCGAGGTGACGCTTCATGTCTACGCTTGAAGCCCTGATCGCCGCGGCCCCACGGGACGCCGCGCGCGTCATCACGTTCTCGCAAGCCGTGCGCGAGGCGCTCGCCGAGGAGATGCGCCGCGACGAACGCGTCTTCATCATCGGCGAGGACGTCGCGGAGGCGGGCACGCCCTTCAAGGTCCTCTCGGGTCTGGTCGAGGAGTTCGGGCCCGGCCGGGTCATAGACACGCCGATATCCGAAGCGGGCTTCACCGGCCTCGCCGTCGGCGCCGCCATGACCGGGATGCGGCCGGTCGTCGACCTGATGTTCGGCGACTTCCTCACCCTGGTCATGGACCAGCTGGTCAACCAGGCGGCCAAGACGCACTACATGTCGGGCGGGAAGCTCAAGGTGCCGATGGTGCTCCGCACGACCCTCGGCGCGACGCGGCGCTCGGCCGCGCAGCATAGTCAGAGCCTCCAGGCCTGGGTCAGCCACGTGCCGGGTCTCATCGTGGTCACCCCCTCCACGCCGTACGACGCGAAGGGGCTCCTCAAGACGGCCATCAGGAACGACAACCCGGTGGTCTTCTTCGAGGACAAGATGGGCTACACGGACAAGGGCGAAGTGCCGGAAGGCGACTACTCGATCCCCTTCGGCGTCGCCGACGTGAAGCGCGTCGGCGAGCACGTCACGCTCGTCGCCACGAGCAGCATGGTGCAGGTCGCGCTCAAGGCGGCGGAGCGGCTCGAGCAGCTCGGCATCAGCGCGGAGGTCGTCGATCCGCGGACGCTCTTCCCGCTCGACAAGGAGACCCTCGTCGCGTCGGCGAGGAAGACGGGCCACGCGATCGTCATCGACGAAGGTTACGAGCGTTACGGGGTGACGGCGGAGCTCGCCGCCGTCATAGCGGACGGCGCCTTCTACCACCTGGACGCCCCCGTGAAGCGCCTAGGCGCCATGGACGTGCCGGTGCCCTTCTCTCCCACGCTGGAGGACGTGACCGTCCCCACCCCCGAAGTAGTCGTCGCGCTCACCAAGCGGTTGCTGGCCGGAGAGGCCTGAGGCGCGCCCAAAGGAGTCTGTCAGCCATGGCTATCCATACCTACGGCACGATGGGGGTCGACTGGGAGCAGAGGATCGACTTCGAGCGACTCCGCACCCAGCGCCTCGAGCGCATCAAGGCGGTGTTGGAGCGGTCGGAGGCCGGCGCCCTGCTGCTCTTCGACATGAACAACGTGCGCTACGTGACCTCCACGCACATCGGTACGTGGGCGCAGGACAAGGTCGCGCGCTTCACCCTCCTGACCCGGGGTGGCGCTCCGATCCTCTGGGACTTCGGTTCCGCCGCCAGACACCACCAGCTCTACGCGCCGTGGCTGGACGGCGCCGAGCGTTCGAGGCCGGGCGTGTCCATGCTGCGCGGGACCATCTCGCCGCAGATGGGCAGGGCCGAGAAGGTCGCGGCCGACATCTACCGGGAGCTGGCCGCGCGCGGCCTCGAGCGCGAGCCGGTCGCCATCGACCTGGTGGAGCTTCCGGTCCTCTTCGCCCTGCAGAAGCTCGGGCTCGAGGTCGTCGACGGGCAGCAGCTCATGCTCGAGGCCCGCAAGATCAAGACGGTCGACGAGATCTCGCTCCTGACGCACGCGGCCGGGATGGTGGACGGCGCGTACCAGCTCGTCTACGAGAACCTGCGTCCTGGTGTCAGGGAGAACGACATCGTCGGGCTCGTCACGAAGTTCCTGTACGAGCACGGGTCCGAGATGGTTGAGGGCGTGAACGCCATCAGCGGCGAGCGCTGCAACCCGCACCCGCACGTCGCCTCCGATCGCATGTTGAGGCCGGGCGACCCGGCTTACTTCGACATCCTCCAGAGCTACATGGGCTACCGGACCTGCTACTACCGGACCTTCGTGGTGGGGAGCGCGTCGCGCGCGCAGGTGAGCGCCTACGACAAGTGCCGCGACCTGCTTGACCACGCCATCAGCCTCATCCGGCCCGGCGTCACGACGGCCGAGGTCGTCGAAGTGTGGCCGCGCGCGCAGGAGTTCGGCTTCCCGGACGAGGAGCTGGCATTCGCCCTGCAGTACGGTCACGGCATCGGCCTGAACATCTGGGAGAAGCCCATCTTCAGCCGCCTCGTGTCGTTCGACCATCCGGAAGTGATCGAGGAGGGGATGGTCTTCGCGCTCGAGACGTTCTGGCCGGCGAGCGACGGCTGGTCCGCGGCCCGGATCGAGGAGGAGGTCGTCGTCACGAGCGACGGTTGCGAGATCATCTCGCGCTTCCCCGCCGAGCAGCTCATGGTCACCGGTCCCAGGTACTACAGCACCGCGGGGCCGCTCCCCACGGTCAGGGACACCCAGTCGGCGCTCAACAACCCGAGGGTGGCCCCGCGCCTGCCGGCCGCGGACGCCGGTGCGGCGGGCGCCGGCGGCGCCGAGGGATGACCGGGTCGGCGGAGGCGGGTGAGCCGGAGCATGGCTAAGGACGTCATCATGCCTGCCCTGGGCATGGCGCAGGAGAGCGGCGTCCTCGTGAAGTGGCTCGTGGCCGAAGGCGCGAGCGTCAGCGAGGGCGACCCGCTCATGGAGGTCGAGACCGACAAGGCGATCGTCGAGGTACCGGCGACCGCCTCCGGGGTCCTCTCGTCCGTCGCCCACCGCGAGGGGGCCGAGGTCAAGATCGGCACGGTGCTGGCCGTGCTCCTGGCGCCGGGAGAGGAGGCGGGTGGCCCGTCACGAACGCCGAGCACGCCGCGCCCCTCCGCCGGGCTGGCCGCAGCGGTGGCAGCCCCCGCCGTCGCCACTTCACACGCCGTGGCGCTTACGCCGCCGCCCCTTCCCGCGCCGAGGGAAGCCAGCGGGCCTGGGGCGAGCGGCGGACGTCCGCTCGGCTCGCCGAAGGCCAAGCGGCTCGCCCGCCAGCGCGGCATCGCGTTGGAGGGGGTCGTCGGCACCGGCCCCGGCGGCGCGGTCAGGGCGGTGGACCTGGGCCTGCGCGCGCAGGCCGCGGCCGCGGGTATGCCGCGCACCTCAGCGGCATCCGCCCTCGACCCGCGCACGCACGCCGCGACCGCGGTTCCGGTGCCGGAGGCCGTACACGCCGTCGTCCCTGCCCCCGTCACCGCGGCGGCGGTGCGCCGGTCGACCGAGGCGGCCGCCCTCGCGAGCGGCACGGCGTGGTGTCAGACGAGGCTCGATGCCGCGCGACTCATGGAGTTCCTCGAGAGAGCCAACTCTTCCGGGGCGCATGCCAAGCTCGGGACCGCATGGCCCGAGAGGATCGTGGCTGCCGACGTGTTGGTCAAGGCCCTCGTCGGTGCCTTGAGTCGCTCTGCTGGCCCGGACGCCGGAGCTTCGGCGGGCGGCGTCACGATCAACGTCTACTCCGCCACCGGGGAGGGGCGCGGCGTGGCCATCGGCGCCACGCAGACGCGTTCCGTCCTCGACGTCTCCCTCGCGCGCGAGGGTGCGGAGCCGGCGAGTGCCGGTGACGGGCGACGTCGGGACGAGGCCACGCCGCCCATCGTCGTCGACGACCGCAGCGCGCAGGCCTTCGAGCAGTCGTCGGGGACGACGCTGCCCGCAGGGGTGCTGCTCAGGCTCACACTCGGACCCATCGCCGGCCCGGGCTCCGGACCGGGCGGTCCGGATGGCGGTCGGCGCGAAGCCAGCCTGCGGCTGGACTACGACTCGCTGGCACTGGGCGACCCCAAGGCGGCCGCCATCTTCTCCCACCTCGGCCGCGTCCTGGAGGACCCGTTCTCCTTGGCCGTCTACGGTTGAGCCTGAACGCAGGAGGTTCGGTAGGTGAAAAGCATCTTCGAAGTCGAGGGGCGTTACCTCGGTCACGAGTGGGTCGCCGGCGACCGTACGTTCGACGTCACGAGCCCAGCTACGGGCGAGGTGATCGCCAGGGCCGCCGATTGCGGTGCCGCCGAGGCCGCGGAGGCGGTGGACGTGGCCGAGCGGGCGTTCGCCGACTGGCGCGCTACCACCGCGTTCGCCCGCTCCGCGTTGCTTGAGCGGTGGGCCGACCTCATCCTCGAGCGGCAGACGGAGCTGGCCGAGCTGATGAGCGCGGAGATGGGCAAGCCGATCCGGGAGTCGCGCGGGGAGGTCGCCTACGCCGCCGGCTTCGTGAAGTGGTACGCGGAGGAGGCCAAGCGCGTCTACGGCGAGGCGTTCCCCAGCCACGTCGGCAACAAGCGCCTCTACGCCTTGAGGCAGCCGGTCGGGCCGGTGTTCGGCGTCACGCCGTGGAACTTCCCGGTGGCGATGGTGACCCGCAAGGCAGCGCCCGCCCTCGCGGCGGGCTGCACCTTCATCCTCAAGCCGGCCGAGCAGAGCCCCCTCTCGGCGTTGCTGACGGCCAAGCTGTGGCTGGACGCCGGCGGACCCGCGGGCACGCTGCAGGTCCTGACCGCCAGCGACCCCGTGCCGTTGTCCGACGTGCTGATCGCCGATCCGAGGATCAGGAAGGTGACCTTCACCGGGTCCACTCCGGTCGGCAAGATCCTCTACCGCAAGTCCGCCGAGACCGTGAAGCGCATCTCCCTCGAGCTCGGCGGGCACGCGCCGCTCATCGTCTTCGACGATGCCGACCTCGACGTGGCGGTCAGGGAGGCGATCGCCTGCAAGTACCGCAACTCCGGGCAGACGTGCGTCTGCACCAACCGCATCTACGTGCAGCGCGGCGTCCACGACGCGTTCGTGACCGCGTTCGCCGCGGCCAGTGAACGGCTGCGGGTCGGCGACCCGGCGCTCGATACCACGGACATAGGGCCACTGGTGGACGCCCAAGGCCTGACGAAGGTGCAGGAGCACATGCGGGACGCCCTCGCCAAGGGGGCGTCCGTGGTCACTGGGGGCTCGGCGATCGAGGGGCTCTACTTCCGACCGACCGTCGTCACGGGGGTCGCGTCGGACATGCTCATGATGAACGAGGAGACGTTCGGTCCCGTCGCGCCGGTGAGCGTGTTCGACGACGAGACGGAGATCGTGCGCCTGGCGAACGACACCCCTTACGGCCTCGCCGCCTACGTCTTCACGAACGACCTGTCGCGCGCCCACCGCATGGCCGAGGCGCTGGATTACGGGATCGTCGGTATCAACGACGGCGTGCCGTCCACGCCGCAGGCCCCCTTCGGCGGCGTGAAGCAGTCGGGCATCGGTCGCGAGGGCGGCCCGTGGGGCATCGAGGAGTACCTGGAGATCAAGTACGTCTCCGTCGGGATCCGCACCAGCCCGAGCTGAGAGCGCACCGTCGGTCGACCGGCGGGTCGGTACTCGGCCCGCCGGTGTGGCGGGGGCTGGGGCGCTAGCCGCCCACCGCCACGGGCCGTCCCCCGCTAGCGACCGAGCGGTACACGGCCTCGATCAGCGCGACGGAGCGGAAGCCCTCGTGCCCGTCGATGGCGGGCCTGCGGCCCTCGGCCAGCGCGGCGAAGAGGTCGGCGTACTGCCTGCGGTGGTTCTCGAACGAGATGGCCATGGGGTCGCTGGAGCCGCCCGTCGCCTGACCGCCGTGCGCGGCGAGGACGCTCGCGCGCTCCGCGTCGCCGCCAGCGCGCGTGCGCCAGTCGACGAGCACGTCGTCGTGCACGACAGCGAGGCCCTCCGAGCCGTACACCTCGAGGGCCTTCGGTCGGCCGGGCCATAAGGACGTGGCCGCGCCTATCTGCCCGAGGGCGCCGTTCTCGAAGCGGAGGCTCGCCACGAGCGTGTCCTCGACCTCGATGCGCTCGTGCGCCAGGGTGGCCGCGTAGGCGCAGACCTCGCGCACCGGGCCCAGCAGCCACAGGAGGAGGTCGACCTGGTGGATGGCCTGGTTCATGAGCGCGCCGCCGCCGTCGAGCGCCTGCGTGCCGCGCCAGGCGGCGCTGTCGTAGTACGCCTGCGTGCGGTACCACGGCACGTAGGCGTTGCCCTGGAGGAGCGCGCCGAGCCGGCCCGCGTCCACCGCCTGCTTGACGTACGCGTTAGCGTCCGCGAAGCGGCTCATGAACACCGTCGCCAACGCCACGCCCGCCTCCTCGGCGGCGCGGATGAGCCGCCTGGCGCGCTCCGTGGTGACCTCGAGCGGCTTCTCGACGATCACGTGCTTGCCGGCGGCGATCGCCGCCAACGCCGGCTCCAGGTGCGCGCCCGACGGGGTGCAGACGGCCACGACGTCGACCTCCGGGTCCGCGACGGCCTCCGCGACCGAGGCGAACGCCTTCACGCCGTGCTTCTCGGCCAGGGCGCGGGGCTTCTCGGGCGTGCGGCCGGCCACGCCGACCAACCGCCCTTCCGGCAGACCCGTGACGGCGGCGATGTGCGCCGCCGCGATGTTGCCGGCACCGATGACGGCAACGCCGAAGCGGCGCTCGACCATCAGAAGTGGTAGTTGACGCCCAGCGCGGCGCCGAACGTCGGGATCCGCGCCGGCGAGCCGTTGCCGAGGCCGAACGAGCCGCCCAGCGTCGCCTCGAGGAAGAGCCCCAAGGGCGCGAGACCGAAGTCGACGAAGCGGAACTCGCCGCCCGCCAGCGCGTGGATGTCGAGCCAGGCGCCGCCGTTGCCGAACTCGATGGCCGGCCCGGCCCCGAGGTAGACGGCGAAGGGGCCCTCGGCGGCCACCGTCGTCATGGCGTCGACGCCGATGCCGAAGTGCGCGCTGCCGCCGCTGGCCGTCACGCGGCCGCTGACGCGCAGGTCGAAGCCGTTGGACAACGCGTTCGCGATGCCGTAGTGGAGCGTGACGCCGAGCGGGTAACCGCTCCTGACGCCGAACCAGTTCTGGGCGTTGGCGTTGCCGAAGAGGGCGAGGAGACAGAGGAGAGCTAGGGGGGCGAACACCCGACGGTGAGAGGTGAGGTTCATGCCCGCCATTCTCCCGGATGTTCGGATGAGGTGGTGCCAAGAGTTCCACGTCTGCGGTCTCGTTGCGGCCTTCGCGTCCACGTGCCGTGGCGTGATCGCCGCGGCCTCGTCCCGGTCTTCCGCCCCGCTCGCCGCGGGGAGTTCGCCCGGACGGGCGGATGCTATCGTCCGTGAGACGATGAAGTCCCATCAGGTCCGCACTTACAAGTCCGCCGAGCACCTGCCGCGCGAGGAGCAGCTCGCCTGGAAGCTCGCCGCGGTGGCAACCGACCCCGTTCCCCTCGAGCCTGCCGTGCTGGAGATGATCGGCAACCGGATCATCGACAACGCGTCCGTGGCCGTCGCCTCCCTGGCGAGGCGCCCGGTGGTGACCGCCCGCACGCAGGCGTTGGCTCACCCGCGCGCTCCCGGCGCCGCCGTCTTCGGCGTCGGCAACGCGCGCACGTTCTCGCCGGAGTGGGCCGCCTGGGCCAACGGCGTGGCCGTGCGCGAGCTCGACTACCACGACACCTTCCTGGCCGCCGACTACTCGCACCCCGGCGACAACATCCCGCCCATCCTCGCCGTCGCTCAGACGAAGGGGCTCGGCGGGCGCGACCTGGCGCGGGGCTTGGCCGCCGGCTACGAGCTGCAGATCGACCTCGTGAAGGGCATCTGCCTGCACGAGCACAAGATCGACCACATCGCCCACCTCGGCCCGTCGGCCGCCGGTGGCATCGCCGCCCTCCTCGACCTGAGCACGGAGACGGCCTACCAGGCCATCCAGCAGGCCCTGCACGTCACCACCACCACGCGCCAGTCGCGCAAGGGCGAGATCTCGTCCTGGAAGGCCTACGCACCCGCCTTCGCGGGCAAGATGGCGATCGAGGCCGTCGACCGCACCATGCGCGGCGAGGGCGCGCCGTCGCCCGCGTACGAGGGCGAGGACGGCTTCATCGCGTGGCTCCTCTCCGGGCCGCAGGCGCGCTACACGGTGCCGCTGCCGGAAGCGGGCGAGCCGAAGCGCGCCATCCTCGACTCCTACACGAAGGAGCACTCCGCGGAGTACCAGAGCCAGGCGCTCATCGACCTCGCGCGGCGCATGGGGGCGAGGATCGCGGACACGGACGCCGTCGAGTCCGTCGTCATCCACACGAGCCACCACACCCACTACGTGATCGGCACCGGCTCGAACGACCCGCAGAAGTTCGACCCGACCGCCAGCCGGGAGACCCTCGACCATTCGATCATGTACATCTTCGCCGTCGCCCTCCAGGACCGCGCCTGGCACCACGAGCGCAGCTACGCTCCTGAGCGCGCGCAGCGGCCCGACACGGTGCGGCTGTGGCGCAAGGTCGGCACGGTCGAGGACGAGGAGTGGACGCGGCGTTACCACTCGACGGACCCGAACGAGAAGGCCTTCGGTGGCCGCGTGGTGGTCACGCTGACGGACGGCACGGTCGTCGAGGACGAGATCGCTGTCGCCGACGCCCATCCGCTGGGCGCCAGGCCGTTCGCGCGGCAGCAGTACGTCGCGAAGTTCAGGACGCTGGCGGAAGGCGTGGTCGCCGAGGCCGAGCAGGCCAGGTTCCTGGAGCTGACGGCACGCCTCGGCGAGCTGACGCCCGCCGAGGTCGCGCAACTGAACGTGGTCGTGGCGCCGGAGAAGCTCGGTGGCGAGGCGCCGGCCGGGATCTTCTGAATGGAACGCCCTCCCGCTGCGGTCTTCGCGGCAAGGGCACTTCGGACGCAGGGGCCTACCAGCGGCCGCCCGTCCGAGCGGAGGTGAGTGAAGTGCGTCCAGAACCCGAGAGCGCGGCGCAGCAGCCGCGCGCCAAGAAGTCCGTCGCCCTATCGGGCGTGGTGGCCGGCAACACGGCCCTGTCAACGGTCGGCGCCAGCGGCGACGAGCTCCGCTACCGCGGCTACGACGTCAAGGAGCTGGCGGGCGCCTGCGAGTACGAGGAGGTCGCGCACCTCCTCATCCACGGCGCGCTGCCCGACGCGGCCCGACTGCGGGCCTACAAGGAGAAGCTGCGCTCCCTGCGGGGCCTGCCTGCCGCCGTCAAGACGGTGCTCGAGGCCATCCCGGCCGCCGCCCACCCGATGGACGTCATGCGCAGCGGCGTCTCGGCCCTCGGGTCCGTGCTGCCCGAGAACGAGGCGCACCCGGAAGCGGGCGCGCGCGACATCGCCGACCGCCTCATCGCCTCGCTCGGCTCCATGCTCATGTACTGGTACCACTGGGCCCACAAGGGCGAGCTCATCGACGTCGAGACCGACGACGACAGCGTCGGCGGCCACTTCCTTAGGCTCCTGCGCGGCAAGGAGCCTAAGGAGAGCTGGGTGCGCGCCATGCACCGCTCGCTCATCCTCTACGCGGAGCACGAGTTCAACGCCTCCACCTTCACGTGCCGGATGATCGCCGGCACGGGCTCGGACGTCTACTCCGCCGTCTGCGGCGGCATCGGCGCCCTGCGCGGGCCCAAGCACGGCGGGGCGAACGAGGTCGCGTTCGAGATCCAGCGGCGCTACGCCTCGCCTGACGCGGCCCAGGCCGACATCCTCGCGCGCCTCGAGAAGCGCGAGGTCGTGATCGGCTTCGGGCACCCCGTATACCGCGTCAGCGACCCGCGTTCGGACATCATCAAGGCGGTGGCCCTCGGGCTGGCCGAGGAGGCCGGCGACGAGCGCACGTACCGCGTCGCCGAGCGGATCGAGACGGTCATGCACGACTCCAAGCGCATGTTCCCGAACCTCGACTGGTACTCGGCCGTCGCGTACTCAGCCATGAACGTGCCGACCGCCATGTTCACGCCGCTCTTCGTCATCGCCCGCACGGCGGGCTGGGTGGCGCACGTCATCGAGCAGCGCGAGGACGGCACGATCATCCGCCCCTCGGCCAACTACACCGGCCCGGGCGACCGCGCCTTCGTGCCCGTCGGCGAGCGGTAGGCGGCGCGTGCCCTACCTGGTCGCCGCCGACCTCCCGAGCGAGCGCCCCGGCGCCCGGCTGCGGGCGCTCCTGGCCCGGCCGGGCATCGTGCCCATGCCGGGCGCGCACAACGGCATGGCCGCGCTTCAGGCGCGCGCCGCGGGCTTCGACGCGCTCTACCTCTCGGGCGCCGCCATGAGCGCCTCCATGGGCCTGCCCGACCTCGGCATCATCACCATCGACGACGTCTGCTTCTTCATCCGCCAGGTCGCGCGCGCCGGGCTGCCCGTGCTCGTGGACGGCGACACGGGCTACGGCGAGGCGCTCAACGTCATGCAGATGGTCCGCGCCTTCGAGGCCGCCGGCGCGGCGGCGGTGCACATCGAGGACCAGCAACTCCCCAAGAAGTGCGGTCACCTCAACGACAAGCGCCTCGTGAGCGCGGACGACATGGCCCTGAAGGTCGCCGCCGCGCGCAAGGCCGCCACCGACCTCGTGGTCGTGGCCCGGACGGACGCCGTGGCCAGCGAGGGGCTGAGCGCCGCCATCGCGCGGGCCGAGCGCTACGTCGCCGCCGGCGCCGAGGTCGTCTTCCCTGAGGCCCTCACCACGCCGGCCATGTTCCGTGAGTTCGCGGCCGCCCTCCCTGGCGTGGCGCTCCTCGCCAACATGACCGAGTTCGGGCGCACCCCCATGCTGAGCGCCGCCGAGTTCGAGGAGCTGGGCTACAAGATCGTCATCTGGCCCGTCACGTCATTGCGCATGGCCAACAAGGCGCAGGCCGAGCTGTACGCCACGCTGAAGCTAGAGGGCAGCGCGCAGGCGCTCCTGCCGCGCATGCAGACGCGCGCCGAGCTGTACGCCACGATCGATCTGGAAGCGTACGAGGCTCTCGACGCCGCCATCGTGAGGACCGTGCTTCCCTCCTAGCCCCGAACCGTTGGCGATCCGGTCGTAGCAGCCCTGCCATGGCGGCCCGGTAGTAGCGGTACTATTGCCGGTAATACCGGGTCGCCCTCAAAGCACCCGAACTAAGGCGGCCGGGCTCCGTGCCCGACCCGGAGGTGCGTGAGCGCATGGGTGTAACCGTTCCTGTCGACCGCCCGCATTCGGAGCGCGGCGCCGGCTTGAGAGTCAACGATTTCTCGATCGTCGTCGCGACCGCCAACGGAACGGGCAGCCAGACTGCCAACCTCACGCTACTGCGGTCCTTCTTCAAGATGGGCATCCCCGTCCACGGGAAGAACATCTTCCCGTCGAACATCCAGGGCCTGCCCACCTGGTACCACATCCGCGTCAACAAGGACGGCTACATCGCGCGCAAGCCCTCCGAGCTCCTCGTCGCCTTCAACCCCGCCACCCTGCACGAGGACGTCGCCACCCTGCCGAGCGGCGGCGTCGTGGTCCACAACCTCGACCTGCACCTCAAGCCGGAGCGGGCCGACCTCACCTACTACCCCGTGCCCGTCAAGCAGCTCCTCGCCGGGGTGGAGGTCAAGGGCAAGATCAAGGAGTACATCGCGAACATGACGTACGTCGGGGTGGTCGCCCACCTCCTCGGCGTGCCGCTCGACGTCATCGAGGAGGCGCTCGAGCACCACTTCGGCAAGCGCAGGAAGCTGGTGGACAGCAACCTCGAGGTCGTGCGCCTCGCCCACGCCTGGGCCGTCGAGAACCTCGTCAAGACCGACGAGTTCAAGGTCGAGCCCATGAACGCCACCGCGGGGCTCATCATGATGACGGGCAACGAGGCCGGCGCGCTCGGCGCCGTCTTCGGGGGCGCGAGCGTGTCCGGCTGGTACCCGATCACCCCCTCGACGAGCTTCATCGACGCGCTGCGCGAGTACCTCGGCAAGCTGCGCCACGACGTCGACGGCCGCCCGACCTACGTGGTCATCCAGGCCGAGGACGAGCTGGCGGCCATCGGCATGGTGGTCGGCGCCGGCTGGGCGGGCGCGCGCGCCGTCACGGCGACGAGCGGACCCGGCCTCTCCCTGATGGCCGAGTTCCTCGGCCTCGCCTACTACGCCGAGGTGCCGGCCGTCGTGTGGGACATCCAGCGGGTAGGCCCCAGCACCGGCCTGCCGACGCGCACGAGCCAGGGCGACGTCGCCTTCGCCTACTACCTCGGCCACGGCGACACGAAGCAGGTGCTCCTCTTCCCGTCGTCCATCGAGGAGTGCTTCGAGTTCGGCTACCGCGCCCACGACCTGGCCGACGCCCTCCAGACGCCCGTCCTCGTCCTCTCCGACCTCGACCTCGGCATGAACAACTGGATGGGCGAGCCGTTCGTCTACCCCGACGCGCCCCTGAACCGCGGCAAGGTCCTCTCGGCAGAGGAGGTGGCGGCGCTGCCGGACTTCGGCCGCTACAAGGACGTCGACGGCGACGGCGTCCCGTACCGCACCCTGCCCGGCAACGAGAACCCGCGCGCCGCCTGGTTCGGCCGCGGCACGGGCCACGACGAGAACGCCAGGTACTCCGAGCGTGCCGACCACTGGGTGCAGAACATGGACCGGCTGGCCCGCAAGTTCGAGACCGCCCGCGCCATGGTGCCGACGGCCGTCAGCGACGAGCGGCCGGGCGCCGAGCTCGGCATCATCGCCTACGGCACCACGCGCTACGCCATCGAGGAGGCGCGCGACCTGCTCGCGGCGAACGGGGTGGTCACCGACTTCATGCGCGTGCGGGCCCTCCCGATCGGCGCCGAGGTGCGCGACTTCGTGGCCAGGCACGAGCGCCTGGTGGTCATCGAGATGAACCGCGACGCGCAGCTGACCGCCATCTTGCGCGACGAACTGCCGGAACACGCCGCCAAGCTCAAGCCGATCGCGTACCTCGACGGCATGCCTCTCACCGCCGCTTGGGTGGCGGAGCGCCTCGCCGCGCACCTCGGGGAGTAGAGATGACGATGGAACGGCCGACACCGGCAGTCAAGCTCAACCGCGCCGGGCTCAGCAAGAACGACTACGTGGGCAGCCCCTCGACCCTCTGCAAGGGCTGCGGGCACAACTCCGTGGCCAGCCAGCTCATCCAGATCGCGTACGAACTCGACCTGCGCCCGCAGGAGATCATCAAGCTCTCCGGCATCGGCTGCTCGAGCAAGTCGCCCGCGTACTTCCTCGGCCAGTCGCACGGCTTCAACTCGCTGCACGGCCGCATGCCGTCGCTCGGCACGGGCGCCCTCGTCGCCAACCACGCGGTGCGCGCCATCGGCATCAGCGGCGACGGCGACACGGGCTCCATCGGCCTCGGCCAGTTCAAGCACATGCTCAGGCGCAACGTGCGCATGGTCTACATCGTCGAGAACAACGGCGTCTACGGCCTCACGAAGGGGCAGTTCTCCGCCACTTCCGACGAAGGCGCCAAGCTCAAGTACGCCGGCACCAACCCGTTCCCGGGCATCGACATCTGCATGGAGGCCCTCGTCGCCGGGGCCGGGTTCGTGGCGCGCACGTTCGCGGGCGACGCCAAGCAGGTCCGCGAGGTCATCAAGGCCGGGCTTTCGTACCGCGGCACCGCGGTCATCGACATCATCAGCCCGTGCGTCGCCTTCAACGACGAGCCGGACTCGCGCCACAGCTACGCCTACGGGCGCGAGCACGAGCAGGCCCTCCAGGAGGTCGGGTTCATCCCGGCTCAAGAAGAGATCTACATCGACGACTACGACCCCGGCACCACGCAGGTCGTGGAGCTGCACGACGGGTCGCGCATGACGCTGCGCAAGCTGGAGGCCGACTTCGACCAGGCCGACCGCCTGGCGGGCATGGCGCGCCTCGAGCGCGCGAACGCGGCCGGCGAGCTCCTCACCGGCATCGTCTACTACGACGACCGCCGCCCCAACTTCGCCGAGCTGAGCGAGCTGGGCGAGACCCCGCTGAGCATGCTGCCCGACGCGAAGCTGCGCCCGTCCGCCGACCAGCTGCAAGCGTTCCTGGCCGGTTACGCCTGAGCGGTAGCGGCGTGGGGGAGAGCAGCGAGGCCGCCGCCGCGGTGGCGCGGGCGGGGTCGAGGGCCTCGCGCCGCGACCGCCCCCTGCGCGTCGCCTGGGTGAGCGAGACGTTCCTCCCCAAGGTCGACGGGGTGGTCACGCGCCTCACGGCCACGCTGACGGCGCTCGCCGAGCAGGGGCACGAGGTCCTCGTGCTCGCCCCGCCCGGCGCGCCGGACGAGCACGCCGGCCACCGCGTCGTGTCCGCGCCCGGCGTCCGCTTCCCGTGGTACCCGGCGCACAAGGTCGCGCTGCCCGCGCCGCGGCTGGAGGCCGCGCTGCGCGGCTTCGCGCCCGACCTCGTGCACGTGATCAACCCGATCCTCTTCGGCTCGTGGGGCGCCGTGCTCGCGCGCCGCGCCCGCCTGCCCCTCGTCGCCAGCTTCCACACGGACCCGAAGGTCGTGAAGGACCTCGGCCTCGGCGTCATGCATCGGCCCCTCGAGGTACTCGACCGGGAAGTGCACAACCTGGCGCATGTGAACCTCTGCACAAGCCCCCAGATGGTCGAGCTCGCGCGCGGCCTCGGCATCAGGCGCGTGCGCCTGTGGCACAAGGCGGTCGATACCGAGCGGTTCAATGCCCGCTACTGGTCGACCGAGATGCGCGCGCGCCTGACCGACGGGGAGCCGGACGCGCCGCTCGTCGTGTACGCGGGCCGCGTGTCGTTCGAGAAGCGCGTGGAGGTGCTGGCCGACGCCGCGGACCGGCTCGCCGCCGCCGGAGCCCGCCTGGCCGTCGTGGGCGAAGGCCCGGCCCTGGCCTGGTTGCGCGAGCGCCTGGCCGGCACGAAGACCGTGTTCACCGGCTTCCTGGCCGGGGAGGAGCTCTCGGCCGCCTACGCCAGCGGCGACGTGTTCGCCTTCCCCTCTACCTCGGAGACGCTCGGCTTCGCGGCGTTGGAGGCGATGGCCTCGGGCGTTCCGGTCGTGGCGGCCGACGCCGGGGGCCTGCCGCACGTCGTGCATGACGGCGAGACCGGCGTGCTCGTGCCGCCGGGCGACGCGGTCGCGTTGGCGACGGCCATCGAGCGGTTGATCGCCGACCGACGCGAGCGCGAACGGCTGGCCCTCGCCGGCCGGGCGGAGGCCGAGCGCTGGTCGTGGGGCGCCGCCACCGAGGACCTGGTCGCCCGGTACCGGCAGGCGGTGCGGGTGGCGGGGCTGGCCAAGGCACGCGCGGCGGGCCCCGGCTCTCGCGCGTCCGCCGCTGTCGGTCGCGCCTAACGCGCGGCGTACGCTCCCCGAGCGTACTCGCGTCCCGCCTGGCCGCCAGTGTTAGCATCCCCGTTACCCGCATGCTCCTAGCCATCTACCTGCCAGCGATCCTCATAGCCATCTGCGACGGGTTGCTGATCCCGACGTTGCCCATCTACGCGGACGGCTTCGGCGCCTCCGTCGCCGTCATCGGCCTCGTGCTGGCGGCCGAGGGGATCGGCACGCTGATCGCCGACCTGCCCGCGGGTCGGATCGTGAGCGGCATGCGCGTCCGCGACGCCATGGTCCTCGGCACCCTGATCCTGGCGGTGGCCGTGCTCGGCGCCGGCCTCGCGCCCAACCTCGGGTGGCTGCTCGTCTCGCGGCTCGTCTCGGGCGCGGGCCTGGCGATCTGGAACATCTCGCGCCACGCGTTCATGGTCGAGGCCACGCGCGGCACCAACCGCGGGCGCGCCATGAGCACGCTGGGCGGCCTGACGCGCCTCGGCGGCTCCATGGGTCCGGCCGTCGGCGGCCTCCTAGCGTCGGCGCTCGGGCTGCGCGTGCCGTTCATGCTCTACGCCGCCGTCGCCATGGCGACGGTCGTGCTGCTCCTCAGCGCCCTGCCGGCCGGCGCGCGGGGCGGGGCGGCGCACGGTCGGTTGGCTGGCTCGCACGCCGAGGAGCGCGCCAAGCGCCGCGCCGCCATGGCCGGAGTGCGCGTGACGCTCTTCAACGCCGGCGGGGCGCAACTCCTCGGCCAGGCCGTGCGCACGGGGCGACGCGTGCTCGTGCCGCTGTACGCCGCGCAGGTCCTCGGGCTGGACGTCGGGGTGGTAGGCCTCATCGTGAGCGTGTCGTACCTAGCCGACATGTCGCTCTTCTACCCAGCCGGTCTGATCATGGACCGCCTGGGCCGCAAGTTCGCCATCGTCCCCTCCTTCGTGCTCCAGGCGGTCGGGATGGCGCTTGTACCCCTGACGACGGGGGCGACGGGGCTCACGCTCGCCGCGCTGCTCATGGGCTTCGGCAACGGCATCAGCGCCGGCACCATGCTGACCCTCGGCGCCGACCTGGCCCCGAAGAACGCCGTCGCGACCTTCGTGGGCTGGTGGCGTCTCATCGGCGACGCCGGCTTCGTGGCCGGGCCGCTGATCACGGGTGCCGTGGCGAGCGGCTTGGGCCTCGGCCCGTCGGCGCTCGTCATCGGGGCGCTCGGCGCCGGCGCGGCCGCCTGGTTCGCGTTCGGGGTGCCGGAGACGCTCGGGCGGCCGCTGGCCGAGCCGAGCGCCCGCGTCGCGCCGCTTACCGGCACCGACCCCGGGGCCAGCGACTAACTAGCCGCGCTCACTCTCCCCACGTAAGCCTCAGCACCCGCAGCCAGTTGCGGTAACCGATCTTGTGTAGGGCCTCGTCGTCGTAGCCGGCGTCTGCCAACGCGCTCATGAGGTTGGGCAGGTGCGCGGCGTCCTTGACGCCGTCGGGCATCGTCGCGCCGTCGAAGTCCGAGCCGAGCGCCACGCCGTCGATGCCGAGCTTGTCGACGAGGTGGTCGACGTGCCTGACCATCACCGCGAGTGGCATGCTGGTGGCGTAGCTGCCGTCCGGGCTCAGGAAGCCCGTGTTGTAGTTGAGACCAACGACGCCGTTGGAGGCGCGCACGGCCGCCAACTGCTCGTCGGTCAGGTTGCGCGGCGACGGGCAGACGGCGTAGGCGTTGGAGTGGGTGGCGACGAGCGGCGCGTCGCTCGTGTGCGCCACGTCCCAGAAGCCCTTCTCCGTGATGTGCGAGAGGTCGAGCATGATCCCGAGCTCGTTGCACCGCCTCACCAGCGCGAGGCCGTGCGGCGTGAGGCCCGGGCCCATGTCGGGGCTGTGCGGGAACTCGAACGGGACGCCGAAGCCGAAGAGGTTGGGTCGGCTCCACACGGGCCCGAGCGAGCGCAGGCCGGCCGCGTGGTACGTGTCGAGCGCGCACAGGTCCGGCCCTATGGCTTCCGCCCCCTCGAAGTGCATGATGCCGGCCAGCACGCCGTCGTCGATGGCCCGTTCGAGTTCCGCCGCCGTCTTGACGAGGCGGAAGCGTGGGTCGCGGTCCCAGGCCAGGAGCTGGGCCACGCAGCGGTCGGCGTGCGCCCTGGCGCCGGCCGGGTCGACGGCGCCCGCCGGGGCGGACTTCGGCGGGGCGTCCGTCAAGGACTCCTCGGCCACGTGCGGCAGGGGGGCGGAGTGCGCCCAGATCGCGAAGAAGCCGCCGACCATGCCGCCCTCGCGCGCGCGGACGTAGTCGACGTGGCCGTCGGCCTGGCGCGAGAAGAAGTCGCGCTTCGGGTCTTCGATGTGGTTGAGGAGGGTGTCGTTGTGGCCATCGAACACTGGGATCATGGCCGCAAGGCTACCGCTTCGGGGGCGGTGCGTATGCGCGGGCGCTGGTTCGCGCCGACCGGTGGTCCGAGCGGGCCTCGGGGCTGCGCGGCCGGCGCGGCCGCCCGGCCGCCGGCTCAGTCGCGCGGGTCCAGCGCGTCGCGCAACCCGTCGCCCAGGAGGTTGAAGGCGAGGACCGTCAGCGAGATGGCGGCCCCCGGGTAGAGGAGGAGCCAGGGCGAGCCGGGGAGGTAGCGACGGCCGCGGGCGAGCATCTCGCCCCAGTCGGCGGTCGGCGGCTGCACCCCAAGGCCGAGGAACGACAGCCCGGCCATCGAGAGGATGGCGAAGCCGATCCCGAGCGTCGCCTGCACGCTCAACGCGCCGAGCGCGCTCGGCAGAACGTGCTTGAGGAGGAGGCGCGGGTCGCGGGCGCCGAGCGCCTTGGCCGCGACGACGAAGTCCTCCTCGCTCGCGGCGATGACGACGCTGCGCACGATGCGCGCGTAAGACGGTATGCCCACGATGGCGACGGCGATGACGGCGTTCTCGAGCCCGGGGCCGAGCGCTCCGACGACCGCGAGGGCGAGGAGCAGCGAGGGGAACGCCAGGAGCACGTCCATGACGCGCATGAGGACGGCGTCGAGGCGGCCGCGGTAGAAGCCGGCCACGAGCCCCAGCGCGCTGCCGATGAGGGCGGCGACCAGCACGGGAACGAGGCCCGTGAGGAGCGAGACGCGCGCGCCGAACAGCACGCGGCTGAGGATGTCGCGGCCGAACTCGTCCGTGCCGAACCAGTGCGCTTGTGACGGCGGGCGCAAGCGAGCCCGCAGGTTCTGGGCGTCGGGAGCGTACGGCGCGAGCACTGGGGCGAGGAGCGCGACCGCCACGAGCACGACGACGAGCGCCAGCCCCACGAGCGCGGCCCGGTTGCGCGCGAAGCGCCGCACGGCGGGCGAGCGCAACCAGGCCCCGAGCGGGTTCGCCCGGGCGCTAGTCATAACGCACCTTCGGGTTCAGGAAGGCGTACGACACGTCCACGAGCAGGTTCATGACGATGAAGACGGCGGCTATGAAGAGGACGCTCCCCTGCACGAGCGGCAGGTCGCGGGACGTGATGGCGTCGACCAGCATGCGCCCGATGCCCGGCCACGCGAACACCGTCTCCGTCAGGACGGCGCCCCCGAGCAGCCCGCCGAACTGCAGGCCAACGACCGTGACGACGGGCAGGAGGGCGTTGCGCAGCGCGTGCCTCAGGCGCACGGCCGCGGCGCCGTGGCCCTTGGCCGTCGCCGTGCGCACGTAGTCCTGCCTGAGCGTCTCGATCATGCTGGCGCGCGTGATGCGCGCGATGAAGGCGGCGGACGAGAAGCCGACGGCGGCGGCCGGTAGGACGAGGTGCCGCCACGTGCCGTAGCCGGAGGCCGGCAGCCAACCCAGGTCGAGCGAGAAGAGGAGCATGAGGAGGAGCCCGGACCAGAAGACGGGCACGGACACGCCGAGGAGCGCCACGAGCACGGCCAGGTGGTCGACCCACGTGCGGCGGTAGACGGCCGCGAGCACCCCGAGCGTCATGCCCAGCGCTATGGCGACCGCCATCCCACTGCCGGCGAGGAGGAGCGTGGCGGGGAAACGGCTCAGGACCTCGCCGGCGACGGGCTGGGAGCTCCTGACGGAGGTGCCGAGGTCGCCCCGCACGAGGCCGTACAGGTAGTCGAGGTACTGGACGATGGGCCCGCGGTCGAGGCCGTGCGCCTTGCGCAGCGCGTCGAGGGCCTCCTTGCTCATGCCCTGCGCCGACTCGCCGACGAGGGCGAGGACGGGGTCGCCCGGCGCGAGCCACAGCATGGCGAAGACCACGAGGGTCACGCCGAGCAGCACGGGCACGGTGGCGGCCAGGCGGCGCAGGACGTAGAGGGTCATCGTGGGCGCGGGTGGTGGGGCGTCATCGGTTTAGTGAGTGGGCCGGTCAACCAGGCGCGTGGCCGCCGGGGAGGCGGCCACGCGCGCGTAGGTTACTTACTCCGGGCCGGCGCTCAGCGCGCCAGCGTGGCGTTGCGCAGGTCGAGGTTGATCCAGGAGAAGCGCACGACCTCGCCCTTCAACACTGGCCACTTGGCGATCGTGGAGAGCGGGTAGTAGAGCGTCACCATGGGCACGTCGCCGAGCACGGCTTCCTGCACCTCGCGGTAGTCGGCGGCGCGCACGGCGTCGTCGGGCGTGGAGCGGGCCTCCTCCAAGAGGGCGTCGATGGAGGCGACCTGGTAGCGCGCGATGTTGTTGGCCGGGATCTCGCTCGAGTGGAAGAAGGCGTAGAGCGTGTAGTCGGCGTCGAGCGTCACGGTGCCCCAGCTGGAAGCGTAGAGCTCGAGGTCGTCCTTGGCCGTCTGCTCGACGTACGCGGCGTAGTCCTGCACGCGGATCGTCAGGTCGATGCCGACCTCGGAGAGCATGAACTGGAGGACCTGCGCCACGGCCTCGAGGTCGGGGTTCTGGTAGATGTCGAGGGTCAGCTTCAGGCCCTCGGCGCCGGCCTCGGCGAGGAGCGCGCGCGCCGCCTCGGGGTCGTAGGGGTACGGCTCGGCGAGGTCGGAGGCGGCGAAGCGGACGGTCGGCGGGATGGGCACGACGCCCGGCTCGGCGAGGCCGCGGAGGAACTCGTCGATGATCAGGCTCTTGTCGATGGCGTGGGCGATGGCCTGGCGCACGCGCAGGTCGTGCAGCTTGGCGTTGGCCGTGTTCAGGCCGAGCATCATGCTGCCCCAGCCGAGGTACGCGCTCGTCTCGAGCTGCGACTCGCTCGCCAGCGCCTCGAAGGCGTCCGGCGGGATGTTGAAGAGGATGTCGATGCCGCCGGAGCGGAGCTCGATGAGCTGCGTGCTCACCTCGGGGATGATGCGGTACAGGACCTCTTCGATGGCCGGCGCGCCGCCCCAGTAGTCGGCGTTGGCGTGCAGGAGCACCTGGTTGCTCTGCTCCCACGACACGAGCGTGTACGGGCCGGAGCCGACAGGGTTGCGGGCGAGGTCGTCGCCGTGCGCCACGGGCACGATGGCGGTGACGGGGTGCGCGAGGTGGGCGAGGAGGGGCGCGAACGGCTCGGCCGTCTTGATCTCGACCGTGGTCGCGTCGACCGCGGTGACCTCGCTGATGGCGCTCACGACGAAGCGCCCTGGCGCGGCGGTGGCCGGGTCGAGCAGGCGCTCGAGGGACGCCTTGACGGCGGCGGCGTCGAGCGGGGTGCCGTCGGTGAAGCTCACGCCGGCGCGGAGGGTGACGCGCAGCGTGCTCGGGTCGAGGTACTCCCAGCTCGAGGCGAGGAGCCCCTCGATCTCGCCTTGCGGGGTGACCCGGAAGAGCGTCTCGTAGACCTGGTTGGTGACGGCGAAGGAGAAGCCGTTGAACGTCTTCTGCGGGTCCAGCGTCGGCGGGTTGGAACCGATGGCGGTGGTGAGGCGTCCTTGGGCCGCGGCGACCGCGGGTAGGAGTAGGACTAAGGCCAGCAAGACGATTCTTCTCATGCACCCTCCCAGGTATGCGTCGCGTCCGGCAGGGGCGTTGTCGCCCCTGATCTCGACCGCGTGCAGTCGATGCTAAGGGATATACCCCGCGCCATATAGTCGGCCGGAAAGCATGAAGCCTTGGTAAAGGCCTGAGCGGGCTGGCATATATACTGGCGGCCGACTCCTCGCCGGAGGGCCTGCTCGCTCGGCCCGAAGCCGGGCGAGCGCGGAACCGGTGACCGATGCTGGAAGATCACACGCAAGCGCCGCGCGACGAGGCGGCGCCGGTCGGCCTCGCGGCCGAAGCTTGGAGCGAGCGTTCCCGCGGGCCACGCGTGGCGCTCGGCTTGGCGCGCGACGCCCTTGACGCCGGCGCGGCCGGGACGGTCGCCGGGGTCGCGTTGGCCGCGCGGGCGGTGGCCGGACTGGCTTTGGACGAGCCGGCCGAGGCCCTCGCGGCGGCGCGGCGGGCGTTGGCGGCGCTCGAGGCGGACGAGCAGGATGCGGGCGTCTGGCCGACCGACAGCGGCGTGGACCTCGCGGAGGTCAAGGTCGAGGCGCTCCTGAGCGCGCTGCGCGCCTCGTTCCTCCTCGACGAGCCCGTGGGCGCGGCGCGCTACGGGCAGGAGGCCCTCGCGCTCGCCGAGGCGAGCGGCCTGACGCGCCTCGCCGCGCGCGCTCACTCCGACCTCGCCGCCGTCTACGGCTCGCGCGACATCCTCGACGTCGCCTTGCGTCACCTCACGGCCGGCATCGCCGTGCTCGAGCAGGCCGGCCTCCCCGTGGCCCCCGCCCTCCTCAACAACCTCGGCAACGTCTACCGCGACACGAACAGGGTGGACGAGGCCCTCGCCTGCTTCACCAGGGCCAGGGAGGCGTTCCAGGAGGCAGGCGACCTGTTCGGCACGGCGCTCGCCCGGTCGAACGAGGGCGTCGCCTACATGCGCCAGCGGCGCTTCGGGTTCGCGGTGGAGGCCCTGGAACGCGCCCTCGTCGAGCTGGCCGAGGCGGGCAACCGCACCTACGCCGCCGCCACCCTCGCCAAGGTCGCCCAAGCGCACGGTCTGGCGGGCGACGAGCGCCTCGCCGACGAGAAGTTCTCCGAGGCGATCCAGGCCCTGCGCCCCGACCACGACCCGTGGGAGGCGGAAGTGCGGGACGCTTACGGCGAGCACTTGCTGAGCGCCGGGCGGCACTCCGAGGCCCTCGCCGAGTTCGAGCGCGCCGAGCGCCTGTACCGCGCCGCCGGCGCCCCCATCCCCGCGACCGGCCTCGGGCGGTCGCAGTCCGTCGCCCTCGCGGCCCTCGGGCGGTTCAAGGAGGCGTACGAGCGCCTGACCGACTACCTGGCCGAGCGCGAACGCGGCTCCGCCGATCGCAACGAGGTGCTCCTGCGCCTGCTGCTCGTGGAGTTCGAGGCCGGCCTCGGTTCGCACCACGAGCTCCATGTCGTAGCGCGGCAGGCGATCATCGAGGCGAACAGGGCCTTGCGGGAGCAGGCCATGAAGCTAGAGGGCCTCTCCATCACGGACGACCTGACGGAGCTCTTCAACCGTCGCTACTTCAGGCGCCGCTTGCAGGAGGAGTTGGTGCGCGCGCACCGGGACGGCTCGGAGGTCGTCGTGCTCCTGGCCGACGTCGATCACTTCAAGCACGTGAACGACAGCTACTCTCACACCGTCGGCGACGCGGTCCTCACGACGGTCGCGGGCATCCTGCGGCGCAACTTCCGCGCGTCGGACGTGGTGGCCAGGTGGGGCGGCGAGGAGTTCGCCGTGCTCATGCCGGGGACCACGAGGGTGACGGCGTTCGAGGTCGCCGAGCGCGCCAGGCGCGCGGTGGCGGAGCACCCGTGGCACGACCTCGCGCCCGGGGTGGCGCCGGGGCTCGCGCTCACGGTCAGCATCGGCCTCGCGTCGACGGCGGACCTGGCGGGGTTCGCGAGCGGAGACGGGCACGGGGATGACGAGCCCGCGGGTCGCGCGCCGGATACCGAGCTGCAGCGGCTCGTCGACGAGCGCCTTTACCTCGCCAAGCGGGGCGGTCGCAACCGCACGGTGGCCACGGGGCGCGAAGACTAGCCCCGTCCGCGGGGGTAGACTGACCCTCACGACATGCGTGCCCAGGCGACGCGGCGGCCCTCCGGCCGGCGCGTCGCCGCCGTACCAGCAGTCCAGCAGGAGGTCGTATGAGCCCGCTCGATCCGAAGCGCACCGTGCAAGAACTCAAGGACCTGCGCGCCCTGACGGGCGACGAGAACGGCGCTTGGCGCGTCGCCTGGACGGACACGTGGCTGAGGGCCAGGGAGTTCATGCGCGAGAAGACGGACGCGCTCGGCCTCGAGACGCACATGGACGCCGCCGGCAACGTCTGGTCGACCTTGCCTGGCGAGTCGCCCGTAGAGCTCCTCATCGGCGGGCACATCGACTCCGTGCCGGGCGGCGGCTGGCTCGACGGCTGCCTGAACGTGCTGGCCGGGCTCGAGGTCGTGCGCCGCATCAAGGACGAGTACGGCGGCAGGCCGCCCGTGACCGTACGGCTCGTCGACTGGGCCGACGAGGAGGGCGCCCGCTTCGGCCGCAGCCTCCTCGGCTCGAGCGCCGCGGGTGGCACCCTCGTGCCCGACGAGGAGCGCCATCGCAAGGACGCCGACGGCGTGCTGCTCGTAGAGGCCCTGAAGCGCTGCGGCGTGGACCTCGACACCATGAACGACGCGCACGCCGAGCTGAGGAACGCGGGCGCCTACCTGGAGCTCCACATCGAGCAGGGGCCCGTCCTCCTCGACCTCGACCTGCCGCTCGGCGTCGTGCTCGGCACGTTCGGCGTGGAGCGCCACGGCATCCACTTCCGCGGCCAGGCGGCGCACTCCGGCTCCACCCCCATGAACCGCAGGCGCGACGCCTTCCTCGCCGCCGGCAAGATGAGCCAGGAGATCTACGCGATCACGGACGAGCTGGGCGGCGTGTGCACGATCGGCTCGTGCGTCACGCGCCCCGGCATCGTCACGTCCGTCGTGGCCGAGTGCGACATCACTCTCGACCAGCGGCACCTCGACCGCGTGGCGTTGACGAGGATGTACGAGCGCGCCGTCGAGGCGTCCGAGCGTTTCGCCGCCGAGGGGGGCGTCGAGGTGACGTGGAGCAAGATCTGGGGCATCGACCCCATGCCGTTCCACCCCGAGCTCATCGAGCTGGCGGACGAGGCCGTGCGCGAGGCGAGCGGCGCCTCGCACCGGCTGCCCAGCGGCCCGTTGCACGACGCCGCCGAGGTGGCCCGGGCCGGCATCCCGACGGTCATGCTGTTCGTGCAGAGCCTGCACGGCATCTCGCACAACAAGATCGAGGACACGAAGGAAGAGCACATCGAGCAGTCGGTCGTCGCCCTGGACCGGCTCGCCAGCAAGACGATCGCCTGGCTGCGGCGCTGAGGGGCGCCCGCGGGGCGGCGTGAGCCCCGCCCGCGGTGCTCGCGCGGTCTTGGTCCTGGCGGGCGGCCCGGCGCTCCCCCTTGGCCTCAGGCCACCTTCCCCCTGAGCCGGTTCCCGAGCTTCGCCCGCGGGCTGGGCCGGCCCGTGCGCGCCTCCTCGCGGTCGGCCGAGCGGGTCAGCCACAACCCTGTGTTCACACCGACGTAGCGCAGCGGCTCCGGCTCCCAGCGGGGCCAGCGGTGTTGGACCCACGGGAGGTCGGTGCGTTCGCTCGTGCGCCCCAGCACGAGCTCGGCGAGGGTGCGCCCGGCCAGGTTCGAGAGGGCCACGCCGTCGCCGACGTACCCGCCCGCGTGCCCCAGCGCCGTGACCCGGTCGTACGTCACGCTCGGCCGCCAGTCGCGCGGCACCCCGAGCGGCCCGCCCCAGCGATGGGTGACACGCACGCCGTCCAGCTCCGGGAAGAGGTCGACGAGGAGCTTCGCCAGGTGGCCGTGCACCACCTCGTCCTGGTCGAACTCCGGGCGGATGGCGGAGCCGAAGTGGTAGGGCGCGCCGCGGCCCCCGAGCGCCACGCGCCCGTCCGCGGTGCGCTGGCCGTAGATGACCATGTGGCCGTAGTCCGCGAAGAGCTGCCGGTCCTGGAAGCCGACCGAGCGCGCCTGCTCGTCGGAGAGGGGCTCCGTCGCGATCATCAACGAGTACAGGGGGATGAGCGTCCGGTGCTCGCCGGGGAGGTCGCGCGTGTACCCCTCGGTGGCGCGCAGGACGGTCCGCGCCCTCACGGTGCCCGCGCCGCCTTGGCTCCGGAAGCGCACGGCGCCGGTCTCGATGGCGGTCGCCTCGGTGGCCTCGAACAGCCGCACGCCCAAGCGCTCGCAGGCGCGAGCCAGGCCGTGGGCGAGCAGCGCCGGCTGCAGGGCCGCCGCCCGCGGCATGAAGCTGGCGCCCAGCACGTTCGTCATGCCGGTGAGGGCGCGCGCTTCCGCCGCGTCCAGGTAGCGGACGTCCTCCTCGCTCAAGCCGAGGGCGTGCTGCTCCTCCACGTCCGCGCGGGCGCGCTCGGCCTGCAGCGCGCTGCGGGCCGCGATGAACCTGCCGCCCAGCGCGTAGCGGCAGTCGATGCCCTCCGCCTCGCACACGCGGCCGACCTCGCCGACGGCGTCGAGCGCCGCGAGTTGGAAGCGCAGCGCCGCCTCCTCGCCGTGGCGGAACGCGAGCGTGGCGAGTCCGAGCGGGTACTCGGGGTGGCACCAGCCGCCGTTCCGACCGGAGGCGCCGAACCCGACGTGCTCGCGCTCCAGCACGACCACGTCCAGCCCGGGATCGAGGCGCTTGAGATAGTAGGCGGTCCACAGGCCCGTGAAGCCCGCGCCGACGATCGCGACGTC
This sequence comes from Trueperaceae bacterium, assembly GCA_023954415.1. Lineage (NCBI taxonomy): Bacteria > Thermotogati > Deinococcota > Deinococci > Trueperales > Trueperaceae > Trueperaceae bacterium. Next base: position 300,526 of record JAMLIB010000004.1, read on the forward strand.
GGCCCGCTTGTCCTCCGTCAGGTGCGGACGCGCTGGTCCTATGGGTACGTCCTCCCACCACAAGGGGGAGGGCTTGGCGAACTCCAACGACATGCCTGCTCCAAGGGGCCTCGGGAGGCCGAGTTTCGGTTAGTGATAAGGATACCCGGCGGCGCTCCGTGAGACGGCGTGCGTGAAGCCTGGGCTCGTCGGCTGCGCCGTGGCGCGTGTGCCAGATGGGCCTTCCTCCTCGTCAGCCCGGCCGCCGGGCCTCGATGAGGTGCCGGGTCGAGTGCGCCACCAGTGGCTCGCCGCCGCGCAACTGGGCGTCAAGGCCTTCGAGCACCTCCCGGTACTTGACGACGGAGAAGCCCGGCACCCACCAGACGCACTTGCGCAGTAACCACACGACGGCACCCACGTCGTGGAGCTCCATGCGGCAGCGTGCCGTGCGCAGGTCGGTGACGACGAGGCCGGCCCGCCGAGCGGCGCCCGCCTCGGCCTCCGGGTCGCGCAGCAAGCGCTCCCTGGGCAGTGGCCCGAGGAAGTGCTCGATCAGCTCGAAGGCCGAGGCGGGCCCCACGTGCTGCGCGAAGTAGCGACCGCCCGGCTCCAGCACGCGGTGGATCTCCGACCAGTCCGGACGCACCGGATGCCGCGAGGTGACGAGGGCGAAGGACCCCTCACGGAACGGGAGCGGCGCTCCCGCCTCCGTCTCGACGACCTCGACCCCTCGCGGACCGAGCAGCTTCCTAGCCCGCTCGGCGTTCGGCGGCCAGGGCTCCGTTGCCACCATGCGCGGCGGGAAGACGGGAGACTCCGAGAGGACCTCGCCGCCGCCCGTGTCCAGGTCGAGCGCCGAGGGAACTCGCCCCAGGCGGTCGGCGAGGAGCCTGGCGTAGCCCCAGGGCGGGCGCTCCTCCGTGGCGCGGCCGTCGAGGAAGCCGAAGCCCCAGCCCGTCACGTCTGCCGCCTCGGCCTCCGCGATCAGGTCGTCGAAGGGGCGCATCCGGGACACTCTACCGAGGGCGCTCCGGCGTGGGTGCCGTGCGCCCCTCGCCGCCGTGCGTCACGGCAACCGTCGGTAGGCGCGCACGGCCAGAGGAACGAACACCGCCGTCAGCGCCAGCGGCCAGAGCGCCGCGAACTGGACGGCGTGGTCCGCCATGAGCGTTAGGCCGGGTGTCTGCGCGCCGGACAGTAGCTCGCGAACGGCGGACGTGGTCGCCGATAGGGGGTTCCACTCCGCGACCATGCCGAGCCAGGTCGGCATGGTGCGCGGGTCGACGAACACGGTGGAGAGGAACGCCACGGGCCAGACCGCGAGCTGCGCGGCCGACAGCGCTTCCGGAGTCCCGGCCTTCAGGCCGATCCACACGCCCGCCCACAGGAGGCCGAACCTCAGCGACAGCAGGAGGAGGTAAGCCTGGGCGATCTGACCTGGACCGGCGTCAGGCCGCCATCCGAGCGCGAGACCGGCGGCGCTGACGATCGCCAGTTCGACAGCGGCGGTGAGCATGTCGGCGAAGACGCGCCCGAGCAGCACGGAGCCGCGCGAGATGGGCAGGGTCCGCAACCGGTCGGTCACCGTCTTGGCCGCGTCGTTCGTGACCGCACCGATGGTCGACTCGATGCCGGAGAGCATCGTGAAGGCGAGGATCCCCGGCACGACGAAGACGATGTAGTCGCCGGTCGTGCCCGCGATCGCCCCGCCCAGCAGGCCGCCCATGAGCAGCATGACGAGGACCGGGAACAGGAGCTGGATGCTGAACGCGACCGGGCGTGCGCGCCAGTGCGCGATGGCCCGGCTTGTGAGGATCAGCGCCTCGCGCAGCAGGCGCCGGCGTGGGGCGCGTTCGACGTCTGTCACGGTCATGTCACCGCTCCTTGCCGTGCAGGTGGAGGTAGACGTCTTCGAGGGTCGGTTCCCGCAACTCCATCCGGGGCTCGCCGACGAGCGCCTTGAGGCTGGCTGTCGTTCCCGTGGCTAGCACCTTCCCCTCGCTCAAGATCACGACGTCGTCGGCGAGCTCGTCGGCCTCCTGCAGGTACTGGGTCGTGAGCAGCACGGTCGTGCCGTCGGCGACGAGGCCTCGCACCGCGTCCCAGATCGTGCGCCGCGCGACGGGATCGAGGCCTGTGGTGGGCTCGTCGATCAGCAGGACCGAGGGCCGGGTGATGAACGAGGTCACCAGGTCGAGCCGGCGCCGCATGCCGCCGGAGAAGGCGGACACCCGTTTGTCGGCGTGTTCGCCGAGCCCGCCCTGCTCGAGCAGCTCCAGCGCGCAGGCGCGCGCCTCGGAGCGGGATAGCCCGATCAAACGCGCGAACAGCACGAGGTTCTCGCGGGCGGAGAGCACGTCGTCCAGCGCGGCGTACTGCCCCACGACGCCGATCGAGGCGCGCACCTCGCGGGGGTGGCGGTCGACGTCCCAGCCGTTCACCTCGACGGTGCCAGCGTCCTTGCGGGTCAACGTCGTGAGGATCCGGAGCAAGGTGGTCTTGCCCGCACCGTTCGCTCCCAGGAGGGCACAGACCCGGCCGGGGTCAACGGTCAGGCTCACGTCGTCGAGCGCGGGGCGGTCCGCGCCCTCGAACGACTTGCGCACCCCTCGCGCGCTGATCGAGCCACGGTTGTGCTTAGGACGGCTCATGCTCGTTCCCTTCGTTCATCGCGCCATACCTCCTCGCCCCCTGGGCTATACGATGTACTATACAACGTATATAAGATAGAATGAGGCTGTGCCCACGCGCGCCGGCATCGACGAGCTGAGGCTGCTCGGGCTCCTGTGGCGCGAGTCGCCGCCCGGCCCTCGCAGCGGTGTCGGCACGCGCGCCGTCACGGCGCTGGCCGTTGAATTGGCTGACCGAGAGGGGCTTGAGGTGGTGACCATCCGGCGGCTGGCCGCGGAGGCCGGCGTCACCGCGATGGCGCTCTACCCGCACATAGGCGGACGCGCCGAGCTCGTCGAACTGATGCTCGACCACGTGGCGGGCGCCACCTACGCGCGAGCCGGGGAACCCGACGATCCAGATTGGCGCCTGCGCCTCACAGCCGTCGCAGAGGCGAACTGGGCTAGCTGCCTCGCGCACCCCTGGGTCACCGACGTCGCCCCGGGCCGCTCGGTGCCCGGTCCCGGCGCGTCGACCAAGTACGAGACCGAACTCCGCGCGCTGAACGGGATCGGGCTCACGGACATCGAGATGGAGTACACGCTGACCGCTCTCCTTGCCCTCGTCCAAGGCGCGGCGCGCGCCGCCGTAGCCGACCGTCGCTCGCGCGAGCCGGGGGAGCAGAACGACGCGGGATGGTGGTCGAGGTTGGAGCCGGCCCTGGCCGCGGTCATCGGCGACGCCGGCAGGTTCCCGACCGCCGCGCGCGTGTCCCGGGCGCTGGGCGAGGCGACGGGGAAGGCCAGCGACCCGGAGGGGGCCTACCGGCATGGTCTGGACCTGTTCCTCGACGGTCTGGCTCGTCGGCTTCGGTGAAGTCGGGCGGCGGCCGAGCCGCAGTGGCCCGGTAACCGAGAGCTACTCGTCGGGTACAGGTGCAGTACCGTGCGGCATGAACCCCGACCTTCGGAACCCCGGGAGCCAAGATGCTTGACGAAGGCGAGCCGATCATCGAGCGCCCCGAGCCCGGCGAGGTCGTGTGGCGCGACGCGGAGGGCGTGACGTGCCGCCGGTGGAACTGGCGGCAGGGGCGCAGAACGCAGCTGACGGACGAGACGACCTCGGCGCTCTTCATCCTCGATGCCCTCGGTGCCGTGGACGACCTGGCCTTGCGGGCGGCCGTCGATGATCTGGTCGGGCGTTTGTGCGGGCTGGGAGCTGCGGTGCGGGTGGCGCGGCGGGTGTTGGCGGTCGGCAGCCACCGGCGTGTCTAGCGGATCGGAATAGTTATCTTATTGTGATAACATAGGGCGGTGGCCGAGGTCCGCGACTCAAGCCTTGACACCCTTCTGGACCTTGACGGCCAAGTGCTGGTTGTCGATCCGGTGGGTGGACACTGGGTGAAGTTCGTCGTCACTCGTGTTCCCGTGTCTACGGCGAAACCCCACGGTCTCGACTATTCGTTGACGCTCCATGGGCCAGCTGGTGAGCGGCTCGTGGGCTTCGATAACGCTCACCCTGTTGGACGCGGCGCACTCGGCGCGCCGTCGGACCACCGCCACCGTCTCAAGGCGGTAAGGGCCTACACCTACCAGGATGCCGCCACCCTGTTGACCGACCTCTGGCAAGCGGTCGACGCGATGCTGAGAGAACGAGGTGTGCTATGACGATCTTGAGAGTCGGAATCGCTGATTACGAGGAGATGAAGGCGAGAACCCTGCGAATCGCACGCGGGGAGGAGGAGCTGACAGAGAACGCCCCGAAGGTCTGGTTCACATCTATCGAGTCGTTCGCTCGAGTCCTGTCTGCCGGGAATAGAGAACTGCTCCGCGTCATCGACGAGCGGACACCGGGCTCCCTCGAAGAGTTGTCAGAGATGACTGGGCGTGCGAAGTCCAACCTCTCACGCACGTTGAAGAAGATGGTCAGTTACGGGCTCGTGCGTATGGAGAAAGGCGAAGGACGACGACTCGCGCCGCGTGTTGCCCATGACAGGGTCGAGCTGGACTTGCAGTTGACGGGACGCACCCGAGAGTAGGTTTCATGCGGCGATGGTCAATCAAGATCTTGCGCCGAGCCGCACGACCTTCAGCGCGCACGACGAGCGCCAAGCCTACGCGAACACGAGGGTGCCAGCGACTACGAACATGAGCACCGCGATCAGCCCGTCCAGCACGCGCCATGCGCGCTTACCGCGCAGCACGGGGGAGAGGTAGCGGGCTCCGAAGCCGAGGGCCGAGAACCACAGGACGCTTCCCAACATCGCCCCAGCCGCGAAGAGCCACCGGCCCGGACCGTAGGTCGCGGCCACGGACCCGACCAGGAAGACCGTGTCGAGGTAGACGTGCGGGTTGAGCCAGGTGAAGGCGATGGCGGTGAGGAGTACCGGTGCCAGGGGCGTGCCCGTCGACGGCCTCTTCTCGTCGGGGCCGTGACGCGCGTCCGTGTCTCCGGCTGACGGGCCGATGCCCGCACGTGACCGTGGGCCGTTGCCGGTGTCTGCCTCGAGCCCGCCGCCGCTCGGCCGCCAGGCGCGCCTGGCGGCCAGCAGCCCGTACGCGACGAGGAAGGCGGCTCCAGCCCAGCGCGCCGCGGTCGTGAGCCAGGGCAGCGCTTCGAGCGCGAACCCCAGCCCCGCCACGCCCGCCAGGATCAGGAGCGCGTCGGAGAGCGCGCAAACGAGCACCACGGCGCCGATATGCTCCCTACGGATACCTTGCCGCAGCACGAAGGCGTTCTGGGCCCCGATCGCGACGATGAGGGACAGGCCTAGGCCGAGGCCTGCTGCGACCGTTGCGAGCACGGATAACTTTACCCATGCCGGCGGGGGAAGTCTCGTGAGGCGTTGCCTCTCGCGCCACCGATGCCGCCAGGGCAAGAAGTGGAGGCGAGGCCCAGGCCCGGGGAGAGGAGCCGGGCTTCGTGGTCAGCACGGCGTCCACTCGCGAGAATGAGACCGCCCACGACATGACGTCGTCGTTTATCCACCCAAGCACTTGATAGATGATGGCCACGTCTGCGTGCAAGTCGCGGCTATGGATCGGTTCGTGATGGGCTACACGGTTGCGCAAATGATGGAGGCGGTGTAGGGCGGCATAGGAAGAGCCACGCTTTTGCGGATGAAGGTTCGGGAACGCGTGCCGGAGGGACCGAGACGCTCGCGAGACAGTGCATCTGCGATCACGCGTAGATGCTCGGTGGGCTCTGTCACCGTGGCCTCCTCGTGTCGTAAAGTGTAGCGAAGACCCCGGAAGGCCTCTGCGAGAGCATGTCTCCGGGGTTGTTACGTTCTAGGCAAGAACCGTCCATGACTAGGCATTGCGCCAGCGGCTCTGAGCGGTAAGCACGATCACCGGTTTGCTCGACACAGGCTCCACCAGTCGCATGACTACGCCACGCCCTCCCGGGGCGGCAGTGAAGCATCCATCCAGTGCTGTGTTGGTACGACTACATAGGCTAAGTTTGGCCCTATATACAGGACCATGCTGCAGTTAGGGTAGCGGCATGACCACGGCCTTCTGGCCGACCTCACTGGTGGTGACCGCGACGCCCGGCACGGGGGCGCTGTTCACGATCGCCGCCGGCATGGCGCGTGGGACGCGGGCCGGACTGGTCGCCGCGCTCGGCTGCACGCTCGGGATCGTGCCCCACATGATGTTGGCGTTGACGGGCGCGGCAGCACTGCTTGCTGCCAGCCCCGTGGCGTTCCAGGCGGTCAAGTGGCTCGGGGTTGCCTACCTCCTCTACATGGCGTGGGGTCTATGGCGGCAGGCCGGCGCTCTTGCCCCCGCTGCCGGGCAGGGAGTAGCCGGTGCGGCGCCATCGGTGGGGCAGGTGATAGGCGGCGCGGTGCTCGTGAACCTGCTGAACCCGAAGCTCACGCTGTTCTTCTTCGTCTTCCTGCCCCTGTTCGTCGACCCTGCGGCGGACGGAGCGGTGTTCAGGATGGCCGGTCTCGGCGCCGTGTTCATGGCGATAACGCTGGCGATCTTCTCCGTCTACGGAGTGTGCGCGGCCTGGCTGGGGCGGTTCGTGACCGGCAGGCCGCCCGTCATGCGGTGGCTCGGCCGCGTGTTCGCCGCCTCGTTCGTGGTCCTGGCCGGCATTCTCGCCTTCGCCGGCCTCTGACTTGGTGACGCCTCAGGTCGGTAGGAGCCCCGCGAGCGTGCCGAGGGTCTTGAGCGCCTGCTCGAGCCTTGCGGGAGGATGGGGACCGTAGCCGATGACCAGCCCTGGCGGTCCTGGAGCGAAGCGGTGCTCGGATAGGGGTTTGACGGCGATCCCTTCCGCCGCGGCCCGCGTCGCGAGCGCGGCGTCGTCGATGCGATCTGGGAGCCGAACGAGGAGGTGCAGCCCGGCCGCGACGCCCTCGACCCTGCAGCCGGGGAGGTGACGCCCGATCGCCGCCACCGCCGCGTCCCGGCGCTCCCTATGCCGGAGGCGGAGACGGCGCAGGTGGCGCTCCAACACGCCGGTGTCGATGAGCTCGGCGAGAGCTAGTTGCGGCAGAACGGGGGAGCCGAGGTCGGTGGCCCAACGTTTGCGAACGAGCTCGTAGTGCAGGCCGGCGGGTGCGATCAGCCAGCCGATCCTCAGCGCGGGTGCGAGGACCTTGGAGAGGCTGGAGACGTGAACGGTCCGCTCGGGTGCCGTTGCCTGCAGCGCGCGCACGGGTGCGCGGTCGTAGCGGTACTCGGCGTCGTAGTCGTCTTCGATCACGAACCCGTCGACCTGCTCCGCCCATGCGACCAACGCCCGGCGACGCTCCGGCGAGAGCACCACGCCGGTCGGGAACTGGTGCGCGGGGGTCACGAGGACGGTGCGAGCCGCGGTGCGCGCGAGGGCGTCGACGTCCAGGCCCTGCTCGTCGACCCGGACCGGATGGAGCGCGTCGAGCCAGTGGTCGAGGATGCGGCGGTTGCCTTCCGCTCCCGGGTCCTCTACGGCGCACTCGGCGATTCCCAGGCCACGGAGCACCTGCGCGAGCAGGCTGAGGGCTCCGGTGACGCCGGCCGTGACGACGATCCGGTCGGCGTCCGCAATGACCCCGCGGCTTCGCGCCAGCCACCGGGCGAGCGCGGCCCGCAGGGCCAACGCACCTTGTGGCGGGGCGTATCCCAGCTCCCTGACGGTCGCGGTGGCCAGCACCTTGCGCTCCGCCCGCAGCCACGCTGCGCGCGGGAACGCGGTCAGGTCCGGAACGCCCTCGGAGATGTTCAGCAGCTCCCGCGCGGCTGTAGCTTCCGGGAGGCTCGCGAGCCTCGCTTCGTTTCCGGTAACCAGGTCGGCGACAACGGTGCCTCCCCCGTGGTTGGTGACGACGAGGCCTTCCTCATAGAGCCGCTCGTAAGCCTCCACCACGGTTCCGCGCGCCAGCGCGAGCTCGCCGGCCAACACCCGGCTGGCCGGCAGGCGCGTGCCTGGCGCCAACGCGCCGTTGGCGATGGCGGACCGGAGCTGGTCGGCGAGCCACGCCGTCCGACCGCGCGCCGGCGCCGCGCTCGGATCCAGGTTGAGGAAGTCGGAGCCGGCCATGCGCCGGCGCTCTGGCGAGCCTATGGAAGCACCGGGGAGAGCGCCTCCAGCAACGTCGCGAGCCCTCCATGCGTGCCCGGTCCGGCCCCCTCGGCGTCCTCGCGCGCCTCGAACTCGGCTACCTCCAGGCCGACGACGCGCTCCCGCGGCAGCCCGGCCAGCACCGCCCTGAGCGTGGTGGGTGCGAGACCGCCCGGCACCACGTAGTCCGCGGGCACGTGGCCGGGTTCGAGCGCGTCGCAGTCGAGGTGCACCCAGACCGGGCCGTCCCCCAGTGCGGCCTCGACGGCCCTGGCGACGGCCTCGTCGCTGCCCGCCCTTGGGGGCACCACGGTCGCTCCGGCGACGGCGAGGAGCCTCGACTCCTCTGCGTCCAGGTCGTGGCCGCCAAGGACCACGACGTTCGAGCCAGAGAGGCCGGCGCCGTGGCCGCTGTCCCAGAGCCCGCAGGCGGCCGCCAGCACCATGCCGCCGAGGTAGCCGGACGTCGTCGTGGCCGGCGTGTTGAAGTCCCCGTGCGCGTCGATCCACAGCACCTTCAGGTCCGGCCAGCGCGCGGCGGCCACCGGCAGGGTCCCCAGGCTGGCCGGGCACTTGTTGAGGGCCAACAGGGGAGTCAGGTCGTCGTCGAGGGCCTCTCGAACCGCCCTCGCGAGCTCGACGAGCGTCGGCTCGGCCTGCGCCAGTGCCGCGGGCCAGGCGTCGTCGACAGGCGCCGTCGGCGTGCCGCACTTCCGCACGCTCACGCCGAGGCGCTCGGCCACCGCCGCACCTACGGCGGCGGCGCCCGGGATCGCCCCCGCGGTCCTGTCCGCGACGCGGCCCTGCGACACGATCACGGTGTAAGGCATGCGCCCAGACTAGCGCGGCGGGTAGGCTGACCCCATGCCTGATTACGCCGTGCCGAAGGCGAAGCGGCGGCGGGGTCGGCCCAAGGGCGGGGCCACCGACGCGCGCGGTCGCATCCTGGCCGCCGCGGCGGAGGAGTTCGGCGCGTTCGGGTACGACGCCGCTACCGTTCGCGGCATCGCCGCGCGCGCCGGCGTCGATCCGGCGCTCGTGCACCACTACTTCGGGACGAAGGCCGACCTCTTCGCCGAGACGATCGAGATCCCGCTCCGGCCCGACCTCGCCATCCCGAGGATCCTCGCCGGTCCGCGCGAGGCTGTAGGCGAGAGCGTCGTGCGGTTCGTGCTCGGCCACCTGGAGGACGCCGATACACGTAAGCGCACCGTGGCGCTGCTCCGCAGCAGCCTGGGCAACCGGCTCGCGACGCCGCTCGTGGCCGGCTTCCTGCAGCGCGAGCTCATCGACCGCCTTGCGGCGGGCCTCGGCGCTCCCGACGCGAAGCTGCGCGCCTCCCTCGCCGCGAGCCAGATCGCGGGGCTGTTGATCGCGCGTTACGTCGTGCAGCTGCCGACGCTCGCGGAGGCGCCCGTCGAGGAACTCGTCGCGCGCGTCGGCGCGACGGTGCAGCGCTACCTCGTGGAGTAGGCCGACCGGCGCCGTCTTGACAGGCGTCGGTCGACGGCGCACAATTCATCGCATGATGAATAATGATCGCGGGCCCGCGTTGACCGTCCGCGGCCTGCGCGTGATGCGGGGCGGAACGGTCGTGTTCGACGGGCTCGATGTCGTCGTCCCCCGCGGTCAGATCACGGGCCTGCTCGGCCCGTCCGGGTGCGGGAAGACGACGCTCATGCGCTCCATCGTGGGAGTGCAGAAGACCGAGGGAGGGAGCGTTACGGTCCTCGGGGAGCCGGCCGGGGCCAGGACCCTGCGGCGCCGGGTCGCTTACGACACGCAGTCGGCCTCCGTGTACGCGGACCTCACCGTGCGACAGAACCTCAGGTACTTCGCGCGGCTCGTCGGGGCGCCGGCCACCGACGTCGACCGCGTCGTGGCCCAGGTGGGGCTCGCGGCGCAGCGCGACCAGACGGTCGGCTCGCTCAGCGGCGGCCAGGAGAACCGCGTCTCGCTCGCGGTAGCCATGCTCGGCAGCCCGGAACTGATCGTGCTCGACGAGCCGACGGTCGGGCTCGACCCGGTCCTGCGGGCCGAGCTGTGGGACGTGTTCAGGGCCCTCGCCGACGCGGGCGCCACCCTCATCGTGTCGAGCCACGTGATGGACGAGGCCTTGCGTTGCGACCGGCTCTTGCTGATGCGCGCCGGTCGGATCATCGCCGACCTGACCCCGGCCGACCTGTTGGCGGAGACGGGAACGACCGATCCGGACACCGCGTTCCTCACGCTGATCGAGCGCGACGCGGCGCCTCGGCCGCTCGCTCGACGGGCGTTGGGGCCGGAGACGGCGGCGTGACCGGCTCCCGTACCCTCGCCACCGCCGGGCGCGTGCTCCGGCAGCTGAGCCACGACCACCGGTCCGTCGCGCTCATGCTCGCCGCCCCCAGCCTGCTCGTCGGGCTGTTCGCATGGCTGTATAGCGGCCAGCCCGGCGTGTTCGACCGGCTGGGCGGCGCCATCCTGGTGCTGTTCCCGTTCACGGTGATGTTCCTGGTGACATCGATAGCGACGTTGCGCGAACGTCGGTCCGGCACGCTCGAACGGCTCATGACGACGCCGCTCGGCAAGGCCGACTTCATCGTCGGCTACGCGCTGGCGTTCGGGCTGGTGGCCGTGCTGCAGGCCGTCGTCACCGTGACGTTCTCCGTGTGGGTGTGCGGGCTCGACGTCGCGGGGTCGCTGCCGGCGATGATGCTCGTCGCCGTCGTCGCCGCCGTCCTCGGCACGGCGCTCGGGCTCCTGGCCAGCGCCTTCGCGCGCACGGAGTTCCAGGCCACGCAGTTCATGCCCGTGCTCGTGTTCCCGCAGGTCCTGCTGGGCGGCCTGTTGATGCCGCGCGCCAGCATGCCCGGCGCGCTGCGCGCGTTCAGCGACTGGCTGCCGCTCAGCTACGCGATCGACGCCGTCACGGCCGCGACCACGGGGGACGATGGCTGGAGCCTCTGGCGGCCGTTGCTGGTGGTCCCGGCCTTCGGGGTCGGGTGCCTCGCGCTGGCCTCGCTCACGCTTCGCAGGCGTACTCCCTGAGGCGCGGTCGTCGCCTCGTTGGGACTGGGCGTCCCACGGGTCGGGCCTTGCTGGGTCAACCGCACGGGCTCTCCCCTCGGAAGTAGTGCGCGCGGTAGCGTTGGCACGCAGTTCGGAGGAGACATGAGACTCATCCAGGTCGCCCAGCGTGCCACCGATCTCGACCGCGCCACGGCGTTCTACGCCGACCTGCTCGGCGCCCCGCCCGCTGCTCGCTTCGACCAGCCCGGCCTCGTGTTCTTCGATCTTGGCGGGGCGCGACTGCTGCTGGACCGAGGTGCCCGAAGCGCGTACCTGTACCTGGCGGTAGACGACATCCATGCCACCGTCGAACGCCTCCGCGCGGCCGGCGTGGCGGTCCGGTCCGAACCGCACCTGATCTTCACCCACGTCGACGACACGCTCGGTCCCAAGGGGGCGGAGGAGTGGCAGGCGTTCATCCAGGACTCGGAGGGCAACACTGTCGGGCTAGTTGAGCACCGCGCCTCTGGGGGTTCCTGACAACGAGCGCGCCTGGCGTCGCGGCGCTTTGGCTCCTCGCCTTGTCACGCTCAGCCGAGGCTCTGCGCGAGTCCGACCAGGATGTCCTCCGGCCCGCGGATGTAGCAGAGCTTGTACGCGTCTTGGTACCGGACGACCTCGTCGCTTACGAGCCGCGTACCGTGCTTGGCGAGCCGCGCGAGCGTGGCCTCGATGTCGTCCACCTCGAACATCACGCGAAGGTAGCCCAGGGCGTTGACGGGGGCGGCGCGGTGGTCCTCGACGGTCTCCGGTTCCAGGAAGCGGGAGAGCTCGACGCGGCCGTGGCCGTCGGGCGTGCGCAGCACGGCGATCTCGACGCGCTGATCGCCGAGGCCGGTGCAGCGACCGGCCCACTCTCCCTCCACCATGGTCCGGCCTTCGAGCTCCAGCCCGAGGTCTTGGAAGAACTCGATCACCGGGGTCAGGTCCTGTACGACGATGCCGACGTTGTCCATCCGGGTAGCCATGGGGTCAATGTAGCGCCTCCAGGCCGTCGTGCTCGGCGCGCGCGATGACCGCACCGCGGTCGATCCCGATGACGGTCGGCATGGCGAGCCGACTAGGTAGTCGATCGCGTTGATGCGCCCGCGGTTCGCGGATCGGTTGGGTCTGGCCTTCAAGGCCCAGCCTTACCTAACGCGCTCGCGCCCTGGCCAGCCACGCGGCTGCGGTATCGCGGACGACCCGCTCCCACGGCGTCGGGGCGATCCCGAGCTGCTCGGTCGTCTCCGATCCATCGGCGACGAACGGCGCGTCGAACTGGTACAGGACGCCCGTGACTTCCCGGAGCAGCGGGACGAACGCACCCCCGGCGTGCATCGTCCACCGGGGCACCTGCCATAGCCGGGGTTCGGGGAGCCCGCGTTCGCCGTGCAGGTCGAGCAAGGTCCGGCGAACGCTCAGCGCCGGGTTGGACGGCACGATCCACGCCGAGCCCCACGCCCGCTCGTCCTGACCGAGCACCGCGAGGGTGGCGGCGACGTCCTCGATGGCCGTCCAGGTGTGGGGCTGGTCGGGATCGGCGAACACCATCGCCGGCTTCCCCCCTAGCGTCGCGTGTGCGTACCTCGCCAGCAGGCCGTTGCCGATCGACAACGCCGGGCCGATGTAGTCGGACGCCCTGGCCTCGGCGACGCGCACCCGCCCGGCCTCGTGGGCGGCCAGCGCCTCCCGCCACAGTCGCGCTCGCAGCGCGCCCTTGTGGTCGCTGGGGCGCAACGGCGTCGCGCGCGTCATGGGTCCGTCGACAGGACCGTAGCCGTAGAGGTTGCTTGCAGTCACCAGCACCGCGCCGGTGCTTTCCGCCGCTGCCAGGATCGCGTTTGCCAGCGGCGGCCACTCCTTCTCCCAGGCCGAGTACGTTCCCGGGTTGGCGCAGTTGTAGAGCACACGTGCTCCGTGTGCAGCGGCCGTGAGCTTGCCTACGTCGTTCGCGTCCACTGCGAGCGACTCGACCCCCGCCACGCCGAAGTCGCGGCCCGAGCGGGTCAGCACCCGCACGCGCTCTCCCTCATGCGCGAGTCGTCGCGCCAGCGAGGTTCCGACCGGCCCGGCGCCGACGATCACGTGAAGAGCGTGACTTGAGTTCATATGGCTATTGTCTCGCGCTTCCGGCTCGGGACATCGAGCTTATCGGAGTCGGGTGGTCAGCGGGCTCGTCCGCGCGGATCCGTTGGCGCGCCGTCTCGCCGCGCTGTGCGACGGGTAAGTGCTCACCTGCCGCGGCCAGCCCGATCACGGGCATGTTGTTGTACACGGTCTCATATGCGCCTGCGGCGACCTTGAAGGTCTCGTGGAAGATGCCCACGTCGCCGCCCGTGCCGACCCTTCGGTTGAAGCGCCGCCATGCCGGTAGGTGGGGGTCGTTGCGGTCGCGCGCGAACCGTTCCAGCTGCTCGAAGCTCCGCCAGTACTGGATGAGCGTGATCGTGCGCCCCGACCAACCGAACTGGGTGCTCAGCAACCCTTTCTCGGGGTGGGTGAACAGCTCCCTCAACATGGGTCCCATCGCGCTCATGACCGGCACCCACTTGTGCGGCTTCCAGAGCTTGTTGATGCGCATGCCTATCACGAAGACGACGAAGTCGCCTTCTATGCTCGCTGTGTATCGGCCCGGGATGGCTCTCATGCTGGCCTCCTGAATGGATAGCTTGACTATCCATAATAGATAGTGCCAGTATCTATGAGAGATGTCAAGCAGCGACTGCGTGTGCGAATGCGGATAGCCGGGCTCAGTGAGGCGAGCGGGGTCAGCATCTCGACCCTCAAGTACTACCTGCGTGAGGGGCTGCTTCACCCGGGCGATGCGCGCGCGGTGAACCAGGCGGAGTACGGCGAGGGCCACGTTCGGCGTGTGCGGCTGATCCGGGCGCTGCTGGAACTCGGCAAGCTGCAGTTGGCCGACATCCGGCGCGTGCTCGCCGCCGTCGATGACGATGGCGTCGCGATCCACGATGCCTTCGGGGTGGCTCAGGACGCCATGGTCCCGGCTCGGGATCGGGGCTCCCCCGAGTACGGGCGAGCCTTCGTGGCAGTGGAGGAGTTCGTGCGGCGGCACGGCATGCGGGTGCGCCAAGACGCTCAGGTCCGAGGGATGCTAGCCGACGCGCTCGTTGCCATGTGGTCCGGGGGCTGGGACCTCGACCTGCGCACCTTCGACGCGAGCATGCCGAGGATCCTCGCCGAGGCGGGGCAAGAGTTGGAGGGAGTGCCCGACGATGACCGCGCGGTGCAGATGGAGGTGACGGTGATCGGGACTATCGCCTACGAGGTGGCCCTAGCCGCGCTCCGCCGGATGGCTCTCGAGCACGCGAGCGCGGAGCGGTTCGCGCTGAGTGCGCTTCCGGGGTCTGCTCATGGGACGTGAGGCTCGCGCGATCGCGGAGGCGGGAGGCCGTCTCGACTTGCTCGCCGCCGGCGAGCCGCTCGTCCTGACGCTGGGCGAACCTGAGGCTGGCAAGTGGGCTGCCGCTTTGCTCGGGCCCCCGCCCAGCCTCGCCGCCTTACCCGAAGAGTCGGTCGAAGTCTGAGACCGGTTGCCGCCGACCCCGGCCTCCGGCGCCCGTGTCGGTTCGCGACCCCCTGCCTTGACAATTTTTCTTGTCAATCGTATCTTGCCGCCATGAACAGCGTGCAGGTACTGAGCGACGGAGCCGCGGTGGAGGTCGCGCTCCACCCGGTTCGTGCGTCGATCCTCGAGGCCTTGGCCGAGCCTGGGTCGGCGGCCACTGTGGCGGCGGCGGTGGGCCTGACGCGGCAGAAGGTCAACTACCACCTGAAGGCCTTGGAAGCGCACGGACTCGTCGAGCCGGCGGAGACGCGTACTTGGGGCGGGATCACGGAACGGTTGATGCAACGCACCGCGCGCCGGATCGTCGTCGCTCCGGACGTGCTCCAGACCTCGGCGATCGACACGGGCGGGATCGCAGATCGGCTCTCGGCCGACTACCTCGTCGCGGTCAACGCCCGGGCGGTCTCCGAAGTGGGAACGATCATCAGAGAGGCGCCGGACGGGGTCCGTGTGCCGACCCTTACGGTGGATGCGGTGATCGGGTTCGCATCGCCGGAGGACCGGGCGGCGTTCGCGTCCGAACTCCAAGCGGCGGTCGCCGCGATCGCCGCGAGGTACCACCACGACGAAGGTCGACCGCACCGTTTGATCGTCTCCTCCTACCCTCGCCCAAGGAAGGCGGCAGGATCATGAACGACGAGGAACGCATAGGGCGTGTCGCGCATCGCGCGGAGCTTACCTACGGCATCGCCGCGGCCCCCGAGGAGGTTTGGCGTGCGATAGCCACCGCGGGCGGCATCTCCTCTTGGATGGTGCCCACCGCGCTCGAACCGCGCGTAGGTGGCGAGGTGTCGTTCGACTTCGGCGCCTTCACCTTGAATGGCACCGTGACCGCCTACGACCCCGGGAGACGGTTCGCGTACGAGGAACCGTGGCCGATCGCCGAGCGTGCCGAGGATGTCTCACCCGAGATGGTCGAGTGGTTCTCCCGCCACCACGTGCCGCTCGAGCGGGTGTACGAAGACCTTGCGCACGCGAGCCCGATCGCGACGGAGTTCGTCATCGAAGCCGGGTCGGGAGGGAGCTGCGTCGTGCGCATCGTCACGAGCGCGTACGGCGCCGGTGCCGATTGGGAGAACGAGTTCTTCGCCGAGATGGTCGAGACGACGCTCCCCATCTGGGACGGCCTCGCGGCGTACTTCGCCCGGGCGGCATCGCTATGACGACCCCGGTCGGCGCGGCCCGTCGGGCCCGGCGGGAAGCATGGGTGCGAGGAGTATGAGCGCCGGTCGAGGGATCACGATCACGCCCATCAGGGTAGGGGAGCTCGCGGCGGTCCGGATGCCGATCCACGTGTACTGCATCGACCATCCCGACGGGCGGATCCTGGTCGACACGGGATTCACCGAGCTGCACCCGGCCGTCGCCGACATGCAGCCGAACATCCACCCGTTGAACCGGCAGGACTTCGACCTCGGCGTCGTCCGCATGGTGATGAACACTCACCTGCACTTCGATCACTGCGGCGGTAACCACCTGTTCCCTGACGTCCCCCTCTACGTGCAGCGCCAAGAGCTCGAGGACGCGCGTGCACAACCTGACTACACCGTCCCGGAGTGGGTGGACCCGCCGAACCGGCCGTTGAGGTACGTCACCGTGGAAGGAGATCAGGAGCTCCTTCCCGGCATCCTGGCGGTGTCGACGCCGGGCCACACGCGGGGGTCTCAGGCGATCGTCGTCGATGCGCATGACGGCCTAGTGGTCATCGCCGGCGACGCCGCCGTCTGGTCGGGCGAACTGGACGACCCCAAGACCGAGGGGCAAAGGCGCATCGTTTCGCTTCGCCCCAAGCGTGTCTGGCTCTCACACCAAACCGAACCGTGGACACCGGGCTAGCGGGTTCTCGTGCAGGGCATCGACGGTCGCGGGTTTCACGGTCGGCTCCGGCGAAGCGCGCGTCAACCCGGTTCATGGTGCCGATCTTGCCGAGTTCATCGTGGAGCGCCTGGCGGGGCCGGCGGGAAGTTGGGATGTTGGTGGGCCGGATGTCTTCACGTATCGTGAGTTGGGGGAGCTTGCGTTTCGTGTTGCTGGTCGTCGCCTGCGTGTGTTGCGTCTCGGGCTTGGTGTGACGCGTCCGTTGTTGTGGGTGGCGGATCGACTACTACAGCGGCTCTGGCCTTACTCCGACCTTCGGTACCGCCGTACGGCCGGGATGCCGAGGGCGATGGAGGCGACACCTAGCGCGGCCGCCAGCCCGCCTAGCATGGCGCTCGCCGCACCGCCGGTGGCGGAGGCCACGACACCAGCCCGCAAGTTGCCTAACTGGGGGCCACCGACGCCGACCAGGTAGTCGATCGCGTTGACGCGACCGCGGTACGCATCGGGGGTCGCCTCCTGCACGAGCGTGGCGCGCGAGACGACGCTCGCGACGTCCGCTGCACCGGCTAGCGCCAGGGCCGGCAGCGCCAGCCATAACCGGTCGGCGGCGCCGAAGGCGACGAGCGCCACGCCCCAGATGCCGCCCGAGACGAGCATCACTAGACCTTGTTTCCGGCTGCGGGTGATCCGACCGGAGAACGTGCCTGCCAGAACGCCACCGATCGCCAGCGCCGGCTGGAAGAGCCCGAGAGTGACGCTCGACCCGCCGTAGCGCTCGGCGTTGATCACTGGGAACAGCGCGACCGGCATGGAAAGCAGGGTGACGCAGAGATCCGTGGCGAACGCGCCGATGAGCACGGGCGTGCGTGCCACCAGTCGGGCCGCCGCGAAGAACCCGCTTCCGGGTGTCTCTGTGCCCGAACCCTTCGGCCGCATGCTGGGCAGGCGCGCGACGCCGTAGAGAGCGAACACGAACGCGATGGGGTTGGCGACCAGGCACGGTCCGACCCCCGACCACGCGATCACCAATCCGCCGACCAGCGGCCCGGCCAGCATGCTGATCTGGAAGGAGAGGTTCGTCAATGCCAGACCGGCGCTGAGGCGCTCACCGCTCAGGAGCCGCGGGACGAAGGTCTTGGAGGCCGGGGCTCCGACGGCGTTCAGTCCCGACTGGATGGCGATCACCACGAAGATCGGCACGACGGAAGCGGTGCCGGAGATGACGACGGCCGCGAGCATCGTAGAGGCGAGCAGTTGCCCGACGCGGATCACGATCACCAGCGTCCGGCGGTCGACCGAGTCCGCGATGCGCCCACCCAGTAACGCGAACACCAACATCGGCACGGCCTGCGCCCCGCCGATCGCCCCGACGAGTGCCGCGTTCCCCGTGCGTTCCCAGACGAGGAAGAGCACGGCGAACGAAGCGAGCTGCGAGCCGAAGACCGAAAGGGTGGTGCCGACCCAGAGCCGGAGGAACGCTGGACTCTCGCGGAGCGGCCTCACGTCGAGCAACGTTGCGGCGCGGCTCGTGGCGCGCCGCTGCCTCATGGGGTGTCGGTCGCCGGTCTGATGGACACGTCGCTCGCCTCCTTGGGGTCTCCGGCCCGGAGAGCAGCGGAGACGGGGGGGGGGGGCGGCCGCGGGGGGGGCGCCGCCCGCGCGGCGGGGGGGGGGGGGGGGGGGGGGGGCCCCCCCCCCCCCCCGGCGGGCGGGGGGGGGGGGGGGGGGGGGGGGGGCCCCGCGGCCCGGCCGTGAGTGTGTGGCTGTGCGTGTGCGGGTGCGAGTACAGGGCAGGGTGCA